>DASVEP010000242.1:0-15413 GCA_036380475.1 Candidatus Dormiibacterota bacterium
CTTGGAGCCACCGTAAGGCAGGCCCACCGCGGAGCACTTCCACGTCATCAGCATCGCGAGCGCCTTGACCAGGTCGAGGTCGATGTCGGGGTGGTATCGGACCCCGCCCTTGGCCGGGCCGCGGCTGATGTTGTGCTGCACACGCCAGCCGGTGAAGACGTGCACCGAGCCGTCGTCCATGTGGACCGGGAAGTGCACGGTCAGCTCGCGCTTGACCACCCGTAAGCCACGGCGAACGTCGTCGGAGAGGCCAATGACATCGGCCGCCGCGTCGAACCGACGCTGGGCGGTCTGGAAAGCGGAGGCGCGGATCTCGACCGCCATGTGCGAAAACCGATACTACTCTGTAACTTCCGGCACGGACTACCCAAAGCCGGTGTTGGTGCAGTCAACGAGAATTGGCTCGTGTCTCGGAGCCGGATCGTTGGCATCTTCGTGGTGGCGGCGGTCGCCCTGGCCACCGGGTTTGTCGTCGCCGGCCAGGTCAAGGCCCAGCTCCTGACGCCATCCAACCAGGTCGCCCGCTACCAGGCGCTGGTGCGGAGCGTGCAGGATCTGGAGAAGGCTAACGAGTCGTCTCGGGCGCAAATCGAGGCCCTCCGGGCGGGCATCAATGCCCTCGAGGGGGCTGCTGCCCAGCAGTCGGCGACGACCCAGGAGCTTCAGAACCAGGTTGCGGACTTGCGGGCACATGTCGGATTGACGGCCGTGCACGGGCCCGGCGTCGAAGTCGACCTCGCGGACGGCATCCCAGGGCCGGACCTGGGAGGCAGGGCGGGCTACCTGATCAACTACCAGGACGTCCAGGACGTCGTCAACTTCCTTTTCGCGACCGGAGCGGAGGCCATCTCCGTGAGCGGCCGCAGGATCACACCGCTCTCAGCCTTCTCTGGTTCAGCCGGCCAGGTCGTAATCGACCAGGGGCCGCCGCTCTCGTCTCCCGTCAAAGTCCTCGCGGTCGGGGATCGCAACCGCATGCTCGCGGCTCTAGACGACCCGTCGTCGTTGCCCGACCTCCGGGATCGCGAGGTCCGGTTTCAGATTGCCCTCAAGATCATCGGCAGCCCAGACCTGAAGCTGCCGGCCTATGACTCGAGCTTGCAGATACCCCATGTCAGCACCTCCTAGGCGCACCGGGCTCACCCGTCGCCGGTCCGGGCGAGCGATCGAGATCTGGCTCATCGCCCTCCTCGTTGCGCTGGTGGCCACAGTGCAGATACGCAGCCAGGCCGAGGTTGAGAGGACGCTGGTCGGCACCGATACGACGACGCTTGCGTTTCTCATCGACGATCTGCACCGCGCCAACGATGCTCTGGCGGCGGAGACCGCCGACCTGTCACAGAGGAAGACCGCGCTGCAGACCGGGGGCAGCTCCGCCGCCGAACAGGAGCTGGCCGCGGAAGCCAGGCGCTTGAGCGCAATCGAAGGGTTGGCTCCGGTCCATGGCCCGGGGATCGTTATGGTCGTCGACGCGTCGGGTCTTCAGGCGCTTGACCTTCAGGACGCGATCAACAACCTCGCTGTCGCCGGGGCCGAGGCGATCGCAGTGAACGATCGCAGGGTGGCGGTCGGGACCCCGATCCTGCAGACGCCAGGTGGGGTCACGATCGACGGGGCTGTCGTTGTCCCGCCATGGACGATCTCGGTCATCGGCGACGCGAACAGGTTGGGGGAAGCCGCCGACCTCATGACCCAGCAGCTGCGAGGCGACCGGCGGGTGCGGCTCGCGACCTATCGGGTCGAGGCGGACCTCGACATCCGAGCGGTCATCGCCCAGCGGCCTTTCGTTTACTCGAATCCTTCATGACGCAAGGGAGGGCAATGACCTCCCACGCTGCGCGTGGGGGCCCCAGCGGTAAACCCTCTGCTCCTCGGGGGCGCAGGGAGACATCTGGAAGCTGCACGCATGGTGACGGCCGGGGTAGTCCGGCCTAGAGCTCCACCAAGATCTGACTAAAGAGCTAAGCGTTGCGCTTTCGGGACTTCGTTTTAGCCGAAGTACTCGCGTTCTGCTTTTTTAGCTGCGCCGACAGCTCGTCGATTCGTTCATTGAGCCGGTCCATGTCATTGCGGCTCGGGATGCGCAGCCTTCGCAGCGCGCGCTCTATCGCCTCATCGACCATCGACTCCAGGTCGCCGCGACGCCTCTCGACCTGGTTGACGAGGTCTCCGGGGACGTTCAGCGTCTTCCGCACGTAGTCGAGCAGAGCCTGCCCGCGGTCGTGAATGGCGTCGGCGCCCGCATCGACCAATCGCGCCGGCCCGCGCTTTTCAGCCGACAGCACCAGTTGAGAAAGAGTGACCTGCGTCAGGTCCTGGCCCGTGTCCCGATCCACCACCTGGATGTCTTTGCCATCGCGAACCAGGTCCGCGATTCCCTCGAGCGTGATGTAGCGGCTCGTACGAGTGTCGTACAGCTTGCGATTTGCATACTTCTTGATAAGGTGTGTTTCGGCTAACACCGTCACATCGACACCTTCATTTCGGGCCAATACTAATGCGGTGCGTTATGGCCGGCGGCTCGCTGATAACACGGGAGGTAGGGCATGGCAACGAGGAAGCGCGCGTCCTCGCGTACGAAGCTTCTGAATCGGGCGGTAAAGGCTGGCAGGTCGTACCTTCGCCAGGCGGAGCGGCGCCTTCCGCCTGACGTTCGGAAGCAGATCGACCGCAGCATCAGGGATGGCCAAAAGACGCTCGAAGGCGCGATCAAGCAGCTGCGGACGCGCCTCGACCGCACGGCGAGCCAGGTTGACCTCGAGGCGGCGTTGAAGCGCCTCGACAGGCTTTCGAAACAGGTGCAGGAGATGGCCCGCACCGCGTCATCGCGCGCCGCCGCGCCCAAAGCCGCGCCTCGGCGGACAGCGCGTCGCCCTGCCACGCGGAAACCTGCCGCCAAGGCGGCGGCCGCACCGCGCAGGGCGGCCACCCGAAGGGCTGCGCCACGGCGCCGAACAGCGAGCAACACCGCGGCCGCGCCGACGACTGTCGAGTCGCCCTCGATGGCCATCGCCGACCCGTCGCCGCGCGAACCCGAGGGCTAGAGCTCCGAACCGAACACCAACCTCCCGCCTAAGAGCACCGCTCTGGGCCGGAGCCTGTGCCAACGCGCGCGCGGTTGCGCGAGCGGGTCCCGGTCGTAGACCTGGAGATCGGCCAGCATTCCTGGTTCGAGCGTGCCTTTGATGTTCTCCTCAAAGCTCGAGTAGGCGCCGGTGGATGTATATGCCTTGAGCGCGGCCAGCTCGCTTATGCCGTTGATCCGGTCCTCCACGGCCGCGCGGATACCGAGCCAGGGGTTGGGGTCGGTCAGCACAGGTAGGTCCGAGCTGAACGCAACCGGCACGCCGGCTTTGATCAACGGACCGTGCGCTGCCAGGTTCCATCGATCATGCGCTCCAAATGGAGAGGAAGGCTCTTGCGCGAATCGAGCGGCCATCGGTTGCATCACGGCAACCATGCCGAGGCGGGCAAGGCGGCGCTGAAGATCCGGCGGGCAGATCGTGCAGTGCTCGACACGGTGTCGAAGCGTCACCGCGCCGGCCGACTCAACCGCATCACACATTGCAGCGATCGCGCCGTCGCCGATGGCATGTGCCGCCACCTGCAGCCCCGCGCGTGACGCGGTCGCGACGATGTCGCGCAGCTCGGCCGGATTGGTTCGCCACACCGCTTTGCCAGATCGCATCGCAACGCGCTCTGCGCCGCCGTCGACGAAAACCTTGATTGGCCCAGCCCGCACCACATCGCCGCCGAACCCGGCGGTTGCGCCCAACCCGGCCGCGGCCTCGAGCAGCTCCCACGAAAGGAACTCGTTCACGCGCATCCTCAGCCGGCCGCGTTCGGCGAGCAGCTGGTAGGCGCGCAGGTCGTCTGCGAAACCGCGATTGACCGCGGCGCCAACCGAGGTGATGCCGCGCGAGAGCAAAAGGCGCTGCGCCTTCAGGATCCCCTCCATCCGGCGAGCCAGCCCAATCGGCGGCTGCACGTCCGCGACCAGCCTCATCGCGGACTCGAGAAGAAGACCGTTCGGCGTGCCGTCGGTGTCGCGACCGATGCGCCCACCAGGTGGATCCTTGGTGAGATCGCTGATGCCGGCGGCAGCCAGCGCGGCTGAGTTGGCCACGCGCGCGTGGCCGCCACGCTCGTCGATGAATGCCGGTCGGCTTCGCGTCGCTTGGTCGAGCTCCAGCCTGTGGGGCGGCCGGCGCTCGGCCAGCTCGGCGGCACGGTAACCCATCCCCTGCTGCCATTCGCCTGGTTTCAGCCTGGGTGCGTGGGCGCGCAGACGTTTCACGATCTCGGCCACGCTGTGGGTGCCGCCGAGGTCGGCGCCGAAGCGCGTCAGCCCGTAATAGACGACATGCGCGTGCGCGTCATTGAACCCGGGCAGCACCGCCGCGCCATCCAGATCGACGACGCGGGTGCGCGGCCCGCGCAGTCCCAACACCTCACGGCCCCCGGCGGCGACGACGACCCCACCCTGGATCGCCAGGTGGTCGCAGGCCGCCAGCCTGCCGCGCCCCAGCGTGCGGATGCGGCCTTTGGCGAGGATCAGATCAGCGGTCACGCAGCGCCTAAAGTACGGAAATGAGCGACCTGAAGCTGTCGGACGACGGCATGTATTACTGGGATGGCTCCCAGTGGATCAGCACGCTTTCGCCTGACGGCCGCTGGCGGTGGAACGGGTCGGCATGGGTTCCAGTGACCAGCATGGTCGCGCCGGCACCCGCCTACCAGCCCTACCAGCAGTCCGCGCCCGCGCGCGTGCCGACGCCGTGGACGAGGCCGATGCAGTACACGGTGGCGGCCTGGTATGTGCTGTCGGGCCTGTACGCACTGAGCCTCCCGCTCTGGATGTCCTCATACATGGACCAGATCATGACCCAGTCTTTTCAACGCCAGGTCGCCCTGAACCCTGATGTGTCACCGCCGCCACCTGACGTCATCACCGGCTTCACAAACTTGATGACGGGCGCGCTCTGGGTCGCGGCCATCATCGGGGTCGCCGTCTGCGCAGTCATCGTCATCGGCGCGCTGCAGCGATGGACGTGGATGTTCTATGTCGTGCTGGTCTTCCTTGGACTCGGCACCGTGGGCCTGCCGCTCAACATCGCCACCGCCGCCCGCGGATCTTCAATGATGAACCTCTACAACTTTCCATCGTGGTTCACCTGGATCTCGATCGCGGTCGGGATCCCAACCGCCGCGCTGTTCGCGTGGATGTTGATCGGCGTGACTCGGTACGGCCCGTGGGCGATGGCCCAGGCACCGTGGCCCGCGGCGACGCCGACCGCCGCTAGCTGAGGAGGCTCGCGAGGAGCTTCGTATCGATATTGCCCCCGCTGACGATCGCGACCGTCGTCGGTCCGGGCGCCAGCTGCTCGAGAGCCGCGAATGCGAGGGCTCCTGCGCCCTCGGCCACGACCTTCCCGGCAACTGCAAGCTCGGGAATTGCCGCGCGCAGACGGGGCTCTGGCACGGTGAGCCAGCGATCGACGACTTCTTTCATCAAGCCGAGCATGGTGGGGTCGAACGGCGCCGAGGTCCCGTCCGCAATCGTGTTCGGTGTGAGCGACACAGGACCGCCCGCCTCCAGCACGCGCGTCCACAGCGGATAGCCGTCCGACTGGACGCCGATCACCTCGACCTCGGGGCGCAGGCGCTTGATCGCCGAGGCCGTGCCGCCGATCAATCCACCGCCTCCAACCGGGACCACGACCCTGGCGAGGTCGGGCACGTCCTCCACCAGCTCGAGTCCCAAACCACCATGGCCGGCCATGACCTCGGGGTCCGCGAACGGGTGAATGAATGCTTCGGTTCCTGATTCCCAGGCGCGGTTCGTGAGCCAATCGAGGACCGCTGGGCGCGGCATGAGAACCGGCTCACCGCCCCAGCGCCTGACGCCATCGATCTTCGTCGCGGGCGCTGTGTCATACATGACAACACGGCACGGCACCCCGAGCGCGTGCGCGGCGTATGCGCAGGCTTGGGCTGCGTTGCCCGCGCTCACGGTGATCAAGCCCGCTCGTCGCCTCTCCTCCGGCAGCGCGAGCGCGGCCGCGAAGAACCCTCGAACCTTGAAGCTCCCGGTCGGTTGGAGGCACTCGAGCTTCAGCAGCGCGCCTTCGACCGGCATCAAGGGGGTGCGATAGACATGAGGCCGGGCGCGCTCGGCTGCCGCGCGGATTCGTGCCAGCTCGATCACTTTGTTGAAGAATGGTAGGGATGCCGATCTATGAATATCGGTGCGACGCGTGCGGCAAGCGTTCGTCTGCGCTGCTGCCGAGCTATTCGTCGCCCGACCCCGTCTGCCCCCATTGCGGCAAGCCTGCCCTGAAGCGCCTCGTCTCCACCTTCGCCACCGCACGCTCGGGCGATGAGGGCGGCGACGACTTCGGCGGCGACGACTTTGGCGGTGGGGACGATTTCGGCGGCGATGACGACTCCGGCGGCGGATTCGACGGCGGCGACGACGACTACTAGTGGCGCGTCTGGGAAGGCGCTCGCCAATGCATCGGCCTAGTCCGCCGGGCTGCGCTGAAGCCGGCGTCGACTCCTGCGCGCGCTCGGTTACGCATCTACGCGATGCGCTCCATCACGTGCTCGTCGTCTCCTTGGCTCCGGCCGCCGAGGCCGCGCCTTGTCGAGCTGATTCCCACACACGCCACTAGGTCGTAGCCCCGAGCACTGAGTTCGCCGCGGCGATCAGCTCGCGGTTGTGCGCGGTGTCGCGCACGAAGATCCTGAACAGCGTCATGCGCACCGGCAGCCGGCGGAAGAGGTCCAGCACCTGGCTCTGCTGATAGCGCTCTTCGAGCGGGTCGTAGATGAGGATGTCGGTGGTTTCGTTCATCGGATTGAACGCGCGGGACTCCTGTGCGGCGACGTCGACCTCGAACTCGATGGAGCGCAAGCGGACCGGCAGCCTTTCGCGGATCATGCCGGCGAACTGTTCGCGTGTGACGCCGAGCGCGGCCGCGGCGTCGATGGCGTCCGTGTGGCCCTGGTAGATGAGCCGCCACTTGAGCTTGCGGGCGACCACGTCGGCCCATGCACTGCCCAGCTCGCGCTTCCGAGCATCGCCTTCGCCCAGTGCCCAGCGGTTGACTTCGGACAACAGCGCCCACTCGGTGAACATCAGGTAGTCGTCAAGCCAATCGAGAGGGCTCCCTTTCAGCAGGAGCTCGACTGTCGGCCGGAACACCTCACGAAGCTGGAGATCGATGCGGCGCACGGTGCGGTGGAAGTAGACCTGCTCGTACAGGTACAGCCTCGCGCTGAGGAACATGTAGAGCGCTTCGGCTGCGTGGGCGTGGAGCGTCAGGCCGCGCTCAGAGATAAAGGAATAGTGGAGGATGCGCTGGATGTCGACGGGCCCGGCCGCGACACCACATATATAGGAATCGCGAGGGACATAGTCCATGTTGTCGGCCGAATACGCGCCGACCATCGCGGGCTTCAGGGCGACCAACCAGGCGGGGGCTTCGAAGCCGTCCAGCTCCGGCGCCGCGATCAAGTAGGCCACCCACCTCGGGTCGATGCGTTCACCCGTTTCGAAGTTGGCCGTCGGGGAGGCGCCGAGGCCGCCGACCAGCTCGGCCAACGGCCCGGTGATCAGCGCCCGGCCGATGACCTCGTGGTCGATCCCCCATGTGTCGAGGTAGTTCTCGTCGAAGAAGTGGCCGAACGGGCCGTGCCCCACATCGTGGAGAAGACCCGCCATGCGCATCGTTTCCTCGACGACGGCGGCCGAAGGCGTGCTGGTGCAGGTTGCCGCCAGGGTCGGATGCAGATGACGCGCCCACTCGCCCGCCAGGTGCATCGCGCCCAGAGCGTGCTGAAATCGAGAGTGCTCTGCGGTCGCGAAAACCCACCAGGCGCTCTGCAGCTGGTGGATGCGCCGCAAACGCTGCAGCCAGGCGCTGTCGACGAGGTCCTGTTCCGCCGCTCGTCCGGGCACGCCGCCTGGCCCCCCTTTCGTGATGCGCAGGTAGCGGTAAATGGGGTCACTCGAGAGATTGACCCGTGAGTACTCGGACGGCAGGAGAGTCACGGGCGGAGACCTCGGCGAGAGATTCGGTGTCCAGGTGGTCCAGATGCTAGGCGCGGCCGAGCACCGAAGCGAGCGCATCCGTTGATGCGTGAGCGAGGAGCAGAGGCCGCAACAACGCAGATGGGCCGCATGGGCGCCGAAGATCCGTCGAGGGCCTCCGGTCGTGACTCTACTGCCATCAGGCGATTATCGGCATCGTCAGCTCCGGCCACTCCGGCCCGGCCATCGCCTGCAGGTAGCCATCGACCGCGCGGACGAGCGGTTCGAGGCTGATGCCGCGATGTTCCGGCAGGTAGGGCCGCAGGTAGTCCGCGCCGCTTCGCCATTTGTTGACTGTCCCGCGCCGGTTGCGTCGCGTGTAGTGGAGGCAGCCCGCGGCAACCTGGATCAGGCCTTTGTAGAAACCCGAATCTGGTCCCTTGCGGTCGGGCATCCACTCGTGCTCCCAGACCTCGTGCGCGTCCCAGTAGCGCCCACTGTTGAAGAGGTCGATGCCGCGCCTCAGCCCAGGGGTCATGAATAGGGAGGGAAGCGGCGGCCGGCCCCGGATTCGATCAGGCCGCCGTGGCCCAGCCGCAGCAGGTCCCGGGCGTCCGCCCGGCCATACGCGAAGACGAAAGGCAGCAGAAGGTCGAGTGAGCTCGAGCGACCGAAGCCGGCGCAGGAGGCGACGCCGACGACCGCGGCGCCGTCCAGCCGCGCCAGCCAGAGCATGCTCCCCGGGTGCATGGGGGCTCCAAGCTGGAGCAGACGCCCGCCGGCTTTGGTCAGCTCCGCATATGCGGGATCCAATGGGTCGATCGCCGACGCCCCCGCGAACAGGATCAGCTCAGCCTTGCTGTCGCTGGCTTCCCGGTATGCGGCGGCGACGGCATCCGGCGTCCGAGCGACCTCGCGCACGGCGAGCACCTCAGCCCCGTACCAGCCGAGCTTGGCAGTGACTGCGGCGCGGAATAGGTCCCGCGCCTTCGGCTTGAGGCGCTCCGTCGCGACGACGAACGTGCGCAGCGGACGGAAAGGGACCAGCTCGATGATCGGGCCCTGCTCGCGGGCGATGCGCTCCGCGTCCTCGATGAGACGGCCCGGCACCGCGACCGGCGTGACCTTGCAGCCCGCGACCTCCTCGCCATCGGCAACCGCCTGCCCGTCCATGAGGGTGAACACCGACAAGGACCCGAGTGCGTTGATCGCGTCTACCAGCTCGGAGCGAACCCGAACCAGGCCACGTCGTTTTGCGATCAGCCTGGCCTGGCTCAGCACTGGAGGCTGCGGTTCCAGATTCGGCGCCGACAAGGCGGAGGCGAGCCGTTTCGCGGCCACGTCCTCATGCAGGTCGCCTGGCTCGAGCTCGACGACATGAACCTCTCCGAACTGCCGCACCCGGTCGAGATGCGCGCGCGAGAGCACGGTCCCTTTGCGCAGGTCGGAGCCGAGATCGTGCACGAGGACCCGACCTTCGACGTCCCCGGGGGTCGCAGTCCGGCCATCCAGCCTGAGTGCTCGCATTACTGGGAGCATAGATTCGATCGGATGACGACCGTGCGCCTGTACGACACACTCACCCGCCAGAAGGAAGACCTCGTGCCGCTGGATAACGGAACCGTCCGCATCTATTCGTGCGGCCCCACGGTTTACCGATACGTCCACATCGGCAACCTGCGCACATTCATGCTCCCCGACCTTCTTCGACGCAGCCTCGAGTACCTCGGTTATCGCACAGAACAAGTGATGAACGTGACGGACGTCGGGCACTTGACCGACGACACGTTCGACCGAGGCGAGGACAAGATGCTCGTCTCGGCGCGGTTGGAAAGCAAATCGCCTGAGGAGATTGCCGCCTACTACACGAAGGCTTTCATGGAGGATGCGGCGCTCGTCAACATCCGTCCTCCCGATCACCAACCCCTGGCCACGCAGTACATCTCACAGATGATCGACCTGATCGAAAAGCTGATCGATCGTGGACACGCGTACGCAGTCGATGGCACCGTCTATTACGACATCGCAAGCTTTCCCGCTTACGGAAAGCTGTCGCGCAACAGCACAGACAAGCTCCTCGCCGGATCGAGGGGAGAGGTCGACCCTCGCAAGCGCCATCCAGGGGACTTCACATTGTGGAAGGCGGCCGGCGAGCACCGCTTGCAGGTGTGGCAGAGCCCTTGGGGCCTGGGATTCCCCGGATGGCACATCGAATGCTCGGCGATGTCGATGTCGATCCTCGGCGAGAGATTCGACATCCACACTGGCGGTGCCGACAACGTGTTCCCTCATCACGAGGCCGAGCTCGCGCAGTCGGAGGGGGTGACCGGCCATCGCGTCGTCAATCACTGGATGCACGGAGGCCTGCTCCTTCTCGCCGGCGCGAGGATGGCGAAATCGGCGGGCAACTTCTTTCGCATCACCGAGCTCGTCGAGCAGGGTTTCGATCCGCTCGCTTTTCGCTACCTGGCGCTGCAGGCGAAGTATCGGACCAAGCTCAACTTCAGCACGGAGGGTCTCGCCGGCGCTGACCGGGCGCTAGCCCATCTTCGCGGCAGGGTTGCCGACTGGAGTGCGGCCGATCAGGCGCCATCGCAACCTCAGAAAGCTGATGCTTTCGAAGCCCGGTTCAGGGCGGCCATCGCGGACGACCTCGACCTGCCGGCCGCGATGGCGCTCGTTGCCGAGCTGCTCCGCGCCGACCTGCCCGAAGCCGACAAGGCTCGGCTGCTCATCCGGTGGGACCGAGTCCTGGGGTTGGACCTGGACCGGACGGCACCTTCGCCAGACCTGCCCCCGGCCGCCGGTGCCCTTCTCGCAGCGCGCGAGCAGGCCCGTGCAGAAAAGGACTTTCAAACCTCTGACCGTCTCCGCGATGAGCTCGCTTCGATGGGTGTATCAGTGACCGACACCGTCGACGGGCAGCGATGGAAGGTCGTGCCTCGGTAGGTCGCTAGTTCGCGGGGACGGGAGGCGGTCCGGGGTGCTCGTTGCCCCCGGTCGGTGGCGAACCCAAAGGCTTTTTCGGGTTGGTGCCGCCGTTGCTGCCGCCGGTGCTGCCGCCATTGCCAGAACCGTTGGCGTTGCCGCCGTTTTTCACGTCACCGCCGGCATCGTTGGTGGTGGGAGCAGGTTTCACCGTGTCGGTCTGCTGACCGTGCTGGTTCCCATCCATCGTCTGGTGCACCTGCCGGCTCCAGTCGGACGGGTTCACGCTGCGGGTGACGACGACTTCGGTCGCCGCTCCTGCCAGCACTGCGGCTGACGCCGCCACCGCGAGTCCGGTGACCAGCTTCAGGCCGAGCGCGGCCCCCGCGCCGCCCAAAAATCTCTTCATGACGCCTCCCGACAGCGGTGCTCTTCGAGGCGGAATGGGCGTCGCCGAGATCGGATCCAGGATGCGGTGCAGGTCTCGCTCCAGGTCTCGTTCGAAGTCGCCGGTTCCGCTCATCGGCAAGAAGGAACCAAGCCACCGACGAAACTACCCATTTTTGTTTGGGGCCTCGATGAGCTGCTGCAGCCTGGCCCGCGCAGCGGCGAGGCGCGAGGCGACGGTCCGCTCGGGCACTCCGAGGGAGACTGCGATCTCACGATTGGTGTAACCGTGGAAATGGCGGAGCACGATCGCGGCCGCCTGCTTGGCCGGCAGCTTGCGCAGGGCAGCCAGCAGGTCGGATCGCTCGGCGACCGCGGCGGGATCGGCCGTCGCCAACGGCCGGCCCAAACGGCGGAGCATCGCTCCGGCCTCCTGCAGGCGCTCGCGTCGCTGGGCATTTATGGCCACGTTGATCGCGATGCGGTGCAGCCAGGCTTCAGCCGGCGCATCGGGACGCCACGACTTCCAGGCCTTGTAGGCGCGCTCGAAAGTGTCCTGCGCGCAGTCCTCGGCTGCTGCCCGGTCGCGCAGCATCGTGACGAGCGTCCCCAGGACCCGGCGGTACGAGTCGCGATAAAGACGCTCGAAATCGGCCTCTGAACCCGGCGTGTAGTCCGGGTGCGCTTGCCGGCTTGACTCCGAACGAATGTTCGTCTAACCTCCCCAGCGCGTGATGTCCAGCTCTCCTGCCTTCATTCCTGCCGACTTTCCTGGAGACATAACCCTCGACCATGTCTTTCCGGGCGTGCCAGCCCGGTTTGCACCGCTGCCCCCGGACATGCGACCGGAGCTCGCCTCAGCGCTGGCTGCACGTGGAATCGAACAGCTATACACCCACCAGGCGGACGCGTACTCGGCTGTTCGCAGCGGCCGCCATCTCGTCGTGGTGACGCCGACCGCCAGCGGCAAGACACTCTGCTACAACCTGCCCGTTCTGCAGCGCCTGCTCGAGAACCCGGAACGGCGCGCCTTATACGTCTATCCGACCAAGGCGCTGGCGCAAGACCAGCTCGCGGAGCTGAGCGCCCTCAAACATGGGCTGCCGATCGACGTCCGCGTCGACACATACGACGGCGACACTGCACCGGGGCGCCGGACGGCGATCCGCGAGGCCGGTCATGTCGTGATGACCAACCCGGACATGCTGCACACGGGCATCCTTCCGCACCACACGCGATGGCGGCGGCTCTTCTCGACTCTCGAGTTCGTCGTCATCGATGAGCTGCACACCTATCGCGGGCTCTTCGGCAGCCAGGTCGCCAACGTCATCCGCCGGCTCAAGCGGATCTGCGCCTTCTATGGGTCGTCCCCCACCTTTATATGTGCGTCGGCGACGATCGCCAACCCGCTCGAGCTGGCGAAGAAGCTTCTCGAAGAAGAGGACATCACCCTCATCGAGCACAGCGGCGCTCCGAGAGGCGAGCGGCGCCTCATCTTCTACAACCCTCCGCTGCTCAGTCGCGAGATGGGTATCCGGCGCAGCTCCATGCTGGAAGCGCGGCGCATCGCCGCCCCTTGGATTCGCGCGGGCGTGCAGACGATCCTGTTCTGCCGCAGCCGGCTCCAGGTCGAGGTGATGCTCAGCTACCTGCGCCAGGATCTTGCCCCGCGTCTCGACGCCACCCAGCGCGTGCGCGGCTACCGCGCCGGTTACCTTCCACTGCACCGACGAGAGATCGAGGCCGGGCTGCGAGACGGAGAGATCACGGCTGTCGTCAGCACTAACGCGCTCGAGCTGGGCATCGACATCGGGAGCCTGCAGACGGCCATCCTCGTCGGCTACCCGGGAACGATCGCTTCGACGTGGCAGCAGCTTGGACGCGCCGGCCGTCGCTCGGGGTCTGTAGGCGTGTTCGTCGCCTCCAGCTCGCCGCTCGACCAGTTCATCGTTCGGCACCCGGAGTACTTCCTGAGCACGGACCCCGAAGAAGGCCTGATCGACCCCGACAACCTCCTTCTGCTCGCGGGCCACCTGCAGGCTGGGCTCTTCGAGCTGCCCTTCGAGGCCGAGGAACGTCTTGGAAGGACCGACGTCGCCGACCTGCTGCGCATCTTCGAGGAGGACGGCTCGGCGACCCGATCCGCGGGGCGCTGGTTCTGGAGCCGCCAGGCCTTCCCCGCGGAGGAGGTGCACCTGCGGCGCATCGCGGCCGACAACGTCGTGATCATCGATACGTCGCAGCCGAGGCCGTCCGTCATCGGCGAGATGGATCAATTCTCGGCGCCGGTGCTGCTCCATGAAGAGGCGGTCTACCTCCACGAAGGGGCGCAGTTCCACGTCAGCCGTCTCGACTGGGAGGAGAAGAAGGCGTACGTCCACCCTGTCGAAGTCGACTACTACACGGACGCGCTCGCGTCGGTGACGGTGCAGGTGCTCGATACGTTTGCGGGCCCCGATGGCGACTCGCTCAGCCGCAGTCACGGCGAGGTGAAGATCACCTCCCTGGCGAGCATGTTCAAGAAGATCCGGTTCCACACCCACGAGAACATCGGCTCGGGTCCCATTCACCTACCCGAGCAGACGCTCCACACGACCGGCTACTGGATCACCGTCGATGAAGAGCTGTGGACGGCACTCGGCCGCGAAACGCTGGAGGCCGGCCTGCAGGGAATGGCGCACTCGCTTCGCCACGTCGCCAGCATCCGATTGATGTGCGATCCGCGCGACCTTGGGGCGGTCGCCGAGGTGCGCTCGGCCACGACGCGCCTGCCGACCGTGACTGTCTACGAGGTCTACCCGGGCGGAGTCGGCTACTCGCGGCGCATGTACGAGCTGCACGGCGAGCTGCTCGAGCATGCCGCCGATCTGGTCCGCGAATGCCCTTGCTTTGCGGGCTGTCCCTCCTGCATCGGACCGCTTCATCTCGTGGAAGGAGCCAAGAGCGCATGCCTGCGACTGCTGTCCGCGACCTCCGCGAGCGTCTTGACCGTCTAGGCGGCGCGCCGAGGCCGCGGCAGCGCCACGAGGCTGCCCTCCCGCGAGGCTTTGAAGCAGTTCCGACTCCTTTCGGGAACGCGCTCTTGCGCGAGGACGTCATCCCGCTTCCTGCCCTGGAACCACACCCGGGCTCGATCGCCTACCTCGACACGGAAACGACCGGGCTGGGCGGAGGGTCGGGGATGTATGCCTTCGCCGCCGCGGTCGCGCGTCCGATCGACTGCGGGCTGCGGCTGGCCCAGGTCTTCCTACCCCAACCCGGCCTAGAGTCCGCGTTTCTCCACCGGCTGAACCAGGAGCTCGAACCGGCCGACGGCCTGGCGAGCTTCAACGGCGGCTCATTCGACCTGCCCGTGCTGAGGACCCGCTGGGTCATGGCGCGGATGCCAGGCGAGCTCGCGTCGCCGCCGCACGTCGACCTGCTCACCCTGGTCCGAGCGCTCTATCGGCACCGGCTGGAGAGCTGCACACTGCGCACGGTCGAGGAGCGGCTGCTGGGCTACGAGCGCGATGATCCCGTCGCGGGCGCTCTGATACCGGACGCATATTTCGCATACCTGAACCGCGGTGCGAGCCCGCTGTTGGAAGCAGTCCTCGAGCACAACCGGTTGGACGTCATCAGCCTCGTCCACCTGCATTCCCGGCTGCTCGCACGCCTGCAGGGCGGCGACGCCGGAATGGATGCTTCCGACTGGCTGGCACTCGGGCGCCATCGCTTTCGTCGCGGAGCCCGCGCCGACGGCTGGCGCGCGCTTCGCCATGCGACATCGTTTGCGAAAGACGAGGCCTCGGCAACCGCCGGCCTGCTCATCTCTCGCCGGCTGTTGCGCGGTGGCTCCGTCGCCGCCGCCGACCGCTTGCTGACCTGGCTCGAGTCCAGCGTCAGCGAGGACATCCGCCTGTCGGTCGCTCGGGCGAGGCTCCTGGAGTGGCGGCGGCGGGACCCCCAGGCCGCGATCGCCGTGGTGGAGGCGGCGCAGCTCAGGATGCCCGAGGAGGCTCCAGCGCTCGAATCACGGCTAGCGCGGCTCCGCCGGAAGGCCGGAAAGCGCAAGAGCAGCGAT
>DASVEP010000243.1:0-3309 GCA_036380475.1 Candidatus Dormiibacterota bacterium
CCGAACACGGCCGCGCCGGTCCACCAGTTGACGTGACCGTTGATGATTGCGTTCCCTGGCCGGCCGGGAGCAGGCCCGAGGTTGTACCAGGCGACGTCGCGATAGTCCCGCGGGGTGTCGAGGTTGCGGCTGGTGTCAAGCCCGCGCGCCTCGACCGATGCGTCGACCGAGATCCGCGGAATCAATAGCTGCACCGGCGTCCAGTGCGACAGGAAGGAAGTCGCAGGAGCTTTGATCGAAGGGCCCGGCACCACCGGAGCGCCGGCAAGCATGTATCCCCTGGCGAAGCCTGCTTCGCTAGGGAGGCCATGGAAAGAGGTCACCAGTAGAAACAGCAGGGCCAGCCCCAGCGTGCGCCGTGGCATTCGCCGGGATTCTAGGTTGTTAGCGCGCGCTTGTCCGAATTCGGCCGGCTACTGGTAGCGATGGGTCCAGAAGAACCAGGCCACATACCCACCACAAATCACGAACGTGAGGACAGCAGTGAGCACATCGTCGCCAGTCACTTTGTCGAACACGAGAAGCGCGGCCAGCACTCCGAAGATCCGGATGGCGTCGGTCAGCGCCTTGCGGAGAGGCGGACGCTGGACGCTCGTGCGCATGTCTTTATTCTCTCCCGCCGGGGCTCACCGTGGACGGGGCAATCCGGCCCTCGGCCGGTGGCGTCCCGGCCTCTAGCTGCTCGTTCATTTCCCTGATTCGCTGGCTCAGGTTCTTCACGAACTCCAGCAGGACCTCCGGATGCTCGTGGACAAGCGCCTGCAGCCGGTCGCGCCGCAGCACGCGCACCGTCGAGGCTTCCGTTGCCTGTGCGCTCGCAGAGCGTGGCTGATCGTCGAACACCGCCATCTCCCCGACCACGGAGCTCGGCCCAAGACGTGCAAGCGTGACCTGCCGGCCTTCATGGTCGAGGTGGATGCGAATTTCCCCATCGAGCACCACCAGCAGCTCGGTCCCGACGTCGCCCTTGATGAAGATGGACTCGCCTTTGGCGTAATGCCGCGTCACCATCAGGCGGTCGATGCTCGACAGCTGTTCGAGCGTCAGGGTGCTGAAGAGTGGCACACGTTTGAGCGCGATCAGCTCCTTCATGCCGTCGCCCAGCCCACTGGCGGCCGCAACGGCTGCCTCCTGGACCCACCGGTCAGCATGGTTCGCAAGTGCCTCCAGCTCTGCATCCGACAGGGCGCGCGCCGAACCCGGGTCGAACGCGTCCGGGTCGAGGAGCTGCGCCAGTGGTCCGGCGAGCCATCCGGGGCCGAAGTTTAACAACGTTTCCAGGCCTTCCACGCGCGCCTGCGAATCGCTCGAAGTCACCCCTCGCTCCACGGTTGCAAACCCACGTTTGCCGTGCAACGCTCGCATCGCGCCCAGCCCTGAGTCGGCAGCATGGCCCGAATAATCGTCGAGGGCGATACGCAGGAACGCGAACGCAGCCGCTCCGTCGCGATTCGTGTGGACGCGGGAGCTGGCGGCAGCACGCGTCGACAAGCGTGCCGACCTCAAGCCATCGCCAAGGAGGTGTTCGAGGTGCACCCGCACGCGCTTGAACAGATCGGGGCGACCGCTCCGGATGAGAGCCTCGACAGCGGCTGCGGCAGTTTCCTCGCGGGATTCCAACAGCGGCAATGTCAGCGCCAGCGCTTCGGGCACCTGCGCCGCCATCGCCTCCGACGCCAGCCGCCGCACCTCGCGGTCTCCGCTCGCCAGCGACGCCACCAGCGCTTCGGCGAATGCGAGTCGCTCCTCACCGCTTGGCGCCCACCGGACCGCCTGGCGCAAAGCCTCGCGCCGAACCTCGATGTTGTCGTCGCGCAAGCACGCGACCATTGGGCCGGCGACCTGAGGTACATCCGCCTTCAACTTGGCGAAGCTTCGTATCGCCTCCAACCGCACGATTGCGTCGCGGTCCCGTAAGCCGTCGACCACGGTGACGCGATCGCCGGTGATCGCCGCCGCCCACACCGCGGCGGCTCGCCGGCTGGGATCCACCGAGTGCCACAGCCGATGGAGCAACAAGCCGGCCTGCTCCCAGGGCGGGTCTTGACCCGCTCCTGCGACCGCGGCTGCAGCCACCACCCAACCGTCCGGGTCGTTCTCGGCAGCAGCGAGCTGCGCGGCGGTCACCGCTTTGGGGAGGGCGAGCTGGAGCGCCAGCCTGCGTATTGACCCGTCCGGCGACGCCAGCAGCTCGGGCAGCATCGATGCAAACGTTTCTGGCGCGACCTTCGCCAGGGCGGCGGCCGCGAATGGTCGTGCCTTCTCGTCGCCGCCGCGGATGAAACCGGACAACTCGTCGACTTGCGCCGGTGTCGGCCTACCGAGCGCTCGCTGGAAGTCGTTCAAGGAAACGGCGTGCGTCCGCAACCGCTCGTAGATCGCGCTGACGTACAGGCCGCGCACGCGCAGCGCAGCCGCGATGAACAGAACGGCCAGCACGATGCCGATGACCGCTAGCAGCTCGACCGAGGCCGGCACCAGTCGCTGAATGAGCAGCAGGCCGACGCCCGTAAGCACGGCAGCGCCTGGAAGCACCAGGTTGTCGAGCAGCAGCTTGAGCTTCGGACCCACCTGCGCCGGTAAGGCGCTGCCGAGCACGCTCTCCGCGGGATCGTCGAGGCCGGTCTGGAGCCCGTTTCGAACGATGAACAGGAACAGCGCAGTCGCAAGCGCAGGGTTCGCGGCCACGGCGACGAAACCGACCAGGGTGAAGAGCGGGAGCAGCATGATCGCGTTCTTGACGCCGAGCTTGTCCAGCACCCAGGGCGCGATGAAAAGGCTGATCGTCAGCTGCACCACGTAGCTCGCGAGCCACGCGTTCCCGATGAGGATCGTCAGTGACTGCAGGTTGTTGCGCGTGGCCGCGACGAAGATGTTCGCCACGAGGTAATCGCCCACGCGGCTGGTCACCTGCAGCACCAGGGCTAGGAGGACCAGCGCGAGCACCAGGCGGTTGCTCGTCAAATACTGGATCGCGCCGCGCAGGATCCTCATCACGCCCTGGCGATGGCGCACGACGTGCTCGCGGGCAAGCATCTCGTCGGCGTCGTCGACGAAACTCGGACGGAAGAGCCTCCGTTCGAGCCACGCTGACATGACCGCCGCAGCCAGCGCACCGAACGCCCACACGAACATCAGCGGTTCGGTCGCGACGATGGCGACCAGCGTCGTCGTGAGCCCGGCGAGGATGTAGCCGATGCTCGACCCGGCCGCGATGATCGGGTAGATGCGCTTGCCCTCCAGCAGGTTGAAGTGCTGGCTGACGAAAACCCAGAACTGGAGCATGACGAGCTCGAACCCGACCGAATA
>DASVEP010000244.1:0-3071 GCA_036380475.1 Candidatus Dormiibacterota bacterium
CTGCGCATGCGGAGGATCCGAAGGGGCAGGATCGGGTTCTCGAGCCGAGCCTCGAGCCAGAAGAACGCGGTCAGAAGGAAGGCGGCGGCTGCGCCGAACCCGACGGTGTGGTCGGAAGCCCAACCCTGGTCGGAGGCCGTCACGATCGCGTATATCCCGAGCATCATCGCGGCGCTGACGAGGATTGAGCCGGCGACGTCGACGCCCTGGCGCAGGCCAAGTCCCTCGTCCTGCTCAATCAGCCACCAGCCGAGGAGCGCTGTCCCGATGCCGATCGGCACGTTGATGAAGAAGATCCAGTGCCAGTTGATCATCTCGGTGAGCATGCCTCCGGCCAGAAGCCCAAGCGAGCCACCGCCGGCGACGACGAACGTGAAAACGCTCATCGCCTGTGCGCGCTCGCGAGGCTTTGGAAAGCCGGTGACGATCAGGGCCAGGATGACGCCGGCCGACAGCGCCCCACCCAGTCCCTGCAGGAAGCGCGCCGCGATCAGGGTCAGCGGGTCGTAGGCCAGGCCGCTGAGCACAGACGCCACGGTGAACACCGCCACGCCGGCGATGAAGACCCGCTTACGGCCGATCAGGTCGCCGGCGCGGCCCGCCAGGAGAAGGAAGCTCCCGTAGGTGATCAGGTAGGCGTTTACCACCCAGGTCAGGTTGGCCTGGGTGAAGTGAAGGTCGCGCTGGATCGAGGGCAGCGCGACGTTCACGATCGTCGAGTCCAGCACGATCATGAGCTGGCCGAGGCAGACGACCACCAGCGCCAGCCAGCGCTGCCGGTCGCTTATCGAGGGTCTGATTGCCGAAGAATGTATTTTCATAACGCCTCCACTGACGAACCAACTATCGGGACGATCACTATAACATGACGATGATGATCCTTATTGCATGGATTATCTGGAAAGTGGGAATGGTTCTCATCTAGTGGTAGGATCAGAAATGACGAAAATGCAGAGCGGTTCAGGTTCGGGGCTGATCTCGCTGATCACCCAGATTTCCAAGGCGCTTCATCGGCGCACCACCGAAGAGCTCCTTGGCATGCGTTTGAAGCAGTTCATGCTCCTGGGCTACGTCCGGGACCACGGCAACGGCGGCGTCTCCCAGCAGGAGCTGGAAACAGCCCTCCTGATCGACGCCAACAGCGTCGTCCTCCTCTTGAACGAGCTCGAGGCGGCCGGTCTGTCGATCAGGCGCCGGGACCCGAACGACCGCCGGCGGCACCTGGTGGAGCTCACCGCTGCGGGTCGCGTCGCGGTCGACCGCGCCGAGAAGGCGCGCGAGTCGCTCGAGGATGCGATCCTGGCTGACTTCAGCGCCGAGGAGCGGACGACGATGAAGGCGCTCCTACGGCGTGTCCTCGACGCGCTGCTGCAAGCCACGCAGGAGCCGGCCAAGGTCTAGCCGCCACCTCCGTGGTGCGGACCTCGTCTTTAGGCTTTCCGCACTTTTGGCGCCAAACGCGCGGAATCCCCAGTCGCCAACAGCACGTCTGACGCCAAACGCGCGGAATGGGCTGGTAGGGCTCTAGTTGAGACGCTCCACGATCATCGCCATGCCCTGACCGCCGCCCACGCACATGGTCTCCAACCCGTAGGTCTTGTCCTTCTCGCGGAGACCGTTCAAAAGCGTGCAAAGGATCCGCGCGCCGGTCATGCCGAACGGGTGGCCGAGCGCGATCGCGCCGCCATGAGGGTTGAGCTTGTCGCTGAACGGATCGACCCCGATCCCACGCGCGGAGGGGATGACCTGCGCGGCGAACGCTTCGTTGATCTCGACGATGTCAATGTCGTCGATGGTCATCTTCGCCCGCTTGAGGGCCTGTTTCGACGCTTCGATCGGACCGAGGCCCATGAACTCCGGCTCCAGCGCGGTCAACCCGGTCGAGACGACGCGGGCGATGGGCTTGATGCCGAGCTCCCTCGCCCTGCGCTCCGACATCACGACCACCGCTGCGGCGCCGTCGTTGAGCGGGCACGAGTTTCCAGCGGTCACCGTTCCGTCCTCTCGGAAGGCGGGCTTCAGCGTTGCCAATACCTCCACGGTCGTCCCGGGCCGGGGGCCGTCGTCCTTGGTGAACATGTCGCCGTTGGGCAGCGGCACCGGAATGATCTCCCGCTCGAAGAACCCGTCGTCGCGCGCCTTCACCGCGGCGTTCTGGCTCTTGACCGCATAGCGGTCTTGCTCCTCGCGGCTGATCTTCTCGCGACGGGCGACGTTCTCGGCCGTCTGACCCATCGCGATGTAGATGTCGGGATACTCCTCCGCGTTCCCGGGCACGAGCCTCGTGTTGTACGTGTCGGGCGCATCCGGGTAGCCACTGCCGTAGCGCGACACGCACTCGACGCCGACGGACAGGAACACATCGCCCTCTCCCGCTTCGATGGCATGGGCGGCGATCCTCGTGGTCATGAGCGATGACGAGCAGTAGCGGTTCACTGTGACCCCGGGTACGTCGAGGCGGCTCAAGATCGACACGACCCGGCCGAGGTTGTGTCCCTGCTCGCCGCCCGGCAGTCCGCAGCCGCAGATCAGGTCTTCGATCTCGGAGCGCTCGAGCTGGGGCAGCTGGTCGAGAACCCTGGTCACCACGTATGAGGCGAGGTCGTCCGGCCGGACATCGACGAGCGAGCCTTTCCGAGCTCGGCCGATCGGCGAGCGGCCCAAGGCGGCGATAACTGCTTGAGTCATGGCTGGAATTATTACCTTTGCCCGCGGGGCGCTATTTCAGTGGCGAGGATCCTTCTTTGCGCCCGCCTGACCTGACGAAGACCACCAAACCGACGAGAAGGAGGGCCATCGAGGCAAGCGTCACAGGTGCGTTCAGCTGGATCCACTGTGCGACAAGCGACACGACGACAAGGGCCGGCAACCACAAAAAGCCCGCGAGCTCGCGACGACCCACGGTGCGATGGCGGCGGGCCTCGATGAGCAGCTCGCGGGGCAGCGGCTCGTTGACGTCCAGGGGAGCAAAGATCGTGTACATCCGCTCCCTTTCCAGGCTGCGAAGGCGATTCTCGCGCACCATCTTCTCGGCTTCGACCACAGTCTAAGACGCCTACGAGCGGGTGAGC
>DASVEP010000245.1:0-10626 GCA_036380475.1 Candidatus Dormiibacterota bacterium
AGGCGGCGGTGGCTTTGGAGAGCTCGAGGTTGAGCTGGTCGACAGCGAAGGCGAGCTGGATCACGCGCTCAGCCAGCGCCGCCCCACTCACACCACCCCCACACCCCACTGTCATGAGACCATTGTACGAACATCTGTTTGTATGTCAAGTGGACCGAGCATCTTTAACTTCAAGCCACCAAGTCAGCTCCTTCCCTGGAGCCAGAAGTGGCGGCGGGACCGCGAGATGAGGCCGATCACCTCCGCCAGTAGCCGGCTCGATCGCGATCTGGCGGTATCCACTGAGGTCGCCGTTGCAGATCCAGACTCCGACGTACGGCGCGACGGATGAGTCCCATGCCAGCTCGATCGCGGCTCCCGACTTCCACCTCAGGAGTGCCCGGTCCTCCGACCCGCGTCGCAAGAACACCTTGCGACTCATCCCTAAGCCCGGGCGCGGCACCTCCCTCCCCACTTCCACGTCCATGTCGTCCTCGTATCGGAACAGCGGGTGCGCGCACCAGTAGGCGTAGAGGGGAACATCCCCTGCGTTCGCGTATGTGTATGTGAGTCGGACTATCGAACTGTCAATGACGATCCGGCGCGTGAGTTTCCACGGCAGCAGCCGACCACGGCATTCCAGGGTGGAGTCGTCGACGACCGTCCAGGGCAGCCGCCACGCCTCGCCGTGATCCGGCAGGTCAACGCCCTCGAATGGACCGGGGCCGGGATACCGCGCAGCATCGACGTTGGGAACCATCTCGTCCCACCCCCACGCCCCAGCCGCGACAAACCCGTCGGCAGATGGATCGTCGACTCCAATCCCTTGATCGAGCAGCTCCTCACCAGCGAGACGCAGCGAAGTGATGCGCCCGCCACGCTCAGGCCGGATATGCAGCTCCCACGGACCGCCGAGCAACCTCACTGCGCCCCGGATCGTAGTGTCTAGAGAGGTGAGGTCTCTCCTGGCAAGCGCAGCTGCACTGTGCCTCCTCTCAGCCTGCGGACCCGGCAACACAGCCCACCTTCCCAGTCCGTCCCCATCCAGTGCCCAAACTCCGACCCCGCTTGCGTCTCCATCCCCTGTTGCAAGCAACCTCCACGTCTTCGTGATCGTGATGGAGAACCGCAGCTACGACCAGGCGGTGGCCGGCGGGTACACCGCGCAGCTCGCGGCTCAGTATTCGGTCGCAACCAACTATCACGGCGTCTCGCACCCGAGCTTGCCCAACTACCTCGCCCTGACATCGGGCAGCACCTGGGGAATCGCAGACGACGGATGGCATGGGCTCACGGCCGGCGGCCTGGGCGCGCAGTTGACGGCGGCCGGCATCCCGTGGCGCGCCTACATGGAAGGAATGTCCGCCAGCTGCATGAAAGGCAGCTACCCCTACGCGTTGAAGCACGACCCGTTCCCGTATTACGGCAGCGCCTGTCCAGACCAGGTCGTTCCCTTCTCGCAGTTCGACCAGGACATGGCCGGAACGGTCCCCAACTTCGTCTGGATCACGCCGGACATGTGCCACGACGGCCACGACTGCTCGACGAAGGTGGCGGACGCATGGCTTTCGCAGACCGTGCCGAAGATCCTCAGCACCTCTGCCTGGAAAAACGGGGGCGTGCTCTTTATCACGTGGGATGAAGGCGAGGACAGCGCCAACCACGTCGCCACCCTGGTCATCCACCCAGGCACGATCGCCCACACAAGTGCGCGTGCGTACAACCACTATTCGCTGCTTGCATCTGTCGAGGATCTGCTTGGCGTGCCGAGGCTCGGAGAGGCCGCGCATGCGACCGCGATGGACGACCTTCTGATGAGCTTTCCTCGCCTGATTCCGATTGGCGGTTAGCCGGCGGAGCGGACTGCTTTTCCCTCGCCTTGCCGCACAAGCACTGATGAGGTCGTGATCTCCTCCAGATACGCGAGATCGACGTTGACTCCCAGGCCCGGTCCATCCGGCACTTTCAGCCGGCCGTCGACCAGTACGAATGGTTCGGTTATGTCTCGGTGGTAGTAACGGTCGGACGCGGATGTGTCGCCCGGCAGCGTGAAGTTGGGCATCGCCGCCATCGCCACATTGCCGGCGCGACCCAGCCCCGTTTCCAGCATCCCTCCCATCCACACCGGCACGCCGTGGATCGCGCAGAGGTCATGGATGCGTTTCGCTTCGAGGTACCCGCCGACACGTCCAGGTTTGATGTTGATGATCCTGCAGGCCCCGAGCTGGATGGCGTCCGCCGCCGCCTGCTCCGAGGTGATCGACTCATCGAGGCACACCGGCGTACGGAGCAGCAGTGACAGCTCCGCGTGAGCGAGGACCTGGTCCTCGGGCAGCGGCTGCTCGATGAGCAGGAGATCGAATGCATCGAGCTCGGCAAGATGCTTCGCGTCCGCCAGCGAATAAGCGGTGTTGGCGTCGACCTGCAGCGGGATGTCGCCAAAGCGATCGCGCACCGCACGAACGGGCTCCACGTCCCAGCCCGGCTTGATCTTCAGCTTGACGCGCCGGTAGCCCTGGTCAAGGTAACCACCCACGGTCGTCAGCAGCTCGGGAATCGAGCGGTGGATTCCCACCGATACGCCGCAGTCGACTGCGGCACGCACCGCGCCCAAGTGTCGTGCGAAAGAGATTCCCGCCGCCGTCAGCTCCGCGTCGAGCACTGCCATCTCTATCGCGGCCTTGGCCATGCGATGCCCGTGGATCCGCCGCAGCGTGCCGGCGACGTCGGCGGCCGTCAGCTGCGGTCGTTCCAGCAGCGGGGGCAGGAGGTGATGAACGAGCACGTGCTGGGCGGCCTCGACGTACTCGGATGAATAGTCGGGCTCCTCACCCGCGACGCATTCGCCCCAACCCTCACCGACATCGGTGATGGCCTTGACGAGCAGGATGTCGCGCACGAGTTGAACGCCGAACGACGTCTCGAAAGGCGCCACGAGCGACATCCGGATCCGGCGCAGCTCGACCGCTTCCAGTTTCACGGAATGCAGCCTAACTGGGAGCCAGCGCGCCGAGCCTTGCGTCGTCGTCATCGCTCAGCTCGATGTCCACCGCTGCCACGTTTTCCTCCACCTGTCGCACGCTCGATGCGCCGGGGATCACGACCACGTTGGGCTTGCGGATGAGCCACGCCAGCGCGACCTGCGCCGCGGTCCCGCCATGCCGCGTCGCGATCTCGTTCAGGGCGTCTATCAGAAGTCGAAGTCGGGCGCGCGACGAAGCGCTGAACTCAGGTCGCAAGCGCCTGAAGTTGCGCGGCGCGGTGTCGAGGTAACGGCCGGAGAGCAATCCCTGTGCGAGCGGACTGTACGCGATGACGATGCGCCCATTCGCTTGAGCCCAGGGCAGAAGGGCGCGCTCCGGCGCTCGGTCCAGAAGGCTGAACCGGACCTGGTTCGACAGCACCGATCCGCCAAAGGAAGCGTCTGACGACTGCCACTGCGCAAGGGAGTGGTTGCTGACCCCCACATGGTTCACGAGCCCGCTTTCCACCAGCTTCCGCATTCGCGGCATCGTCGCGCCTGGCGGAAACATGGGGCTCGGCCAGTGCAGCTGATACAGGTCGATGCGGTCGACTCCGAGCCTTCGCGCACTCGCTCGAGCGCGGCTCGCCACCATCAGCGGGAGCCCGATCGGGAACAGCTTGGTCGCGATGAAAACGCCGTCCCGTCGGCCTTTGATTGCCTGACCGACGATTTTCTCGGAGCGCCCGAACCCGTAGACCTCAGCGGTGTCGATGAGGCTGACGCCGAGCTCCATCGCCCGATGCGTGATCTTCACCGCCTCACCCCGCGCATAGTCCGATCCGTATCCCCACTCGGTGGACCCGAACTGCCACGTGCCGAGCCCAACAGCCGACACGCGCACGCCGCCGGCTTCGACGTACTTCATCTAATCGCCCTTGAGCAGGCGGTCGTAGACCATTTGCGACCACGACTCCATGCCGAGGTAGAAGATGCGCATCTCCTCGAGCGTGAGCAGCTCGCCGGCGAGCTTGGTCGTTTCGCGTATGGCGATGTCGGGCGAATCGCCGTCGACCAGGAACACGACCCCCAGGTGCACCTTCGACACCGGCGATGACTCGTCGTTCAGAAGACCCAGCAGCTTCGTCTCGAAACTGCCGCTGTAGATGACCTCCTCCTCCCATTCGCGTTTGAGGCCGTCCTGGATGGGATCACCTCCCTCGAGATCGCCAGGATTGATGTGGCCGCCCACCCCGAGCGAGTACTGCTTGCGCAGCCGCCGCTCGGACGATGCGCGCAGGCGATGCGTCAGCAGGTATCGGTCGCGATTGCGGAAGACAACGTACGGGATGATCTGCTGATAGCCGGGGTCGTCCTCGACCTCGGACCGCGGCATGAAAAGGTGGTGCTCGCGGATGACGGCCTGGAACCGGTCGAGATGGTCGCTGATGAAGCCGTGCCAGGCACCGTCTGGAAAGACGTCTTCACGCCGGACGCAAAGGACCTGCTCCGATGCCGGCACTTACGCGGGCGCCGTGGCCATTCGCACGAGGCCGCGACCGAATGCTGCGATGAGCTCGGCAGTGCGATCGAGCTCCTCTTCGGTCACGGGCAAGAAAAAGATCCAGGCGGCTCGTTCGGTGCCGGTCGTGATCATCGTGCGCGCCGAATCGGCGCTGGGATTGCCGCACGGTCCATCTGCGTCGGCGACACACAACCGCCCCGCCACGTTCACGCGCTCCTTGCGAATCCCTGTGTAGCTCTCACCGTCGGTGCCAAGCCTCACGACGAGCTCATCGCCTCGAACCTTCTCCAGGTCGTACAGCCCGATCGGCACCTGCAGCTGCACTGACACCGAGTTGGCGACGTCGACAAGCGAGTTGACCCGTGGGAAAGCTTCGCCCTTCTTCAATCTGCGCAGCAGCGCCTCTGACGAAGGCCTGACCCGCGTCGGGTCGACGCCGAACCGACGGTAAAGCGCCCTCGCACGCCCCGGATCGCCCACAGCGCCAGCCCTGGCCGTCTGGGTTGCGCGGGCCACCTCGAGCGCGAAGTCCTCGCGCGGTTCGGTGACCTCGAGCTCATGAAGCTCGAGCGCGAGGACTTCGATGCCGAGCTCGTCGCGGAGTCTCAGCACAGGGCCTCCAGCTGGTCGAAGAAACCTGGGTACGAGATGCCGACGGATTCGGCGTCTACGATCTCTGTGGTCCCATCCGCGAGGAGGCCGGCTATGGCAAGTGCCATCGCGATGCGATGATCGCCGTGCGAACTCACGCGAGCGCCTTCGAGGTGCCGCGGACCTTTGATCTCCCATCCATCATCCAACGTCGTGATGTGCGCTCCCATCGCCGCCAACCCTTCCGCCATCGCTGCGATGCGGTCCGATTCCTTGACCCGGAGCTCGCGAGCACCGGTGATGCGGCTCACTCCGGGAAGCTGGGTCGCTGCCACTGCAAGTATCGGCAGTTCGTCGATCATCTCCGCGGCGACGCCCCCATTGACCGAGACCGGTCGCAGCTCCAAGGCCGGCCCGACCTCAAGGTCGCCGACCAGCTCGCCCCCGACCGATCGCATTCCAGTAGCGGCGATCTGCACACCGCATGTGCGCAGCAGCTCGATGAAACTCGTCCGGGTCGGGTTGAGGCCAACATTGCGAAGGCGAAGGCGAGACCCAGCGACGAGTCCGGCGATGACGAGCCAGAAGCTGGCCGCGCTCACGTCACCTGGGATCTCGATATCCAGCGGTGCGAGTCGCTCGACTGCCCGCACCTCTACGCGGAGACCCTCGACGACGACGTCGGCGCCCATCGCGGTGAGCATGATCTCGCTGTGGTTGCGAGTCGCGACCGGTTCGACCACCGCGGTCGGGCCTTCCGCATACAGACCTGCAAGGAGCACGGCCGACTTGACCTGAGCGCTGGGCACTTTGGGTCGGTGCTCGATCCCATGCAGCGGCACCTGCCCGCCGACCACGAGCGGTGGCCACCGAGCGTCGGCGCCCATCTCTCGAAGGGGATCGACTACGCGGTCCATCGGACGCTCCGTCAGCGACTCATCTCCCCTCAGCTCGGAAGAGAAGTTTTGCGCCGACAGCAGACCCGCCAGCAACCTCATCGTCGTCCCTGAGTTCCCGCAGTCAAGTGCATCGGCCGAAACGACCAGGCCGTGCATGCCGACGCCGCGAACCATGGAGTCTTCGATGGCCACCCCCAGGGCACGCATGCAGGTCGCGGTCGACTGCACGTCTGCCCCGGTCGACAGGCCCCGCAACCGGCTCTCGCCATCTGCGATCGAGCCGAGGATCAGCGCGCGGTGAGAGATCGACTTGTCGCCGGGGACCTTGATGTCGCCTTCGAGCCGCCGCGCCTGACGCACCGTGGCGATCATTGGTGCTCTTTCATCCAACGCTCTCGAACCGAACGCGCTTCTTCGAAGAGCTCGATCAGGCGGGGGTCGTCGGCTTCGAGGTGGCGGCGCAGGCGGCCGAGCGAAGCCGTGATCGCGTCAAGCTGCTCGAGCAGGTTTTCGCGATTGGTGCGTGTGATGCCGGCTGACATCGCCGGGTCGCCGGCGGCCAGGCGGCTCATGTCTCGAAATC
The DNA here is from genome assembly GCA_036380475.1 of Candidatus Dormiibacterota bacterium. Classification (GTDB taxonomy): domain Bacteria; phylum Chloroflexota; class Dormibacteria; order Dormibacterales; family Dormibacteraceae; genus UBA10449. Next base: position 6,540 of record DASVEP010000245.1, read on the forward strand.
CACTCGCGGCGACCCTTGACGCGTCCGGCCAGTCGGCACGCCCCGACAGCGCGAGCACGTAGCCGGCGGACAGCAGAAGGGCGGCGTGGCTGACCCCCGCGACCAGGCGGTCGTGCGTGGCCGCGTCCATGACGATGGGGTGGGCGCCGGCCGCCTCCACCAGACCTGCAACCGTCGGGTCGTTGCGCGTGAGGATCCAGGGGGCGCCTTTGAACAGGTCGGCGCTCGCGCCGTCGATACCCGCCACCTCGCGCCCGCACATCGGGTGCCCACCGACAAGGTCGATGCCGGCGGCCGAGGCCCAATCCATCACGTTGACCTTCGTGCTCGCGACGTCGGTCACGACCTTGCCGTCGACGTGCGAGCCGAGGCTCGCCAACACATCGCGCATGGCGAGGATGGGGACAGACACGACGACAACATCTGCCATATCGACGACGCTGAGGTCTGAGTCAGCCACGCTGGTGATCTCGCGGGTCATCGCCTTGTGGACGGTTCCGGGATCCGCGTCGAAGCCGACGATCGTGAGGTCGGGCTGTGCTTTCTTCACAGCCATCGCGAAGGAAGCGCCCATGAGGCCGAGGCCCACCACGGCGATGGTCGCCATCCGGCTACAACGTGCCTAAGCGAGCTGCTTGGACAGGGAGCCCAGCAGCCTGCGCAGGTCCTGCATCAGATGATCGAAGCTGTCGAAGTCGAGCGACTGCGCGCCGTCCGAAAGCGCCTGATTCGGGGTCGGGTGTACCTCCACGATCAATCCGTGGGCGCCGGCCGCGACCGCGGCCAATGCCATGGGCCGCACGAGCGACCAGCGACCGGTCGCCTGCGAGGGGTCGACGACGATCGGAAGGTGTGAGAGCTCACGAGCGAGCGGTATCGCGTTGAGGTCGAGCGTGAAACGCGTGGCGGTCTCGAACGTCCGGATGCCGCGCTCGCAAAGGATGACGTCGCGGTTGCCCTGTGACAGCACGTACTCGGCGGCCAGAAGCCACTCCTCGATCGTCGAGGACATTCCGCGCTTGAGCAGCACTGGCTTACCGGACCGCCCTGCCTCCTGCAAAAGCGCGTAGTTCTGCATGTTGCGCGTGCCGAGCTGGAGGATGTCGGCGTAGCGTGCGACGAGCTCGACGTCGCCTGGCGATACGACCTCGGTGACGACCTTCAGCCCGGTCTCGTCGCGAGCCGCGGCCATCATTTTCAGCGCCGACTCGCCGAGTCCCTGGAACGAATACGGCGAAGTCCTGGGCTTGAATGCGCCACCGCGCAGGATCTTGGCGCCCTGGGCCGCCACGTGGCGCGCGGTCTCGAGGAGCATCTCCTCTCCCTCGACCGAGCACGGTCCGGCCATCATCACGACCTCGTCGGACCCGATCTTCACGCCGCCGACATCGACCACCGTGTCGACAGGCCGAAACTCCCGGCTCGCGAGCTTGAACGGCTTGGTGATCGGGATGATCTCGTGGATTCCGCCGAGGTGCGAAAAGGCTTCCTTGTAGGCGTAAGCGTTGCCGCCGATGACCCCGACAAGCGTCCTTTCCTCGCCGCGCGAGATCTCGGTCTTGAGGCCGATCTCGTGAACACGGTCGACGACTGCGTCGATCTCGGCCTGGGTTGCCTGGTGGCCCATGACGATGATCACGGCGTCAGCGGGCTCCGAAGCGAATCCAGGTCGGCCTTGATGGCGGACGCACCGCGCAGGTACGCGAAGCGCATCGCCGACTGCGGCCGTGTTGTGTTGTAGAGCAGCAGCGCGCGGATGCACATCCGAACGCCCCGCGGGTTGGGGAGCGTGACGTCCATGTCGTGGCCGCAAAGAAGCGGCACGTCGAGCCAACCGAGCCGCCGGGCCGCGTAAGCCGGGTACTCGGCGGTGAGGTCGTGGGTGGTCGTGAAGTAGGCGAAGCAGATCTCGGCCAGCTCGAGATCGTTGAGCCGCGTCAGCTCACGCAGCAGCTCGTCCGTGGCCTCCGTGATCGCCTCTTCTGTGTTCGCGGTCGCAGTCGTCGCGCCGCGGATCCCTCTTACCGGCATGCCTTCAATAATTCCTTAACCAGAGGGACGGGGTCAGCGCCCTTATCGATCTCGGCGACGATGGCGCTCCCGACGACGGCTGCGTCCGCGTTTCCGCGCAGCGCCTTCATGTGTTCGGGGCGGGAGATGCCGAATCCCGCGGCGACCGGCAGGCTGGTGTGCTTCTTCACCTCTGCCAGCAGCACTTTCATGCCCGCGGGCATTTCGCTTCGCGCCCCCGTGATACCGGTCACGGTTACGCAGTAAATGAAGCCGGTGGAGTGGTCGCATATAGATCCCATCCGATCGGGAGGTGTGGTCGGAGCCACCATGAAGATCGTGTCAAGCGACGCCGCCCGCAGCCATCCGGCTACGGGCTCTGCCTCCTCGATGGGCAGGTCCGGCACGATGACGCCGGCAACGCCCGCCTGCGCAGCCTCGGCGGCAAATCGTCGTGGGTCATGGGCGAGGATCGGGTTGATGTAGGTCATGAGGGCGATGGGTATGCCCTCGCGGGCGATCTCGGCGGCGAGCTCGAGCGCCGCGCCGACCGTCATCCCCTGCTCGAGTGCCGTCTGACCCGCCTTCTGGATCACTGGTCCGTCCGCAAGTGGGTCGGAAAACGGGATGCCGATCTCCAGGGCGGCGATGCCCGAGGCGGCCAGCTTCTTCCCCACCTCGAGCGAACGCTTCTTGTTGGGATGGCCGGCCATCATGTAGGCGACGAGCTTCAGCTCACCCTTCGCCCTCAGCGCGCCTTCGAGCCGCGAGGTCTCAGTCAGCATTCTGCATGTGGCTTTCGACCGAGTCCATGTCCTTGTCGCCGCGGCCCGACAGGCAGACGAGGATGCGGCCGCCTGGACCGAGCTCGCGAGCGATGACCCCCGCGTGATGCAGCGCGTGCGACGGCTCGAGCGCCGGCATGATGCCCTCGAGCCTGGTGCAAAGCCTGAATGCCTCGACGGCGTCCTTGTCGCTGACGGCGACATAGTCGACGCGCTCCATATCGCGTAGGAATGAATGCTCAGGACCGACCCCCGGATAGTCCAGCCCTGCAGAGATCGAATGGGTCGGCATGACCTGACCATCGCCGTTCTGCAGCAGGTACGAAAACGAGCCGTGCAGGACCCCTGGGCGGCCACCCACAAGCGACGCCGCATGCTTCCCGCTCTTGATCCCTGATCCTGCCGCCTCGACACCCACCAGCGAGACGTCCTTGTCGTCGAGAAAGGCAGTGAAGATTCCGATTGCGTTCGACCCCCCACCGACGCATGCCACGACCACGTCAGGCAGCTTGCCGTCGACCGAGAGGTACTGCTCGCGCGCCTCGTCGCCGATGATGCGCTGCAGGTCGCGGACCATTTCGGGATACGGATGCGGCCCGACCACCGAACCGATGATGTAGTGGGTTGTCCGGACGTTCGTCACCCAGTCTCGGATGGCTTCCGACGTCGCGTCTTTCAGCGTCTTCGTCCCACTCGAAACCTCTTTTACCTCGGCGCCGAGAAGCTTCATACGGCGAACGTTCATCGACTGCCTGCGCATGTCCTCGGTGCCCATGTAGACCACGCAATCGAGGCCAAATCGCGCGCAGACCGTGGCCACCGCGACGCCGTGCTGGCCGGCGCCGGTCTCGGCGATGACTCGCTTCTTGCCCATTCGCAGCGCGAGCAGCGCCTGCCCGACGGCGTTGTTGAGCTTGTGGGCGCCTGTGTGGCAGAGGTCCTCGCGCTTGAGGTGGATGTGCGCGCCGCCGAAGTGGGCGCCCAGCCGGCTGGCGGCGTACAGCGGCGTCGGCCGGCCGATGAAAGCGTGGCGGTGGCCGGCGAGCTCGAGCTGGAACTGGGCGTCGGCCTTGGCTTCGTGCCAGATGCCTTCGAGCTCGTCAAGCGCCGTCATCAAGGTTTCCGGCACGTACTGACCACCGTAGGCGCCGAAGCGCCCCCGAACAGGGTGCTTGATCATCCGAGGATCTCAGCCAACCGGACCGCGTGGACGAAAGCCCGGACCTTGTCGTGGTCCTTGATCCTCACAGAGGCCTCGACGCCGCTCGAAACATCGACTCCGTAGGGCTTGA
>DASVEP010000246.1:0-3168 GCA_036380475.1 Candidatus Dormiibacterota bacterium
GTCTCCGGCCAGATCCTGGTCGAGATCGTTTTCAACTATCCGGGGATCGGCTTCCACCTCTTCGATGCGCTCGGGAAGCTCGACTACTCATTGGTGCAGGGGATATTCGTTGTCATCACCCTGGTGGTGCTGGCGGCCAACCTGCTGGCGGACGTGGTGTACGTGCTGATCGACCCGCGGTCAAGGCAGATGGCTTGAGACGATGACGATCGACAGCACCTCCCTGATCGCAACCGCACCTGGTGCTGGACCGACTGCTCAGCCGATCTTTCATCGCACCCGGGTCCTGCGTCTGCCTCGCTCGCCGAAGGTGCTGATCGGCTCCGTGATCCTGGGCGCGTTCGGAGTAGTGGCCATCATCGGCCGCTGGATTGCGCCCTACTCGCCCAACGAGACGCACTTGCAGAACTGGGTGAAGCATGTCGCTGTCCCCGGCACGGGACCGGGCACCGACATCCCGGCGCAGTACTACCCACTGCCGCTCGAGCCCTCAGCCGCGCACTGGCTCGGCACCACCGTCTTCGCCCAGGACGTGCTGTCTCAACTACTCGTCTCGACCCAGGCCACGCTGTTCGTGGGTCTGCTCGCCGCCGCCATCGCGACGGTCCTCTCTGTTTTGATCGGTGTGAGCGCCGGATACCTTGGCGGGAACGCGGACGAGGGCCTGTCGCTCGTCGCCAACGTCTTCCTGGCCATTCCGGGGCTGCCGCTTTTGATCGTGATCGCGAACTACGTGCCCTCCGCGGGCTCGAGCATCATCGTCGTCGCGGCCATCATCGCGATCACGAACTGGGCGTACACCGCGCGGACGCTGCGTGCTCAAACACTGTCGCTGCGCAACCGCGACTTCGTCGAGGCGGCAAGGGTTTCCGGCGAGGGACGTTTGCGAATCATCCTCGTCGAGGTACTGCCCAACCTCATCCCGATCGTCGCCGCGTCGTTCCTCTTCACCAGCCTCGCGGCGATCAGCGCCTACATCGTCATCTCTTTCCTGGGCCTGGCCGGCTCGCCCACGTCATCTCCGCCCGGCCTCTGGAACTGGGGCGAAATGCTGCGCGAAGGATTCGCGAACAACGCCGTCCGCGGTGGGTGGTGGTGGTGGTGGGCGCCTCCAGGAGTTTTCATCGCCGTGCTTGGGACCGGCCTCGCGCTCCTCAACTTCGGGATTGACGAGTTCATCAACCCTCGTTTGCGTGCCACAGGCCTTTCGCGGAAGGCCGCGCGGAAGATTGGGATCAGCCGCCGGCCAACGCTCGGCATGACACCAGTGCTCCGAGACCGGCCCGCACTTTCAAAACGTGCACAGCGGCCATCGGATGATGCGGCCGAGCCGGTACTGGAGATCAGGGGCCTCAGCGTCGACTACGGCTATGGCGACGAGGCGGTGCACGCGGTCGTCGACTGCAACCTGATCCTCAGGAGAGGTCGCGTGCTCGGCCTTGCGGGCGAGAGCGGCAGCGGCAAATCAACGCTGGCGCTCGCCGCGATCCGTCTTCTTCGCTCGCCGGCCGTCATCACTGCCGGCGAGGTGCTCTTCCACTCCAAGCCGGTCGGCGGCAATGGGCTGAAGGGCACAGTCGATCTGCTGACTGCGGACGAAGACGAGCTGCGAGCTGTTCGGTGGTCCGAGATCGCCGTCGTCCTGCAGAGCTCCCTCAACGCGTTGAATCCCGTCATCACCATCGGCGCGCAGTTCGACGACCTGCTCCGGGTCCACCGCCCGGACTTCTCCGCGGCCGAACGCTCGGCCAGGTCGGTCGAGCTCTTCGACATGGTCGGCATCAATGCCGACCGCCTCCGCAGCTATGCGCACGAGCTGTCGGGCGGAATGCGCCAGCGGGCGATGATCGCCATGGCCATCGCCCTCGAGCCTCAGGTGATGATCCTGGACGAGCCAACGACGGCACTGGACGTTGTCACCCAGCGCGAGATCATCGAGCAGCTGATCGGCTTGCGGGATCGCATCGGGTTCGCCACTCTGTTCATCACCCACGACCTCTCGCTGCTGGTTGAGCTGGCGGACGAGATCGTCGTGATGTACGCGGGCCGATTGATGGAGCGCGCGCCGGCGGGGTCTCTGTTCCGAGCGCCGCGACTGCCTTACACACACGGCCTGCTTCACTGCTTTCCGCCGCTGCATGGGCCGCGCGTCGCGATGGAGGGGATTCCGGGGTCCCCGCCCGACCTGCGTGAACTGCCTTCCGGATGTCCCTTCAGTCCGCGCTGCCGCTGGGCGATGCCCAAGTGCCGCGAGGAACTGCCGCTGATGGCGCCGCTCAATGGGGATGCCCGAGAGGTCGCGTGCTGGCTGCATCGGGACGGGGTCAAGGTTCCTGCGGAGCTCGCCCTACCCGAACTAGCTGTTATGAAGGGTTCCGTCTCCCCACCCGGCCCTGCGGGCCGACCTCCCCACGAGGTGGGGAGGTGAATTCAACCCCGGTGCTCGAGGGTCGCGAGCTCGTCAAGTCGTTCTCGGTGAAGCAGGGCCGCAGTCCGCTCGCCCGAAGCACCCGGGTGCATGCAGTGGAAAACGTCACGGTGCGACTCGACGCCGGAAAGGTGACCGCCCTGGTTGGCGAGAGTGGCGCCGGCAAGACGACCGTCGCTCGGATGCTGGCCAAGATCACAAAACCCGACGCCGGCGAGTTGCTGCTCGATGGCAAGCCGGCGCCGACCGGCCGGCCGCGGTCTTATGCCGCGCAGGTGCAGATGATCTTCCAGGACCCCTTTGCGTCGTTGAACCCTGTTCATCGGATCCGTCACCACCTCATGCGGCCTCTTGAAATCCATCACATGACCGAAGGCAACGTCGATACGGCAATCGCGGATCTGCTCAATCGCGTGGCTTTGAAACCGGCCGAAAATTTCACGAACAAGTTCCCGTACGAGCTGTCAGGCGGCCAGCGGCAGCGGGTGGCCATCGCACGAGCGCTGGCCGTCCGGCCGCGCGTGCTCCTCGCCGACGAACCGGTGTCGATGCTCGACGTGTCGATTCGCCTCGGCGTGCTCAACCTGCTCGCGGACCTTCGTGACAAGGAGCACCTCGCGATTCTGTACGTCACGCACGACATCGCTTCCGCGCGATACCTGGCCGACACGATCACGGTCATGTACGCGGGCCAGGTCGTGGAGTCGGCCCCCAGCGTGAACCTGACCGACAACCCGGCG
>DASVEP010000247.1:0-13292 GCA_036380475.1 Candidatus Dormiibacterota bacterium
GGGCGAATGAGGCCGAGGAGCATTCGCAGGGTGGTCGTCTTGCCGGCTCCGTTCGGACCGAGGAAGCCGTACACCTCGCCGCGATAGACGTTCAAGTCCAGCGAATCGACCGCCATGATCCCGGTGCCATAGCGCTTCGTCAGCCCATGTGTTTCGACCACCTTCTCCCCGCCAACTCCGGCCGGGAGCGGGCGGCGGATCGGTGCTTCGGTTACTCCAACTGCCATTCAGGTGACCCCGAATCGTCGGCCATCACACATAACAAGCGCTGCAATATACCCTCTTGGGCAACGCGGGCTAGGCCTCAGCCGGCATCGCACCAGCGCGGCGCGCGCTGATCGTGCGACGGGCTGCTCGCGACAACAGCGTCAGCTCCCCCAGCTGGGCTCGAGCCTCGTCAGCGTCCCGATCCCGAATCGCCGCGTGGACGCTGCGGCCCGCCGTATCCAGGTAGATGGTGGCCAGCTGCAGCTTCCGCTGGAGCGGCCCTTGCACGAAGCGAAGGCTCTGCACCTTGGTCAGCGGGACCCATGACGTCACCCGCGCAATTCGTCCGGTGGTGGTGACCGCGCATGTCTCGTTGTGGCCCCAGGAAAGGTTCCGGTATCGCAAGGGGGCCTTCCACCGCGCTCGAAGTGGTGGCCGGACTCGTTCGACGGGTGCATCCGGCAGGATCCGGCTGAGCAGCCAGTCGGCCTCGGTGCGGGTCCCGACCGGAAGCACCGCCCTCAGCTGATGGCCCTCCTGGGAGTTCTCACCCTCGACGCGCTGCCGGCCGGCGACGTCGACCTCCAGGCGGCACCACCCCAGGGGTCGCCAAAGCAGCGGTTCGATCATCCTGACCGCCTGCACTCGTCCGCTTGGGATGGTCTCGGCGGTCGTGTCGAGCAGGCCCGACCGAACGCGCAGCCCGTCGGGCGCCTCGGCGACAGTCAGGTTGAAACCGCTGTTAAGCCGGCGCCATAGGAATCCCGCCAGACCAAGCCCGATCGCTCCACTCGAGCCGACGATGCCGACCGCTGCCTCAGGCGAAAGCACAGCCGTGATGATCAGCGCCGTCAGCGCGACTACGAGGAAGATCGCCGCCGGGCCGATGACGATGGATCCGATCAGGCGGCCCACCGGCACAGATATAAGGACGCGTTCGGGAGATTCATCTGTCTCCGCGGCAACACCGTGTCCGATCGCGAGCAGCTGCGCCCGGACAGCGTCCGCGTGGCCCTCGGTGAGGTAGGCCAGCCGGCCCGAGTGTCCGGTCGCCCCGCCCATTCGCAACCGGAGCTCCGACAGGCCGAAAATGCGCGCGACCAGCGGCCGCACGATGTCGATGGCCTGCACCTGAGCCAGCGGAAATCGCAGCGAGCTGCGGCGGAGCACCCCCGTCTCGATGCGCAGGTCGTTGCCCTCGACACGCCATCGTGTCACCAGCCAGGAGATGGCGCCGAGCGCGACCAGGATGACGGCGACGCCCAGGCGGATGACCTCTCCGTTGCGATTGTCCTGAGAGTTCTGGATCAGAGTGCCCCCGAACACGACCGCCACCCCGACGAGGACACGACCGGCGCGGATGAGCGGCGAAAGCGGATGCAGCCGGTGCCAGACACCGGTATCGAACGGCTTCTGCACTGAGCTCACAAGCCGGCCGCCTTCGACTCACCGAGCTCCGCAAGGTGGTCTCGAAGGCGGGCGGCCTCGTCGGCCTGGAGGCCGGGAATGCGGGCATCGCTGGCGGCCGCAGCGGTGTGCATCCGGACCGTGGCCAGACCGAAGGCTCGCTCGATGGGGCCGGCCACAACGTCTATGAACTGCATCCGCCCGTACGGGATCACGGAAAGCCGCGTGATGAAGACGCCGCGCCTCACCATCAAGTCGTCATCACGCTCTCGGTACGCCCAGGCGCGCACGCGCCGTTGGGCAAACCGGTCTAGCAGGAATCCGCCGATCAAGATGCCGGCAAGAAGCAAACCGGACGCGGTCAACGAAGGTTTCGTTCCGATCATGGCTTCGACACCGGTCAGCGCCACCACCACCAGCGCGGCGACGAGGCTCACTGCCAGAATCTGGACGCGGCGCATGGAACCCAATCGCGGGGATGGGTGCTCCCACGCCTCGTCGGTTGGGTGAGCCGTCTGGCTGGTATCGGCGTTCACCGATGGAGTATGCCCAAATGATGCGTTCATATCGGGATTTCTCGGGACAGAACCTGTCGCGGCTCGCTGCTCTGAGTGACGGCATCTTCGCGGTGGCCATGACCCTGTTGATCCTCAACATCCGCCTCCCGACCGCGGTAGCACCGCACGTGCAGCAGCCTATTTGGGCCGGCGGGGCGCTGTCGTCAGAGAGCGCCCTGTGGAACGCGCTCGGAGGGCTGGCACCGCAATTCCTTACCTACTTCATGAGCTTCCTGACCCTCGGCATCTTCTGGGCGGGCCAGCAAACGCAGCTGAACTACTTCGCGCGCAGCGACCACCGGCTCACCTGGATTCATCTCGCCTTTCTTCTTGCCGTCGTTTTGATGCCGTTCTCGACGGCGGTGCTCGCTCAATACATCACGTATCGGCTCGCGATGGTGATCTACTGGGTCAACCTCTTCATGCTGGGGTCGCTCCTGTTCGTAAGCCTCAGATACGCCCAACACGCAGGCTTGATGACCCCCGAAGCAACCCACGACGTGCGCACCGCCAGCGAGCGCCGAATCATCGTCTACCAGCTGCTCTACGCGGGGGCGATTCTCCTGTGCGTCTTCAACACCTATCTCGCCATCGGAGTTCTGGTCTTGCTGCAGCTCAATTCGGTGATCGTGCCCCGCATCGGCCCGCTGAATCGCTTCTGACTGCCGATTTGAAGGTCGTCTAGGTTTTGCGGGCCCGGATGTAGGCGCTGCCGATCTTTCCGTCGACGCCCGGCATGCTCTCGGTCGCATGGACGTTGAAGTCGGGATCGTGGAACCCGGCCGCGAGCAGAGCGGCGCGGTACTCGGCGATCGGAATGGTGCCGGAGAGGCAGCCCGCCCACGAGTCGAGGTCCTTCTTGATCGAGTCCTCCAGCGGCTCGAGTTCGACCATGTCCGCGACGGCGAAGAGTCCACCCGGGCGCAAGACGCGGAAGGCCTCCTTGATGACGGCGCCTTTGTCCTCCGCAAGATTGATCACGCAGTTCGAGATCACTACGTCGACTGAGGCGTCTGGAAGCGGGACATTCTCGATGGTGCCCTTGAGGAATGTTGCATTGGTCACCCCAGCGCGTTCGCGGTTGGCCATTGCAAGCGCCAGCATCTCGTCGGTCATGTCGACGCCGTATGCATGGCCCGACGGTGCGACCCGCCTGGCCGAGAGCAGGACATCGAGTCCGGCCCCCGATCCGAGGTCGAGGACCACCTGTCCCGGTTCGAGCTGCGCGAGCGCGGTGGGGTTGCCACAGCCGAGGCTCACCGACTCCGAGAGGCCCAGCGCCGCAACTTCGTCAGCCGCATAGGACCCCGAACAGCCGCAGTCCGGCCCGTCGGCCTGGCAGCACGACACGCTCGTGCCGGCATCTCCGACCTGGATCACGGTGATCTGCTTGGCCACGTTGGCGTACCTCGACCGCACTGCCTCTCGAATTTCGCTCATCGCCTGGGCCTCCTCAATCCAATCGAAGAATGTCGATGGGTGGCATCCTAGCACAACCCATCGACATCCGTCGATATGTTTGTACAATGGCAACGTGGCGACCAAAGAGCTCCCGATGGTCCGGCAGCGCGGTGTCTGCTGTGGGCTTCCAGACGTTGACGAGAAATGGGCGGAGGACACGTCGTCGCTTATGAAAGCGCTGGCGGACCCGACGCGGCTCACCATGATCGCCTCGCTTTGGAAGGCGAAGGCGCCGATCTGCATCTGTGACTTCACCGCCGGCCTCGACCTCACCCAGCCGACGCTGTCCCACCACATGGGCAAGCTCAAGGAAGCCGGCCTGGTCGAATCCGAAAAACGAGGGATCTGGATGTACTACCGATTGGCGACCGATCTCGAGCCGGCCACGCGACGGCTGCTTAGCCGCCTCATCAATTGATAGGCGGCGGATCCAAGAGTCTGCTTACGAATAGCCCGGCAGTTCCATCCGGGGTGCGAACTGGTCGGTGAAGATGACGTAGCGCTGGGTGGCGAACGCCCCGGCCCATAGCGGCCAGCAAGTTGTCAGGGTCAGGTGATAGCCAGGTGCGTTCGGCACCAGCACCGTGCGATTGTCCGGATTCACGATCGTCGTACCTGTGACGTGGTACCTGAACGTCCCATAACGCGTCTCCAGGTCGATCTCATCTCCTCGCGCGAGCTGCGGAAAGTTGATCCAGTAGACGTTGTGGGCGGCGACGCCGACCGTTCCAGGGTCACCCGGCCATACGGTCTCGGGGTAATGGCCAGGGCTGCCGTAAAGGATCGAGGTCGAGACGCCCTCCTTCACCGCGGCAAAGTACGCGAGCCTCGGCACGCGGATCGCAAAGTCGACCCCGTTCACCGGGTGCTGGAGGCTCGGATCGAGGACCGGAGCCCCGTAATGCGGGTTCGACCCCGACGTGATCCAGGACTGGGTCAGCTCCTGCTGCTGGCGAACCCCCTGCACCATGCCACCGGCGAACACGGTGATCATCACGATCCCGGCAAAGACACAGGTCAACGCGGCAAGCCGCAGAGGATGCGGGCGATCCCGCAGGCGCTGCGGGGCAAACGGGAGCATCTCTTTCGTAAACGCCTTACCGGATTGCGTCTACCCAGGCGCGGCTCAGAAAACGAAGTAGAAGGTCGCTCCCTCGCCGACGGCGCCCTCCGCCCAGGCGCGGCCGCCGTGGCGGTTGACGATGCGGCGCACGGTGGCGAGGCCGATGCCGGCGCCCGAGAACTCGCTCTGGCTGTGGAGCCGCTGGAAGGCGCCGAACAGCTTGTGCGTATAGATCATGTCGAAGCCGACCCCGTTGTCGCGAACGAACATACGAGTATCCCCGTCCACGATCTCGGTCCCGACTTCGATTCTGGCGTCGGGCTCCTGGGCCGAGAACTTCCAGGCGTTGCTGATCAAGTTGGTCAGGAGGATACGCGCCAGCCGGGAGTCGGCCCATGCGCTCATGCCCTCGGCGATCTCTACCGTCACCTTCCGTTTCGGATCGGCCCCACGCATCTCTTCGATGATTTCGGTGGCCATCGTGCTGAGGTCGCATTGCTCACGATGGATCTCCCCGCTGGTCAACCTGAACAGCGTCTGCAGCCCGTCGAACACAGAGGTCATGCGTTCACTCGCGCGCCTCATGCGCTGGAGGTAATCCTTCGCCCGAGGATCGAGCGTGTCGCCGTAGTCCTCGAGCAAAGACTGGTTCAGCCCGTTGAAGGCGAGGAGCGGCGCACGAAGATCATGCGATACCGAGTAGCTGAAAGCCTCCAGCTCCCGGTTGATGGCCGTCAGCGCCGTCGTCCGCTCCTGCACCAGGCGCTCGAGCTGGGTGCGATACCGGCGCAACTCTTGCTGCGCCTTGTACAGCTCGACGAACACGGTCACCTTGGCCCGCATGATGGCCGGGACCACTGGTGCGAAGACGAAGTCCACCGCTCCGAGGTCGTAGCCGCGGCCCATGTCCGTCTCCGCGCGGTCGAGCGCGGTGACGAAGATGATCGGGGTCAGCTCCGAGCGCGGCCTCTGACGGATCAGCTGTGCGGCTTCGAATCCGTCCATGCCCGGCATGCGAACGTCCAGCAGGATGACCGCAAAGTCCTGCTTCAGAAGCTGCCTCAGTGCGTCGGGGCCCGAGGCGGCTTCGACGATGGTCTGACCGAGGGGGTTGAGGATGGATTTCAGCGCGAACCGCTTGGTCGCGTCGTCATCCACGAGGAGGATGTCCGCCTTCGAGGGCGCCTCGGACGCAATGGTGTCTTGTGCCAGGACGCGCGCCTTCATCGGACCTTCCTGAACACGCTGACCCCATCGCGCACGTGCGCGTAGCGGCTGCTGTCGGGAGCGAACACCAGCGATTCGCGCTGGCCAAGGGCGAGGAAGCCGGACCTGGCGAGGCTTTCATAGAAGAGGCGATGCGCGCGCTGCTGCAGGGTCGGCCGGAAGTAGATGAGCACATTGGTGCATACGATCAACTGGAACTCGTTGAACGAAGCATCCGTGACGAGGTTGTGCTCAGCCCAGGTCACGTTGTGAAGGAGGTCGCGCTTCAGCCTCGCGACCCGGCCTGTGGAGGTGAAGTATGCAGACAGGCTCGAGGTACCCCCAGAACGCAGGTAGTCTTGCTCGTAGGTCAGCAGTCGCTCGACCGGGCATGCTCCGACGCGCGCAACGGCAAGCGCGTCATCGTTCATGTCGGTGGCGTAGATGCTCGCGCGCTGGAGCAACCCCGCTTCCTGCAGAACGATCGCAAGCGAGTACACCTCTTCACCGGTCGCGCAACCGACGCTCCAGATGCGCACTGACGGATAGGTGCGCAATACAGGGATGACGTCTTCACGGATCGCCCGCCAGGTATCCGGTTCGCGAAACATGCTGCTCACGGTCACGCCGACGGTGCTGACGAATCTCCGCATGCAAGCCTCGTCGCGAAGCAGCCGTTCCTGATATGCGGATATGGTGGTCACCCCTTCGACGGTCATGCCCGCCGATATGCCCCGCCGCAGCGGCGCCACTGCATACTCGCGAAAGTCGTAACCGTAGCGAAGGGAGATCGCCTCGAGCAGAAGCTTGATCTCGATCTCTTCGACAGTCTGGTTCTCGAACAATGTCGACGGCGCTTTCAACCGGACACCTGTCCAGGTCTCCTGCCGGCCACCATCAGTGGCTGAGCCAGGAGCGCAGCATTCCGACCAGGTGTGAGCTGTCGACCGGCTTGGCTATGTAATCCGACGCGCCGGCTTCGATGCATTTCTCGCGATCTCCTTTCATCGCTTTGGCGGTGAGCGCGATGATCGGCCTTTCCCGGAAAGACGGCAGGGTCCGCATCTTGGCCATCGTGGCGTACCCGTCCATCTCCGGCATCATCACGTCGACCAACGCGATGTCGACGTCCTCGATCTCGCCCAGCGTTTCAAGCGCATCCAGACCGCTGTCCACCGACAGGACTTCCATGCCCTGACGCTCGAGCAGTGCTGTGAGCGCAAAGATGTTCCGAATGTCGTCGTCGACAACGAGGACCTTCTTGCCCGCAAGCGACGCTTCGACCGCAACACCTGCAGAGGCCAACACGTCGCCGTCGTAATCCTTGCTGAGGAGTGCGCCGACCTCCTCGCGTAAACGCTCGGGTGAGCGCACTTCCTTCACAACGATCGTCTTGATGGCTCTACCCAGCTTGAGCTCCTCCTTGCGGGTCAGCTCCTTGGCGGTGTAGACGAGCACCGGTGTCGAACGGAGAGCCTTGTGGCTGCGCACGTGATCGATGACCTGCCATCCGCTCATTCCCGGCAGGCCGAGGTCGACCACGATGCAGTCGAACTTTTGCCTTTCGAGAACGGATACCGCCTCTTCGCCCGAGGCGACCCCGATCGCCTTTGCGCCAAGTGGCTCAATCAGCTCCACGATGTAGTCCCTCTGCACCCGCTCGTCTTCGACGACGAGCACGTGCTTGGTGTCCACCGCTTCGGGCTTCTGGGCGTCCAGGACCATCAGCGCCGGCCGCCCATTCGACCCCCGCTCGCTCGAGCCGTTGGACGAGGCATTGCCAGACATGACCGACCGCTCTACGACCGGGCTGGCGATTGGCAGGTACAGCGTGAAATTGCTCCCGACGCCCGGCTCGCTCTCGAGCGTGATCTCTCCCTGGAGCAGCCGTGTCAGCTCGCGGCAGATGGACAGGCCGAGCCCGGTGCCACCGTACTTACGACTGGTCGTGCCATCTCCTTGCGCGAAGGCCTCGAAAATCGTCTGCTGCTGGTCATGCGCGATCCCGATCCCGGTGTCGGTGACGCTCATGGCGATCACACCGTGGGCGCTGTTGAGCGCTTCGTTGTCAGGGCTCCAGCCTGAGGTCGCAAGCTTGGCTCGAAACTCGACGCGGCCCCGCTCCGTGAACTTGAACGCGTTGCTCAGAAGGTTGTTGAGCACTTGCTGGAGGCGCTGCGGATCCGTGGGAATCGACTTGGGCAAACCCGGCGCCAGGTCGATCGTGAAGGCCAGCTTGGTCGCCTCGGCGACATGCCGGAACGTCCGCTCGAGCAGTGGCGGCAGCTCGGTCAGCGGCCAGTCTGTGATCTCCAGGGCGACGGTGCCGGACTCGATCTTCGTCAGATCGAGGATGTCGTTGATAAGCGTCAGCAGGTCGGTTCCTGACGAGCGGATGATCGTCGCGTACTCGGTCTGCTTGGGCAGCAGGTTGCCGTCCGGGTTGTCGGCCAGCTCCTGGGCAAGGATCAGCAGGCTGTTGAGGGGCGTGCGCAGCTCGTGGGACATGTTGGCGAGGAACTCCGACTTGTAGCGGGAGGTGATCTCAAGCTGCGCAGCCTTCTCTTCGACCAGCGTCTTGGCCACCTCGACCTCGCTTCGTTTCTGCTCGATCTCGGCGTTCTGCTGCGCCAGCTGTCGCGCCTTCTCGGCCAGCTCTTCGTTCGTGCGCTGCAGCTGGTCCTGTTGGCTTTGAAGCTCGTTGGCCAACGACTGCGATTGCTTGAGCAAGTCCTCGGTGCGCATGTTGGCGTCGATGTTGTTGAGGACGATCCCGATGCTCTCGGCGAGTTGATCGAGGAAGTCCTGGTGTGTCTGACTGAAGCGCTGGAAGGAGGCGAGCTCGATGACCGCGCGCACCTCGCCTTCGAAGAGCACCGGCAGCACGATGATGTTGAGTGGCTTGGCCTCGCCAAGGCCCGAGGCGATGCGCACGTAGTCGCCGGGAACGTCAGTCACGAGGATGCGCCTCTTCTCGAGCGCGCACTGGCCGACGAGGCCTTCACCAAGCCGGAACTGAGTCGGTAGGCTCTTGCGTCCTTTGTATGCGTAACCGGCCTGGAAGGCGAGATGCGCCTCGGTTCCGTTGGGTCCGACCATCCCATAGAAGACGCCGTGGTCCGCATTGACGAGAGGCGCGAGCTCGGACAGGATCATCTTGGACACTGTCATGGGGTCGCGCTGGCCCTGCAGCATGCGGGCGAATCGCGCCAGGTTCGTCTTCAGCCAGTCCTGCTCGGTGTTCTTCTCGGTCGTCGCTTTGAGGTTGCGGATCATCTCGTTGATGTTGTCCTTGAGGACAGCGACCTCTCCGCTCGCCTCAACCCCAATCGAGCGTGTGAGGTCTCCCTTGGTGACTGCGGTCGCCACATCGGCGATGGCGCGCACCTGCGTGGTCAACGTCGCGGAAAGCTGGTTGACGTTGTCGGTGAGGTCGCGCCAGGTGCCTGCGGCGCCTGGCACTCGGGCCTGTCCGCCGAGGCGACCCTCCACACCTACCTCGCGCGCGACGCTTGTCACCTGCTCCGCGAACGTCGCCAGAGTGTCGGTCATCGCATTGATGGTTTCCGCGAGCTCAGCGATCTCACCTTTGGCCTCGAGCGTGAGCTTGCCCCGGAGGTCACCGTTTGCCACCGCGGTCACAACGCGGGCGATGCCGCGCACCTGGTCGGTGAGGTTGCTGGCCATGGTGTTGACGTTGTCTGTCAGGTCTTTCCAGATACCGCCGACGCCCTTGACCTCAGCCTGGCCGCCGAGCTTGCCATCGGTGCCCACCTCGCGCGCGACGCGAGTCACCTCGCCGGCGAAGGCGTTGAGCTGGTCGACCATCGTGTTGATCGTGTTTTTCTGGACGAGGAACTCCCCGCGAACATCGACTGTGATCTTTTTGGACAGGTCGCCCAAGGCGACCGCGGCGGTGACGTCGGCGATGTTCCGGGTTCGGTCAGTCAGGTTCTGGTTCATGGTATTGACGTTGTCGGTGAGGTCCTTCCAGATGCCGCCGACTCCCTTCACGTCAGCGCGGCCGCCGAGCTTGCCCTCGGTGCCTACCTCGTAAGCCACGCGCGTGACCTCGCCGGCGAGCGCATTGAGCTGGTCGACCATCGTGTTGACGGTGTTCTTGAGCTCAAGGATCTCGCCCCGGACGTCGACAGTGACCTTCTTGGAAAGGTCGCCGTTGGCGACAGCAGTCGTGACCTCGGCGATGTTGCGCACCTGGCTGGTGAGGTTGCTCGCCATGGAGTTGACGTTGTCGGTGAGGTTCTTCCACGTGCCGCCTACGCCTTTGACCTGAGCCTGGCCGCCGAGCTTGCCCTCGGTGCCCACCTCGCGCGCGACGCGGGTCACCTCGGAGGCGAACGCGTTGAGCTGGTCGACCATCGTGTTGATGGTGTTCTTGAGCTCGAGGATCTCGCCCTGGACGTCTACCGTGATCTTCCTCGAGAGGTCACCCTGCTGAACCGCGGTGGTGACTTCGGCGATGTTGCGAACCTGGCTCGTGAGGTTGCCGGCCATGAAGTTGACGTTGTCGGTGAGGTCCTTCCACGTGCCGCCGACACCCCTGACATGGGCCTGGCCGCCGAGCTTGCCCTCGGTGCCCACCTCGCGCGCGACGCGGGTCACCTCGGAAGCGAACGCGTTGAGCTGGTCGACCATCGTGTTGATGGTGTTCTTGAGCTCGAGGATCTCGCCCTGGACCTCGACGGTGATCTTCTTGGACAGGTCACCCTGCTGAACCGCCGTCGTGACCTCGGCGATGTTGCGGATCTGGTTGGTGAGCTGGCCCGCCATGAGGTTGACGTTGTCGGTGAGGTCTTTCCAGGTGCCGCCCACGCCCTTGACGTCGGCCTGACCGCCGAGCTTGCCCTCGGTGCCCACCTCGCGCGCGACGCGCGTGACCTCGGAGGCGAAGGCGTTGAGCTGGTCGACCATCGTGTTGATGGTGTTCTTGAGCTCGAGGATCTCACCCTGACCTTCGACCGTGATCTTTCGCGAGAGGTCTCCGTTCGCGACAGCGGTCGTGACCTCGGCGATATTGCGGACCTGACCGGTCAGGTTGCCGGCCATGAAGTTCACGTTGTCGGTGAGGTCCTTCCAGACGCCCGCCACTCCGGGGACCTGCGCTTGGCCGCCGAGCTTGCCCTCGGTCCCCACCTCACGCGCCACACGGGTCACCTCGGAGCTGAACGCGCGGAGCTGGTTGACCATCGTGTTGACGACCCGAGCCGTATCCAGGAACTGTCCCTGCAAGCGCCGGCCGTCGATATTCGTTGGCATGGTCTGCGAGAGATCGCCTTTGGCGACGGCGCTGACTACGCGCGCCATCTCCGTGTTCGGGCGAACGACGTCTTCGATAAGGTCGTTGATCGAGTCAAGCGTGGCCGCCCACGCGCCGCCTGCGTCTCCGATCGACGCGTGTTTCATCTGGCCTTCCTTGCCGACGCGCCTGCTGAGTCTGCGCAGCTCGCGTTCGAGGCGCTGGTTGGACTCGATGATGTCGTTGATTGCAGTCGCGATCTTGGCGGCCTGTCCAGTCGATGTGCCCGGCATGCGAACGGCGAAATCGCCGCGCTTGACAGCGGTGAGAACGCGCAGCATGACCCTCGGATCCGGGTTGGCTGTGGCTACGACTTTGCTGGTCATGTGGCGTGCGACTTCTCCTTTCTCTCGGTGATGTGCGATTGACTACCCGGTGGGAACCCAGAACTCGATCTTTGCCCCTTGGCCGGGCTCGCTCTCGATTCGGCACCATCCCCCAGCTAGCTGTGCCCGTTCCTTTATTGCCAGAAGACCGAGGTGGCCCGGGACATAGATGCACTCGTCGACGACGAAGCCGGTGCCGTCGTCTGCCACTTCGACAACAACTCCGCCGTCGAGCGATGAGGCTGCGACGCGAACGCGAGCAGCGTGGGCGTGCTTCTCCACGTTGATCAATGCCTCGGTGACGTTTTTGAACACGATCGATTCCACGCCCTCAGGAATGTCGTCCGGGATGCGCAGGTCGATGTCGGGCTCGATGCCGGCGTGGAGACGCAGGCCTTCGATGCGGTCCCGGATCGCCTCTTTGAGGCTCACAGTGCGGTCTAGAGCCTCGGGACTCACGGTCGACAGAAGCCGGCGGAGCGAGTCCTCGACCTTCTTGATCGTCGTCGCCAACTCGTCGAGCTTCCCCGACTGACGGCTTTCGGTGCTTTCGTTGCGGATGCGTTCCAGCTGAAGCTCTGCCGCCGTCAGCAGCTGCAGCGAGTCGTCATGAAGGGCGCTCGCGAAACGGCGGCGGGCCTCGTCGCCCCCGGCCGCGACGTTTGCGAGCAATTGGCGGCGGGCCGCCATCGCCTCTTCCAGGCGCTCGACGGCAACATCCAACTCTTCTTCGGCCTCGCGATACTGCCAGACGAGGCCAGTGGCCATCGCCGCAACACGAAGGACCCACGCGTCGTCGGTGGTGAATCCTCGTTTCGAGTCATAGGCGGCGAGGGCGCCGATCCGCTGATCCCCGGCCGCCCACGAAACCGCGATCGAATTGTGATGACCGCTCAGTCCGTGGTCGCGCCAGAACCCGTCGAGGGCGGCTGAGGTGCCGTCGTGGATGTCGAGCTCGTCGCGAAACACGATGCGTTCGACGACGCCGCGCCCGTCAGGAGCGATAGGGATCCGAAGCGTTCGAATCGACGCCTTGGCAGGAAATCCAAACGGCTCGCGCTGAAGGACGAGGACGCCCTGGGGTGCCAGGCGCCAGAAGGCGACTCGCCGCGCGCCGACCAGCCCGGCAACTGTCTCGGCAAGGTGCCCGAAGAACTCCGGCAGTTCCATCTCGGCCTCGACATAGGACGCCGCGGCTCCAAGTGCGATGGACGCGGCCGCCTGAGCCTTCTCCAGCCGCTCTGCCGCACGCATACGCGGCCGCGGCTTCACCTGGCCGGCGGCTCTGAGCCGGCCAGATCCACGCGACCCCGCACCCTCCGGCCAGCTGCCGGCCGGTCGGGTGGCTACCTCCACGTCCCTCGGCCCCTCCTCAGAAAGTTATGCGGTCTAAATCAAACCCCTATGGGGAGGGGTGCGTCGCCGTACAAGTGAGGTAGGCGGGGTCCGGGGTGGTCCCGGACCCCCTTGAGGTCAACAGGCGGTCAGGCCCTAACGCGGCTACCGCTGAAAGCCCTGAGGATGGCCAGCAGGATCACGGCGCCAACGAAGGCGATGATGATGCTGCCGACGAGACCGACGGTGCCGTGGACGAAGAAACCGGCCAGGAAGCCGCCGATCAGCGCTCCTATCAGACCGACTATGAGGTCGCCGATAAGGCCGAAGCCGTGTCCTCGGCTGACGAGCGACGCGAGCCAACCCGCGATGAGTCCGACGATGATCCAGGCAACGATGCCACCAGGCGCAAG
>DASVEP010000248.1:0-21364 GCA_036380475.1 Candidatus Dormiibacterota bacterium
CGGGCGGAGGGATCTCATCCACCTCCAGCGGCAGGGCCGCAGCGGCGCGGCGCAGCCGAGCTGCCGTTTGCCGGCAGGACACACAGCCTTCCACGTGGACCCTCACGCTCTCGGCCTCGTCTGCCTCCAGGGTGCCCAGGACCCAGGCCGCGACGCTGTTCTCCAACTCTTCGTGATCAGACACTCATCAGACCTCTCCCCTCGAGATACGAGCTCAGCTTCTCGAGGGCAAGTCGCATGCGGCCCTTCACGGTGCTGAGTGGAACGTGCGTGATGTCGGCGATCTCGACTTGCGAGTAGCCGCCGAAATAGGCCAGCTCGACGGCCTGGCGCTGCTCCGCGGGCAGGCTGCCGACAGCCTCACGGACGGCCATGCGTTCGAGCGACAGCGATACCTCATGCCAGGGATCGGACCGGTGTCCCGATTCGGTGAGCTCCGGTTGGAGCTCCAGCTCCTGCCGTTCGTGGGCGCTGCGGCCGCGAAGGTAATCGATGGAGCGGTTGCGGACGGCGGTGATGAGCCATGAGCGCAGGGATCCTTTCTTGGGATCGAAGCTGGCCGCGTTGGTCCAGATCTTCAAGAACGCCTCCTGGACCACGTCCTCCGCGCGACCTGGATCGCCCAGAACCCGCATCGCCACGGCGTAAGCGAGCCCCGCGTAACGGTCGTACAGCTCCAGCAGCGCGTCCTGGTTGCCGGCCGCCAGGACGAGCGCCAGATCGGCGTCCGCGAGTCCTTCGGTCGCTATCGGATCACATACCTCCGATCCCCACCGCCGCGTCGCCGGCATGTGTCCGGCGAGTGGTCAGCTCCCCGATCGGAGATTTCTTCGGCGGCGCGATCGCCCATTCTTCGTTTTCGATGAGCCTCGACGCCCACGCCGGGTTCAGGCGCTGGCGCTCGCGGGCGGCATACAGCGCTTTCGACATGAGCTTGACGCCCGAGAGTCCAGGCAGCCTGCCGATCTTCTCATCGATGCCGAGGAGCTCTTCCTCGCCCTGCTCGTCGTCGAAGAGATAGAGGGCGAGCGCGTCGACCTCCTCCTGGGTCTTCACCCCTTGGCCGACTGGGACCCAAAACCTGTCCAGCATCCAACGGTCGACCCGCTGCGCCTTCTCGTTGCCGGTGAGCCATTCCTTGGCCGAGTTGAAATAGAACGCGAAGTGGCGGCGCTCATCCTTGATGATGCGCCGGAGCAGGTCCGTCAGCACCGGGTGCCCGGACTTGCGGATCAGCGCTCCGTAGCCCGTGAGCGTGGAAAGCTCGTTGATCGCGCCGATGGTCAGGTACACGGCAGAGAAATCCTTCAGCAGCCATGACCCCACCATCGTGGACAGGATGCTGACGCTGTTTTGAAACCCGAGGTTGGCACGCACGTTGGCGATCCGGTCCTGCGCGTCGAACTCGATCCCGTACAGGTTCAGGAGCTTGCCGAGGTTCTCGCCGTGCCAGAGCTCCTCGTAGTTCCAACAGGCCAGGAAGGCGGTGAGGATCGGGTCCATGCACGCTCTGGTCACCAGGAGGTGCGAGAGGTAGAGGGGGACGTGATTCTCGATGTCCATCATGTAGTGGAGACAGAACAGGTCTCCCTTGGACAGCGGGCTGGCGGCCACCGCCGCCCAGTCGACCCCCGTGGTGTCGAGCTTCCTCGACTCCTCTTTGTAACGCTCGATGCTGAAGCTCATCCTTCCTCCCCCTGTATGGCGACGCTGCTGATCGATACGCAGCGCGGTCCCGCGCGGATCATTTTCGCCGCAGAGGGAGGTTGTTGCGTCAGCCGGTTTGAAGCGACCACCCACCGCTGGCGCGGCCCTGCTTCAGGGGCTGAAGACGTGGGAGATGGCTTAGAGATTGCTCAGAGCTGTCTCGGCACTTTCACAGGCTCCTCACACGGAGCGTTGAGCGTCCACGCCCAACCTCGATGTCAACGCTCGAGCCACAAATAACCGGAGGAGTCAACAGCCATGAACAGAGTTCGTACGGCAGTCACAGCAGCGGCCATCGCCGGGTCGATGCTCGTAGGAGGGGTGGTCGGAGCCGCCCTGTACAGCGTGTCGGCCCTCACCGCTGCAGCCGCAGCCCCCGCGGCGGCAGCCAGCCCAAGCCCGACGCCGGCGTCGTCATCCTCGGGCACGTTCGTGTCCAACGAGACGGCAGCGCACGAGGCCACTGAGAGCGCAGCTCGCGAGGCCCAGGAGAACGCTGGGCAGGTCCCGACCGTCCCTTAGCCAACGGGGCGGTCATAACCGGCAGGGCCGATGAAACGTCGGCCCTGCCAACAATGTAAGGAGGTTCATGAGGAATCGACTGGTCATCGCCGGTGCAGCTGTTGCCGCAGCGGCGGCGCTTGTGGGTGCCGGCGCGTACGTCTACTTCTTCTCTGGCCTTCGCTCGTCACCGAGCCCGCTGGCGCTCTCGGCCGCGACTCCCAGCGGCACGCCTTCGACCGGTACCCTCGCCGGCAAGTGGACGGTCGCCGGCGGATCGGTCGCCGGCTACCGCGTCAACGAGGTGTTCGTCGGCACGACGTCGAACCACGAGGCGGTTGCTCGGACCTCCTCGGTGAGCGGCCGCCTCACGGTCAGCGGTGATTCGAGCGGCTACCAGGTCAACGCGATCACGATCACTGCGGTGCTCACCGACCTCCACAGCGTTGATTCAGTCGCAGGCAGAGACGTTTCTCAGCGCGATGGCTTCGTCGCGCGGTCGATGAACCTTCAGCAGTACCCGAATGCGACTTTCACCGCATCGTCCGCGACCGTTACTCCGACGACGACCGGGCAGCCGGTGCAAATCTCACTGCCGGGCACCCTGACCATCCGTGGCGTCACCAAGAACGTAACCGCAAACATCCAGGCTCAGCAGAATGGGACCAAGGTGGAGGTGAGCGGAAAGGTGGCGATCGACATGACCGATTACGGAGTCGCTCCGCCCTCGGTGCCCTTCACAGCCGTCGACTCGAAGGTGACGATCGAGTTCGACATATTCCTGACGAAAACCGGCTAGCCGAACATCTGGCGCCCAACGAACAGGACGTTCGCGGGCCTCTCGGCCAGCCTCCTCAGGTACCACGCGTACCAGGCATCGCCATACGCGATGAGGTCCTTGATGCGGTAACCCTCAGCCGCGAGCCTCACCTGCTGCGCCGACCTGATGCCGTAGAGCATGTGCACCTCGAGATGGTGACGGTCCATGCCGATGGCGTCAGCAAAGCGGGCCACGCGCTCGACGAGCTCGATGTCGTGTGTGCCGAGAACCAGGCGCAAGCGTCCGCGGTTGGCGTCGGGCAGCATCAGCGCGCACAGCGCCAGGTAGTTGGCGTCGACATCGCGCTTGGCTGGAAATGCTCTATCCGCCGGCTCGGCATAGGCGCCCTTCACAAGCCGGATGGCAGGCTTGAACGCAAGCATCCTGTGTGCGTCTGCCGCGGTCCGGAAGAGATAAGCCTGCAGGCACACCCCGGTCGCCGGATGTCGGGCGTGAACGCGGTTGTAGAGCTCGAGAGTGCGATCGGTGTACGCGCTGCCTTCCATATCGATCCACAGGAACCCCTTCGCCCTTGCCGCGGCATCGGCCAGGCGGTTCAGGTTGGCGAAGGTCGCATCGGGGTCGATGTCCAGGCCGACCTGGGTGGGCTTGACCGAGATCTCAGGCTCGAGGCCCGCGTCGGCTGCTGTCTTCAGCACCGTCTCGTAGTGCTCGACGGCGGCCGTAGCGTCGGAAAGCGCTTTGATGTTCTCGCCCAGCTTTGTGAAGACCGCGCCGATTCCGAGCGTCTTGAACGCGACGGCGGAATTGAGCGCGGCGTCGAAGTCCTCGCCGGGCATGAACCTCTTCACGGCTCGCCGGACAAAGCCCCACTGCGGCACATGCTCGGAAAGCCAGGGGTTCGCGGCGGCCCACAACAACAGAGCCCTCACCAGAGGTCAAATCCTAGTCGTGCCTGGCCTGGCTCAATCCAGACGGGCAATCACGGCGGACCACGCGTCGGGATCGTTGGGAACGACCGGCTGACGCTCGCTGGGCCTGGCCTCCGACTTGAAACCGGCCCCCGTGTCAAAGACGACCACACGCTCGTCCGAGGCGATCAGCCCACGCTCGCGCATCATCGGCAGCGCGGCCAGCGCCGCCGACGATTCCAGGCTGAGGTACCCCGCCCCGGCGCTCGCTGCGTACGACTGCATGGCTTCGATCTCGGATTCAGGGACCGCGATTGCGCCGCCCCCCGAGCGCCGCAGGCTGTCGAGGATCAAATGGTCTCCGATCGCGGACGGGACCCGAATCCCAGCCGCGCGCGTGGCGGCGCCGGTCCACGGCTCGGCAAACTCCGTCCCCTGCTCGAATGCGCGGACGATCGGCGCGCAGCCTTCGGATTGCACAGCGTGCATGCGTGGCCGCGCTGGGCCGATGAGCCCGATGGCCTCGAGCTCTTCAAACGCCTTCCACATTCCGATGAGTCCGGTTCCCCCGCCGGTGGGGTACACGACTACTTGTGGTAGAGACCAGCCGAAATCCTCGGCAAGCTCGAAACCAAGCGACTTCTTGCCCTCGACGCGATACGGCTCGCGCAGGGTCGCCATGTCAAACCCGCCCGTCTGCTCGCACACGAGGCGGGCAAGCCGGCCACAGTCGGAAATGAGGCCGTCGAGAAGGATCAGTCGAGCGCTACACATGAGGGTCTCGAGCTGGTTGGCAACCGGGGCGTCGGCGGGCATGACGACAGTGGCGCGAAGGCCGGCTGCAGCGGCGTAGGCGGCCAGCGCACCGGCCGCGTTGCCGGCCGATGGAGCGACGAGGTGTGTGGCGCCCAGTTCGGCGGCCCGGCTTACAGCGACGGCCATGCCCCTCGCCTTGAACGAACCAGTCGGGTTCAAGCTCTCCGCCTTGATGTAGAGACCCTTCAATCCCAGCTTCCCGGCCAGACGTGCGGGTGGCAGGAGCGGCGTTCCACCCTCGCCCAGGGTCGTGATGAAAGTTCGTTTGCGCACCGGCAGCAGCTCCTCCCACCTCCACAGGCTTCGGCGCCGGCCGGCCAGGACCTCCTTGGTCAAGGTGGCACGCGCAGAAACGAGGTCGTACCGGGCCAACAGAGTGCGACCGTCGGCGGGATCTGTTCCTCGCAGCTCGTCGGCGCCATACCGGATCGCCGAACGCGAGCCTTCCAGAAAAGCCAGGGTCGAGTTGGTCTTGGTGGAGTCCTCCATCCGTGCACGGCGAGACTAATGGAGCCGTAGAAACGACGAATGGCGCCCGCTGCGGGTGCAGGGGCGCCAGGCCGAGACGCGCTACCAGTAGTACCAGCGACCTCCGCCTTCGCCGGCCCGGAAGAAAAATCCGAGCACCCAGAGGATCAGCCCGACGACGAGCAGCAGCCAGAGGATGTGCAGGCCGCTCGCAAGCAATCCGCCTCCGCCGAGAAGGAGAAGCAGCAGAACCAGGATGATCAACGCAACCACTCTTCGTTACCTCCTTGTCTCTTTCAGAAACCGCTCAACGAATCCGACTACGCTCGCGTGAGAATCAGCGACGCCGCCCGGACTTTCCGCCCTTCATCAGCGACCGCCACCCCTTCGCGTGAACCTCAACCCCATACTTCCGGGCCGCTGCGCGGATGCGCTTCCACGCCGCGTCGCGCTCGGCGTCAGTGACACCTTCGACCTGGTCGAATCGCGCAATCGCGTTGCGCACGTGCCCGGCGTCATTGATCGGCTCCTTGCGCTTCTTCGTGAATGCGAAGCGCTCGGCAGGCATCCTGTCTCTCGTACGGGTGCTCAGTGTTCGGCTTTGCCTTCTGTTTGCCATCTCATGGCCTCCTTGTGTTGATCAGCTGACTAAACCGAGGGCCGCCCCATCGTCGGGCACGGCCCTCGGCACCCTGAGGAGGACTACGTGGGTGTGGGCGCCGGTGACGATACGGGCGACGTGGTCGTGCCGCCTCCAGCGGGTGCCGGAGAGGTGACCGTCGTCGAGTTGGGCGGGGCGACCGACTGCGACCGCGTCCCGAACCAGTTCCACTGCGTGAAGCCGAAGAAAAGCAGGATGAGCACCAGCAACGCGAGCATTGCTGCCGCGATCCCTGGCCCGGCTCCTGACGCCGTGCTCTCTGTCTCCACCACCTCGGAACCCGCGGGGCTCCAGTAGCGCCGGACGCTGTAGCCGCCGGCGCCTACGAGGGCGGCAAGGACGATGACGACGAGCAAGATGAACAGTAGCGTTCCCAAACGATGACCTCCTGTTTATTTGATTCACGGCGGCTCTCTCTGCATGCTCCGAGGAAAAAGTCCGCTCATATGGGTAACGCCCATGGCGCCTTCGACTACGCAGGCCCAATATTTGGTCGAGTAGCCACAGACCAGTTCGCGGTTATCGATCTGAAGGCGTGAAAGACGTTCTTATCGTCATCGTCAAAGCCGTCGCAGGCGGGGCGTTCGTCGCGCTGTTCGCGTTACTCAGCGACGCCCTCAAACCCAAGACCTTCTCCGGGCTCTTCTCGGCCGCTCCCTCAATTGCGATGGCCAGCCTACTGGTTACGGCTCTGGCGACTGGTCATCTCAAGGCCGCGGCGGCGGCCATTGGAATGATCGCCGGCGCCATTGGGATGGTCGCCTATTGCATCGCGGCAAGCTACGCGGTGGAGCGGTTCGGCGCGGTTGCGGGGAGTGCCTTGGCTTGGGTGGCATGGCTGGCATGCGCAGGCATCGCGTACTTGCTCATACTCGCATGAAGGTCGAATCCGGCCAGCCCAAACTCGACCGTGGCGCCCTCCGCAGCGCGAAGGCCGGCGACTATCTCGTCCGGTTTGCGTTTGGAGCCGGCATCTCGGCGATTGCGGCGATCATCTCCATCGTGTTCGGGCCCAGGCTTGGCGGCGTGCTGCTGGCGTTTCCTGCCATCCTGCCGGCGTCGTTGACGCTCATCGAACGCAAATCGAACCGCAAAGAGGCCGTCGTGGATGCAACCGGCGCCATCATGGGAGCTGTTGGCCTCATCGTGTTCGCAATAGCGGCAGCCTGGGCGCTGTTCAGGTTGGATCAGATCCTGTCAGTCGTCCTGGCAGGAGTCCTGTGGGCAGTCTCCGCGATAGGCCTCTACGTGCTGGTCGTTCGCTTGCGACGGCGAAAGATTACGGAAGCGAGGGCCGCCAGCGCGACGAAGTAGCCGCCGCGGCGTGCGCGTCTGCGCGCTGGCCCCCCCGCCGCAGGGCGTGCGGGGGATGCCGCAGCCGCGGGTCGATCGGCAGCCTTCTTGTCCTTGATGACTTGGTTCGGTGGCCGCACCTCCCTGGATTCATGCATCGGGCTGGCGACGATGCCTTTCTCTTCAGGTTCGCCCAGACGAAACTGGATGAAGACGGCGCCGAGCAGGATGAGCTGGCTGACGATGTAGAACCACGTGGCGAGCAGGAAGAAGAGCCCGAACTGCGCACCGTACGTGTTGAACCCACCCGCATAACGCGCGTAGAGAGGGAAGCCAAGTGAGAAGACCTCGATGAGGACTCCGGCGAGAAGAGCTCCCGGGATCACATCGCGCACGTCGAACGTGCGGTTCGGCACGAATCGATAGAGCATCACGAGCAGACCGACCATCACTAGCGAGCCGATCAGGAACCCGGTGATCACCGCAAACGGAAACAACGCGGCCAACGCGTTCGCGGCGACGGTCACGCCGACGGCGACGACGAGCAGGATCATCATCAAGAAGCCCATCAGCTTCTGTCTCACCATGTCGCGCTGCTTCGTGCCAAAGATCTGAGTGAGGGCGAACTCCATGGTCGAGAAGATGCCGCTCGCGCTCCAGACCAGGCCGGCGAGGGACAAGAAGCCCAACCATCCTGCCGACTGCCGCACGCCGTGAAGCGCGCTAAGCATCTGCGTTTGCGCCGGGCCGGGGAACATCTGGATGATCAGCGCCTGAGCCTTGGCCTCCGTAACCGGGTCGCGAATCGCCAGGCCCACCAGCGAGAGGACGCCGAGCATGAGCGGGAACATCGCGAGCAGACAGGAAAAGGCAAGCGCTGAAGCGTAGTTGCTCGCCTGGCTCTCGCCGTAGGCCGCGAGGAGCTGTACGGGCAGCCAACTCTTGATTCGCCGGATCATTTGACACCCGCGCCGGCCGCGACGCCGGGCGACGTGTCCGCGCGCGACCGCAGGATCCGCGCCGCAAGCGCGCTGGCGATCGGGACCGCATGGGACTCGGCGAAGGCCTCGGCGATCGACCGCAATCTGCTGTCGTGGATCTGGGATGACAGTGGGCGATGCCGCCTCAGCATGTAGACCCCGGCGCCAATCGCGGCCGCGGCAACCAGACCGATGCCGACCATCGCTGCGATGCGACCTGCGCGCCGAGCTCCAGACACGACTCGTCCTTCGAGCGCGGTCAGGTTGGAGTCCAGTTGAGACCTGGTCTCTTCTATTTGCCGTTCGATTTCAGTTGATGAAGGGCCCATTCCTTGTTCTCCTTGAGGCTGTCCAGCGTTTTCATAGGCAAATGCAGCCGGAGCCGCGATCTGCCGAACAGGAAAAGCCCGCCGGCAAGCACCAGGTAGGCAATCATCCACACAAGTGCAGCCGCCCAATGCCAAGGCACAGCCACGACCACCAGCACCGGCAGCCCGACAAGCGCCGCGAGGACGGCAAGGATCCCGGCCGCCGCCATACACGCAACCGCGATCGTATTGGTGATCGCAAGCTCCTTGAGCTCCTGTCGAGCGAGCATGAGCTCGAGGTCGACCAATCGCTGCACGTCCTGAACCACCTCTGAAGCGAGCTCGCGCGAGGTCGCTTTGGGAGCGGCGACGCTACGAATCTCCATATTCATGTCAACGCGGCACCGCGCGCGGTGACCCGAGCCCTCCTAGCTCGGCAGCCCGTTCGTGGCGACCTGGTAGCCCATCGCCACATCCGCCAGCACCATCACGCCGACCGCGACCCACCCAATGACCTTCGTGGGCAGCCCGTTGGCATAGTCGCCCATGAGCTTGCGGCTCGACGTGAGCAGGAGCAGGAGCACGATCAGCAAAGGCGCGATTATCCCGTCGAGGACCTGTGAATAGAACAGCGCCTTGATCGGATCGATCGACGAGACGGCAAGCTCCATGGCCACGAGGAACGCAAGGCCGATGACGACGTAGAACTGCGGAGCATTCTGCGCATGTCGACCCAGGCCGCGCCGCCACCCGACGAGACCAGCAATACCAAAGGCCGCGGAAGCAGCCAGCACCGGAATCGACAGCAGCCCGGCCCCGATGATGCCGACGGCGAAGAGGACGGTCGCATATTTGCCCGCAAACGGCTCGAGCGCGCGTGCGGCGTCAGCCGCGGACTTGATGTCGGCGTGGTGTGAGAAGAGCACCGCACCAGTCGAGACGATGATGAAAAAAGCCGTGACGTTGGACCAGACCATTCCCGCGGTGATGTCGATGTTCCGCGCACTGGTGCCTTGTACCCCCCGCCTCTCCTCGACCTCCCCACTCGCCTGCCAGAAGAAGAGATACGGCGTGATGGTCGTGCCAAGGAGCGCAACGGACCCGAGCAGGTACGCAGGCGACATGCTGATGTGCGGGATCAGCGTGCTGCGGAGCACGTCACCCCATGCCGGCCGCGCCAGGAAGGCCGCGATTATGTACGTGGCGAACACCGCCACCAGCCACAACAGGTATTTGCTGAGGACCTTGTAGTCGGTGAATATGGTCAGGAACGCCATCGCGCCGGCCAGAGGCACGACCCAATACACGAATTTGATCCCTGTCAGCAGTTGCAGCGCGGCTGCCATCGCCAGCAGGTCGGCGCCCATCGTGATCACGTTTGCCACCACCATCAGCAGAACGGCCGGCGTCGCAACGCGAGCACCGTACGTGGTGCGCAAGAGAGTGGCCAGGTCGGTCTTGGTCACGTTCGCGACCTTGGCCGACATTCGCTGGACGACGACAAGCATCGGCGTCGACAGCAAAAGAAGCCAGTTCTGCGCGTAACCGACGGTGGCGCCGACGATCGAGTACGTCGCGATTCCCGCCGGGTCGTTGTCCGCCCCGCCAGTGATCACCCCAGGCCCGACAGCCTTCAAGAACTCCGAGAAGGTGAGTCGCTTTCGCGACTTCCGTATCGAATGCGCGCGCCGGACCGAGGCCATCTACCCTGCCTTCCTGGCGGGGACGGGCGGCATGGCGAGGGTCCACTGGCTGCGTATGTCCTCGTCAAGCAGAGCACGCGCCTCGAAAGCATCCGGCTCGTCGACGCGAACGATCACGACGCCCTTGCCGTCCGCGAGCGCCTTGCGCACGGCCGGGACGAAGTCGCCCAACCGGTCCAACACAGTGTCCTTTTCCGACCTCACCGTCACCGCCTCTTTCAGCTTCACCCGGCTCCGCTCACGCAAGAACTTCAGAGCGTGCTCGGCCAGCGCCTGGTTCGGGAAAGCTGCGATGAGCGTCTGGTCGAGGACCCCGGGAGTGCTTTGCAATCGTTTGACGAGCAAGCGCTTTGTGTCGACGTCATTCAGCCCTCTTCCGATGTACGACCTGGCCTCGCGGATGAAGTCCTGGCGCTCGCGATCTGAAGCCAGCTCGCCCGTGACGTGCATGACCCCCCCGTGCAGCTTCAGATCGAATGCGTCGCCGTACACGGGATGCGGGACCTCGGTCTGCCCGACCAGGACCCGCGTCCACCAGTCGGCGACCTGGTCGCCGCCATCCGTGCTCGAGCGCGGCCGGCCTGGCATGGTTGGTTTCACTTGTGCTTCGTAGGCGCCATATGGTGGAAAAGCCCGGCCCTTTCGGGCCAGGCTCCCCCGCCCGATAAACGTGTGAACGCGGGCTCGTACCTGATCGCGGTGGCGGCGCGGGTGATGTTGAACCTATGCTCGCTGCATGGTCATCCGGAGCGATCTCGACGGCGTCAGCGACGCCCAGGCCCGGCTCGCGCTTGCAGGGCTGCCGCGCGCAGGCGACTACGAGGTGGTCATCAAACCGCTTCGATATCGCACATCGCCACACCTAGCGGCCCGCTGCGAATTCGAGGAAAAGAGGATCGTGCTGCAGGTGCCGGTTCCCTTCCGTCCGTTCAAAGAACCTGTCATTTACGCGGCCCGCCGCAAGCGGGGGCATGGACTTCGTTTCGCGTGGGCATCCGAAAGCGTCTCGTTCCGCCTGCGCCGTGAGGTGCTTCGGTTCCTCTACTGCCACGAATGGATGCACTGGTATCTGCATGAGGAGCTTGGCAAAAAATCGGCAGCCGAGACGGCTTGTGACCGGTTCGCTTTGAGGAATTTCCGGCGTCCTCGAGTCTCGACCGCTGACGCCGATCTCGCCCTC
This sequence comes from Candidatus Dormiibacterota bacterium, assembly GCA_036380475.1. Lineage (GTDB taxonomy): Bacteria > Chloroflexota > Dormibacteria > Dormibacterales > Dormibacteraceae > UBA10449. The sequence continues at coordinate 11,310 of DASVEP010000248.1, forward strand.
CGCAGGCGTCCCCGCTCCCAAGCCCGCTCCTAGGTGACTTTCGCCGTCACGCGAGACGGTTTCAGACCCGCACGCGCGGCGAGCTGCGCAAACACCACAGCATCACGGAGTGCCCAGCCGCCCGCGTCGTTGTTGAAGTAGGCGAACGCATCCGACTCCGGTCCCCAATCGCGCGCGAGGCGCGCGACCCACGTGCTTAAAGCAGGGCGCGAATAACCTGGGGCATTCGGACTTCGACCTTCGTGAAATCGCAGCAGCGTCCAGGCTGCCGTTCGCCAGTAGGGCTGCGTTCGGTTCGGGGCATCAGCGAGGCAAAGCGCGGCGCCGCGCTGCTCGAGCAGGGAGCGAACCTGTGACACAAACCAGCTCTCGTGCCGGAACTCGACAGCTACGCGCTCAGAGCTTGGAAATACGGCCAGGGCCGCGTCCAGGCGGCCGACATCGACCTTGAGCATCGGCGGCAGCTGGATGAGGATCGGCCCCCGTTTCCGGCCCAAGCTGCGGGCCCGATCCATGAAGCGCTCCACCGGTTCCTCGGGATCGCGCAGTCGCTTCAAGTGTGTGAGAAAACGGCTCATCTTGAGCGCGAAGACGAAGTCGGACGGGGTCTGGCGCTTCCACGCGTCGAAGACACCGGCCTCGGGCAAGTTGTAGAACGTGTTGTTGACCTCGACCGTCTGAAAACTCGCTGCGTAGTGCTCCAGCCAGCTTTGCTGGGGCAGCTTGTCCGGGTAGAACACGTGCCGCCAGTGGCGATACTGCCAGCCCGATGTGCCGATGAAGACCACCTACATAGAACGCACGCCGTGGTCAGGCGGCGCCGAGCCGGCTGATCGAAGGCATCTCGCCGACGAACAGGTCGACGATCTCGGGGTCCCACTGGTGCCCAGCGCCCTGGATGAGAAGCGCGCGAGCCTGGTCGATCGGCAGGCGCGGGCGGTGCGGGCGGTCGTTGACAAGCGCGTCGAACGCGTCGCAGACGGCGATGATTCCGGCAAGTCGCGGGATCTCGCGTCCGTGAAGCCGATCGGGATAGCCGCCACCATCGAAGCGCTCGTGGTGGTGCCGGATGATGGGCAGCAGGGCTGATGCTGAAGCAAACGGCTTGAGGATGCTCTCGCCCAACAGCACGTGCGACTGCACGCGCTCCATCTCAGGCGCATCGAGCGACCCCGGCTTGAGAAGGATCGCATCGGGGATTCCGATCATCCCGATGTCGTGGATGAGGCCCCCCCGATAAAGGGCGTCAAGCGCGACCTCCGGCATGCCCAACCTTGCACCTAGATGGCGCGCGGTTTCTGCTACTCGCCTGGGGTGCTTGTGTGGGAAGCCGTCCCTCGCATCCACCGCCGCCGCCAGCGAGAAGATGACCTGCTCCGCGCTGCCGAGCATGTCGTAGACGGCCTTGAGCCGCAGCGCCCCGGACACCCTGGCGGTGAGCTCGATGCGGTCGATGGGCTTGGCAACGAAGTCATCCGCACCCGCTTCCAGGGCGCGCTGGCGATCGTCGGTTTCATTGAGCGAGGTCATCATCACCACAGGCAAGAGGTGGCCGCGCGGGCTCGCTTTGATGCGGCGGCAGAGCTCATACCCGTCCATCCCCGGCATCTGCACGTCCACCAGAACGACATCGGGCGGCTCTACCTTTATGTGCTCGAGGGCGGCAGCCCCGTCGCTGATAAGGCGGACCCCGCATTCAACACCAGACAAGTACGCCTCGATCAGCTCGCGGTTGGCGAGACCATCGTCGACTACAAGTACAACCGCCATTTGCTGTCCGCGTCCCCCTTAGCGCTGTTAAGTGCCCGTCGGAGGAAACATAGTACGGTCGCAAGCTTGAGTTAACGCCCGCAAGCGGTCCCAAGCCGGACGCGAAGCCGGTCAGGCTGTGGCGGTGCGGTCTTGCTTCGATGCTCCGGCGATTCCGGAAGGACGGAGCCGGCTGAGGGCCAGGCGCAGCTGATGGTTGGCAGCGGCGAGATCGCCTCTCTTCTCGAGCAGCTCAGCGTACTGAACGTGGCAATGGCTGAGGCGCTCGGGCGCGCCGAGGGCATCGAGGATTCCCCAGGCTTCACGGAACTCGGCGTCTACGCGCGCATCGTCGCCGCGCTCGGCCGCGATCCGGCCCAGCCACATGTGGCTGCTGGCCAGGGTGCCCTTTTCCGAGAGCCGATCGGCGGTGTCCCTGGCCTGCACTGCGAGCTCCTCGGCCTCCTCGAGGTGGGACCGGGCGACGGATAGCTCGCAAAGGCTCAAAAGGATCTCGGCCCTGCTGACCTCGACTCCGGCTTCATCGAACAAGGCCAGCGCTCGGGTCAGGTGCTGCTCCGCAGCGGCAAGATCGCCGCGTTTGATCAGAAGCAAGCCGAGGTTGCTCTCCGAGCGCGCCAACGAGATCCGGTCATTGAGGGTCTCGTGGATCGCGATCGCGCGCTGCGCGTAGTACGCGGACTGGTTGAGCTGCCCGATCTCCGAGTATGCGTAGCTCAGACCGCCGTACATGAGCGACAGGCGCCTCAGGTCCTGGACGACCTCGCCGGCGGCAATCGCCCTCTCGTAGCAGTCGATCGCAGCCTGCCAGTCCTGGTTCGTGGCGTGCACCGAGCCAAGGACGAACAGCAGCCGCGCCTCGGTCGTGTGCGAAACGGGTTCGAGCGAGCGGCACAGCTCCAGCGCTCGCTCGGCGAAGCCGAGAGCGGCCGGGTCTTGAAGCAGGTATGCCGCCGAGGCCTCATGGCCGAGACATTCCGCGGTCATGAGCAGGTCGCCCGCCCTCTCGAAATGCTCCCGGGCGGTCGAAGCCAATCGGCGCGCTTCCAACGGCTGGGCAAGGCGCAGCAGCGCGTACGCCATCAGGTACTTCACACGCGCGGTCGTATCGGGGTCTTTGTCTTTGGCGAGCAGCGCGCGACCGGCGGCAAGCGCAGCCTGCGGATCGTTGCCGGCGAGAAGCAGCTCGACCTCCAGCGTGTGCGGCGAAGATCGCGCCTCCATCGTCGAAGGCCGGGCGAGGAAGTAGTCGAGCGGGCGCCCGGTGCGCTCTGCGATGAGCCGGAGGGTCTCCATCGAAGGCTTGGACTTGCCGGTCTCGACGAAGTAGATTGCGGTCCGGCTGACGACCCCATTGGCCACCTGACCCAGGCTCATACCCGCGTCCGTCCGCGCCTGCCTCACAGTCCCCGGCCTGATCTCGAGGCCGTGGCGACGGCCCCGCCGGCCGGAACGTACGGCGGCCGGGGCGGGGCGCGTATCAGCTTCCCGCATTGCGGGCCAGCTTACATGACACCGTTGTGCTTGACAACGATGGATTAACGCCTCTTATGGCGCTACCGGTCGTTCAGCAACACGGAACCAGACCGCCGGCGCCGGCCGTAGTCGCCAGCGCGAGGGCCATCGTCGCCGCCAGAATCGTGGCAAGGATCAGCTTCCTCATTAATCTCACCTCCTTTTTGGCGCGGACCGCGCCGCGGACACCGAGCGGGCAGAAGTCGGGGAGGTCAGTCGGGCTGTTGCACTTCGGGCACCGGCGTCCTCGGCGCCCCGAGCGCCGCCGCGACGCCGCCGGCTGCTGCGCCGGCCTTGATGAAGGTCACGACCGTCAATTCGACGCCGGCGCCGAGGGCGGGTGGTAGTGTGCCGAGCAGGATGGAGATCCCAACCGGATCGTCGAACGCGACCTGGGCGATGACAGCTCCCTCACCTAGCGCGACTTCCCCTTGCGGCTGCGCTCCCAATACGGTGAGGAAATGTTAACTGAGTTGAAGCTTGAATTAACATGCAGTTCCCGATAAGTGGCCTGGCAAACTTCCCCCGGCGACGTGCCGCCGACCCGAGCGACACCGGCGGCCGCCCTTACTGACGGAGGAGGGAAGGCCGCGCCCGTCCAGCTCCTCTGGCGCGGCGCTCTGAAGACGGATTGGCGGCGTTTCGTCCTGGCGTCAACGCTGGCCATGGTCGCCGCGCTGGCGTTTTTCATCTGGACCGATTTCCGCATAGGCGGCGACAAACCCACGATCGCGGTGGATGACATCGGCGAAGCCGTCGCGTCGGGGCTAGCGACCATCAGCCTCGCGACCGCCGCCATCAGATCCAGAGGTCGCCTCCGGATCGCCTGGACACTGCTCGCTCTGGGGGCGGCCAGCTGGACCATCGGCGAGGCCATCTGGTCCTGGTACGAAGTCGTCCAGGGAATGGCGGTGCCTTTCCCCTCGGCCGCCGACACCGGCTATCTGCTGCAGATTCCGCTATCGATCGCAGGCGTCCTCTTCTTCGCATCCTCGCCGCGCCGGGTGACCACCCGCGGCGAGGCCGTCCTTGCCGGGGCGATAGTCGCCCTTTCGCTTCTATTTGTGGCCTGGGCCCTGGGCCTGCGCGCCGTCTACGACCAGTCGCAACAGCCGGTGCCCGCCACGATGATCGGGCTGGCTTACCCGATTGGCGACATCGTGATCATCACCGTGCTGCTGACGGCGATCAGCAGGGCGACCAGCGCGCAGCGCGGCCGCATGCTGCTGCTGATCGGGGGCCTGGCTTCCAACGCGGTGGCCGACAGCGCGTTCACCTACCTGAATGCCAACGGGTCGTACCAGGCGATCGGCAGCATCCTCGACATCGGCTGGGTGATCGGCTTCCTGTTGATTGCCCTGGCCCCCCTATGGCCCACACCCGCATTCGAGCGCGAGACCGAAGAGGGACCGATCGAGCTCTGGCAGATGGCGCTTCCCTGGATGGCGACGCTGCTGGCTGCGCTGATGGCGATCCGAATCGCGGCGCTAGATCAAGTGATGGACAAATTTCTTACGGTTCTTGCCGGCAGCATCGGGGTGCTGTTCGTGTTCAGCCAGATTCTGACCCACCGAGATTCATTGGGCCTGCTCAAGACGAGCCGGCGCGCGGAGACGCAGCTCGAGGCGCGCACCACACTCCTCAACCAGGTCATCGCGCAAGCCCCGCTCGGCATGGCGCGTGTCGACGTCCAGATGAAGATCGTCGACGCCAACCCTCGGCTGGGTGCGCTGCTCCACGCCAAGCCCGCCGACCTGATCGGTGCATCGGTGGGCAAGTTTCTGCAGCCGGATGACCTGGCGCGCGTGGTGGAGACGTTCAAGCCGTTGTGGCGCGGTGAGGTCGACACCGTCGAATCGGACTCGCACGTTCTGTGCGCCGATGGCGCCACCGTCTGGCTGCACTGGAGCGCGACGTCGATCAAGAAGCCGGGAGGCCGCATCGACTTCTTCCTCGCGATGCTCGAAGACGCCGACGCCGAGCATGCCGCCCAGGAGGCTGCGATGGCCAACCTCGCCGGCCTCGAACGGCTCAGCCAGGTGAAGAGCGAGTTCGTGTCTCTCGTCAGTCACGAATTCCGGACCGCGCTGGTCGGCATCCAGGGTTTCAGCGAGATGATCCGCGACCAGGACCTATTGCCTGAGGAGACCAAACAGTTCGCCGGCGACATCAACAACGATGCACAGCGTTTGAACCGGATGATCACGGAGATGCTGGACCTCGACCGCATCGAGGCAGGGCGGATGACCCTCAACATCGTCCCGGTCGATCTCAACGCCATCGTCACCGAAGCGGCCGAACGTGCGCGAGCCGGCAGTCCGAATCATTCGATCGTCACCCGCCTCGACCCTGGGTTGCCGGCGGCTCTAGGAGATTCCGACCGCCTTTTCCAGGTCATCTCCAACCTCCTCAGCAACGCGGTCAAGTATTCGCCCGCGGGCGGTGAGGTCCTGATCACCAGCCATGCGCAGGACGGAATCGTGCAGGTGAACGTGCGCGACCACGGGTTGGGCATCCCACCGGAATTCGTCAAGAAGCTGTTCGGCCGCTACGAGCGTTTCGAGAACAAGGACAGGACCAAGATCATCGGCACCGGCCTCGGCCTCGCGATCACCCGCCAGATCGTCGACATGCACGGCGGAAAGATCTGGGTCGAGAGCACAGTGGGGGCCGGGTCGGAGTTCCATTTCACGGTCCCGATCCAGGTGGCTGCGGCGCCGGTCGGCCCAGCCTCGACCTAGACAAAGTCGGATCGCGCCGTCTTTCCCCGCAGCAGCCAGATCACTGCCCCAGGCAGCGCGAGGTCGACGAGGAGCGCGACCGGGCCGCGGTTCGCGCCGATCGGCACCAGCAGGGAGAGACCGGATCCGATCACGGTGAGGACCTCGAAGACGATCGCCGTGCGGCGAGCCCAGCGCTTGCGCCAGAGGACGCCGATCCCAACCAGACAAACAAGCGCTGCAAGCAATAGCGAAACGAGGCCAAGACCGGCCATGTGAATCTCGCCGGCCAGTGCAAACGGGAGCGCCGAGAGGCCGGCCACCATCCAGAAAATCGACTGCAGAAGCAAGAGGACGAAAACGCCTTCGGGGCGACTGGTCTGTCTGGCCGGTGCGCCGACCATCACGATCGGTCCACCGCCGAAACCACCTTCGGGTCGATGTCGACCGCGAAGGGTCCGCCGGTTGGGTTGTCGACTATCCAGACGTGTAGCATCGGCGACGCGCTGATGTCGATCGCGCCGATCGGGCAGACGCTGAACGGCGTCATCAAGCTGAACTCGAAGCCGAACGGGGTCACGCAAATGTTCTCGTGCTGGTGCCACAGCGTCATCGGTCCGCCTGGATCGGGGCCGAAGTGATCCAGACCTTTCATTTGAAACATCGCTCCTAGCAGGACGGGGCCGTGGTGAGTGTTCGCGTAGACGAGACCCTGCGGCCGATTCGGGTCCATGACGTACCCGGCATCGACGTACCGCTGGTTCATCCAATGCGTCGACGGGAGTGTCGTCGAGCCGCCCGGGCGATATCCCGCGGCCCACGCGTGGTGCCAGTCCTGGTACGGCAGGATCGCGGACTTCGTTTCGGCATACAGACGGTTGGCAGCTTCGACCTGCGCTGGGGTGGCGATCGGGTTGCTCGACTGCAGCAACGCGCCGGCGTGCCTGTGATGCGCATCGGGGCGCGCCAGGTCGACGATCCAGGCCGTGGCTCCGGTCATCACGATCAATACCGGGAGCGCGACACCCAGCCCGGTCCACCGCCACGAGCGGTGCGTGCGGCCCACCTCGCCTCTGACTGGGACGAGCGCGAGTCCGAGCGCGGTGACCTCGACCAGCTTGGTGGCAAGGCCCACCTGGTCAGGCCCCTCGAGGCCAACGCCTATATAGAAGAGGTATCCGAGGACGGTTGCGATCAGCAGTCCGGCCGACGCGAGCCGCCAGTGCCGCCACGTGAACGACAGAGCCAGCGTGACGAAAGCGACGCCGTTGAAAAAGAAAAGAACGGATGTGAGGGGCTCAGTGGCCAGGTGATGCGGGATCAACGCGAAGTGCACGCCGCCGCTGACGGCCATCAGCACCGCGGCTGCGCGGACGGTGCCGGGGACGGCGCGCCACCGCGGGTGACGAGGCAGCGCGAGAAGGGCGATGGCCAGAGCGACCAGGCCACCGACGAGACCGATTGCGTGCTCCGGGCTGATCGAGTACATGCCCATCAGCGTCGGGCGCGCGGCTAAGAACGGCGTAAGAGCGGAAGGTCGACATAGAGACCAGCGCCGCCTGAGGAGCTGCGGTCGGCGATGATGCGGCCGCCGTGCTGCTCGGTGATCCACCGCGCGATCGATAGCCCAAGCCCGGCGCCCTGCCCAGTGCGGGCCGCGTCGGCTCGATAGAAGCGCTCGAAGACGCGCTCGCGCTCCTCGATCGCGATCCCAGGCCCGTCGTCTCCGACCGCCAACCTCGCCCAATCGCCATCGATGTTGAGGTCTAGGGAAATCAACGAGCGTGAATGGCGGAGCGCGTTGTCGAGAAGGATCCACAGCAGCTGCCGGAGCGCATCATCGTTACCCGCGACATTGGCATCGCCCGCGTTGACCGTGATGGTTCGCTCCGGATGAACTGCCGCGGCCTGGCGCGACACATCGACCACCACCGCGCGCAGGTCGACGGGCGTGAGCTCGAGGCGAAGGCCCGAGTCGGCGCGCGCCAGCGTGAGCAGGCGATCCACCAACCTGCCCATCCGCTCGCTCTCCTCGGCGATGTCGGCTGCAGCCGCGCGTCGTACCGGCTCGGCGATCGGAGGCCCGTGCGCGAGCAGGCCGGCATTGCCCTGGATGGTGGTCAGCGGTGTGCGCAGCTCGTGCGATGCATCGGCGACAAAGCGCCGCTGCGATTCGAACGAGTCCTGGAGCTGCTCGAGCATGCGGTTGAAGCTCGTCGAAAGGAGGGCGACCTCGTCTCGGCTCCGGCGGTCCGGAAGGCGCCTGCCAAAGTCGCGCGCGCGGCCGATCTCGTCCGCAGCGCCAGCCACGTCCTTCAATGGCTTGAGCGCGCGGCCGGCGACGAGCCAAGAGGCTGCGAGCGCAGCCAGGAGGGTGGGGATGCCGGAGATGATCAGGAAGCCGGTGATGCCCGACAGGTTGGACTGCGGCACTTTGGTGGACTGGCCCGTGACCACGAAGCCGCTGTTGAAAGGCTGAGCGTAGATGCGCAAGCCGGATGCGTTTGCGAACGAGCCCCGCGTGGTGGCCGCCTGCGCCAGAAGGGCGGCGGGCACCGCCGGCGGCGATCCATTCAGCTGCGCCGTCGAGTAGACCACTGTTCCGTCTGGCGTGAGGATCTCGACGAAGACCTCGCTGTTGCTCCTGAGGTCGGCGGGCGCCAAAGGCGCCCTCGGCGACAGGTCGGCAGAACCGGAAGTCAACGCGGCCGCCGCCTCATGAGCACGCGAGCGGAGGGCATCGTCCTGGTTGGTGTTGACACTTCGGGCGAAGAGCCCGTACAGCAGCGCGCCAAAAAGAACGAGCGTCAGGGCGACGACCCCGGTCCCGAAGAGCGCCAGGCGAAGCCTGAGCGACAACTAACTCTCGCGGAGGGCGTAGCCGGAGCCGCGGACCGTATGCAGCAGACGTGGCTCCCCACCTTCCTCCAGCTTCTGACGCACGTAGCCGACGTAAACCGCGACGACGTTGTCGCTGTCCGGCTCGCCCTCCCACACCGCATCGAGGAGCTGCTCGCGCGTGAGCACCTGGCGCGGGTGGCGCAGGAAGTGCTCCAGGAGGGCGAACTCGGTATGGGTCAGCGCGAGCGCGCGCGATCCGCGCCAGGCGCCCCTGCTCGAGGGCTCGAGAACAAGGTCGGCGAAGCGCAGGTTGTCGGCCGGCGCGGCTCTGCGCAGGAGCGCGCGCACCCGCGCAAGCAGCTCCTGGTACGCGAATGGCTTGACCAGGTAGTCGTCCGCTCCGCTGTCGAGGCCACGCACCCTGTCCTCCGTGCCGCTGAGAGCTGTGAGCATGAGGATCGGGAACTGAGCTGTTGCCCGGAGCCGCCGGCACACACCGATGCCATCGAGCCCGGGCAGCATCACATCGAGGATGGCCAGATCGGGCGGTCGCTCCCGCGCCCGGCGAAGGGCCTCCATGCCGTCGCCCACCACCGCGACGGTGTGGCCCTCGGCCGCCAGCACCCGCTCGAGCGTCGCCGCGAGCCGCGCGTCGTCCTCGACGACAAGGATCAAGGAAGCGTGCATGTCCACGGATATATAAGACTGCGGTGTGGATTTCATAAGAGCGTGAAGAAGGTCGCCTATCTGCTGCTCGGCGTGGTCTCGACCGGGCTCGCTGTCGCAGCAGTGGTGACGAGGAGCTCGTCCTGGCTGCTGCTGATCGTGTTCGCCATCGCGCCGGACCTGTCCCTACTCGGGGGCGTCGGCCCGGGTCTCGAACGCGGCCAGATCCGCCCAAGCGCGGTCCCGTTCTACAACGCGGTGCATCGGTTCTGGGCGCCGGCGGTCCTGACGGCGGTGGCCCTGTTGGTCGCGCCGGCCTGGCTCGCGGCCGGCCTGGCCTGGATCGCGCATATCGCCTTTGACCGCAGCCTTGGATTCGGCCTGCGCAGCCCGGAAGGTTTCCAGCGCGGGACGAGCCGGCTCAGTCCAGCTGCCAGCGGTGATCGGGGTCGGTCGTGACCAGCCACCTGCGAGTCGGCCCTGCCATGACGTTCAAGTAGTAGAGGTCGTACGCGGGCCCGGCCGCGACCGGGTGATAACCCT
>DASVEP010000249.1:0-10865 GCA_036380475.1 Candidatus Dormiibacterota bacterium
GCTTGCGCCCACCTCCATCCACCTTGCCGAAGCCGAGGAGTACGGCAAGGGCTGGCTCAACGGCGGCAATCGGTTCGAGTACATCGAGCCGGTCAAGGTTGGCGATCGAATCACAGCCACCGGGAAGGTCGCGGACGTCTATGAGAAAACCGGTTCGAGCGGCTCGCTCCTCTTCATCATCTTCGAGACCGAGTACGTCAACCAGCACGGCAGGCCTGTAGCCCGCTTGCGCGGGACGGCGATCAGGCGATGAAGCTGCAGGCCGGCGACGCGATTCCTGATCTGGTCAAGAACCCGACAACGCGCCAGCTGGTGCAGTACGCCGGCGCCCAGGGCGACTTCTACGAGATCCACTACGACCAGGATTTCGCGCGCAGCGTCGGCCTTCCGGGAGTCATCCTGCACGGCCTGCTGAAGGCGGCTTTTCTCGGGCAGCTGGTGACCGACTGGCTCGGCGAGCGCGGCACGCTGACGAGCTTCGAGGTCAGCTACCGCGGCATCGACGTCCCAGGCCGCCCGTATCGATGCCAGGGAAAGGTGACCAAGGTCGACGGCAATGACGTCGAGCTGGAGGTCTGGGGCGAGGACCCGGATGGAAACCGCACCACGCTTGGTTCAGCCTCGCTCGACATGCGCAGCTGAATGCTGTTCCTGATCGTCAAGTACATCCACATCCTGGCCGCGATCGTCGCAGTCGGATTGAACATCAGCTACGTGGTCTGGATCATTCGCGCGCAGAGAGAACCTGGGCACACGCCATTCGCGCTGAAGGGCATCAAGTTTCTCGACGATCGCATCGCGAATCCCGCTTACGGCGTGTTGTTGCTCACTGGGCTCTTAATGGTGTTCCTGGCGGGGTACTCGATCACCACATTCTGGATCGACGCAGCCCTCGTGCTTTTTGCGGTTCTGATCGTGCTCGCGGTCACGCAGTACACGCCGACGCTTCGAAATCAGATCAAGCTCGCCGAGGCAGGCGATACGACCTCCGCCGAGTTCACCCGCCTCGCGAAACGAGGTCAGATCGTGGGTCAGGCCCTCGGGGTGATCGTGCTCGTGATACTCGCCATGATGGTCTTCAAGCCCCACCTGTAGGGGACCTGCGAGCGCAGCGCTGCCATCCCGCGCATCACGAGCAGCACTGAGGCGTCGATCACGCAGTAGCCGCCGGCGATGACCGACGGCGGGTTTCCGGAGGGGATGTGTGTCCACGGCGCCACCGATAACCACGACCAGTTGCCGAAGGACGTGCCGAAGATCTCGAGCTCGCCGGTCGCGATGAATATGGCCGCGAAAAGCGGCCAGCGGGGCGAACGGAGCACGAACCACGCAAAGACTGGGAGGCAGAAGGCGCCCTGCAGGTCGACCCGCCCGGTGACGACCGGCAGAAGGGTGAGACCCAGCACCGCCCAGGTTGTGGCGCCTGCGAGGACGACGTGGGCGACGCGCTTTCCGTACTCGACGACGACTGGCGTGCGCGCCGCGAGCAAGCCGAACAGATAAACGAGGCCGTGCCCGGGTGGAACGAACAGCGGGACATTGTGCAAGCGGTATCGATAGACGCCCCAGATCAGCGACCCGAAGATCTCGAAGCCCGTGGCGACGCCGACGCAGATCCAGATCTGCAGCCGCTGTTCCTTGGGCGCCTTCAGCGCCGCCAGATAGAGCACCGCGAAGGTGAGCGCCCCGAGCGCCCACTGCTGCCACAGCGCCGTGATGCGACTGTCCGCCAGCAGCAGCAGAGGCGTGTATGTCAGCAGGTAGGCGTGCAGCCAGTAAGGCTTGAGGCGAGCTACCACTGACCGAATGTTAGCGGGGCCGGAATCAACACCGGCCCCGCTAGTGATCGTTACTTGATCGTGCCGCGCTCGTCGATGAGGCTGCCCTTGAGGGTCCACCCGGTTCCGCTCCACGTGATCACCTGCTCCTGGGTGATCGGGAAGTGGTCGCTCGAGGTCGTCTTGACGTTGACGCCAGGAAGCAGGAACGGGTTGCTTTCGTTGAGCTGGGTGCCCGCGATGTTCATGACGTTCTGTCGCGTCATGTTGGAGCCGGCCTGTGTCAGCACGTCAACCATCGTGTAGGCAACGGCGACGCCGTAGATGTTGAACCCGTCGTTGACGTTGCAGGTGGTGCAGTTGGCGATGACGGTCTTGTACAGCTGCATGCCCGAGTCATTAGCCCACTGCGGGTCGGTTGGGTCCTTGATGTAACCGACGCTCGTGACGTTCTTGAGCGCTGCTCCAGCCTTCGCCGCGATGCCCATGTACACCTGCGGGTTGGAAACGGAGTTCAAGTAGATCGTCGGCTCCCAGTGGAGCGCGGTCGTGATCACAAGCGACTTGATCGTGAAAGCAGGGGTGGTGAACAGGAAGAGCGTGTCGGCGCCCTTGGCCTTCAAGGTCGCGAGCTGCGAGGCGGTGCTTGCAGAGGTCACCTCATAGCTTTCCTTGTCAACGATCAGCGAAGCGCTCGAGCCCAGGCCGTCGGTCAGTCCCTTCAAATAGTCCTGGCCGTAGTCATCGTTCTGGTACAGCACGCCGATCTTTGCGCTGGGGTGGTTGGCAAGGATGTCCTTTGCGTAGATCCGAGCCTCGCCCTGGTAGGGCGGCTGCCAGCCAATCGTGAATGGATGCGAGCTGTAGTCGGCCATGAACGTGGTCGCTCCGGTGGCCACGAACAGCTGAGGCACTTTCTTGGTGTTCAGGTAATCCCTGACCGAAGTCTGGGTCTGGGTGCCGAGGCCGCTGAACATCGCGAACACCTGGTCCTGCTCAACGAGCTGCTTGGTGAGCGTGACGGCGTTGGCCGGCGTATACGCGTCGTCGAGGACTTTGAAATTGATCTTGCGGCCGTTGACGCCGCCCTTGGTGTTGTTGATGTACGTGAAATACGCCTGCTCAGCGGCGGCGATCGTGCCATAAGCCGCGGCCGGTCCCGACTGGGCGATGGTGTTGCCCAGCGAGATGGAGTTGCTCGTGATACCGACGTCGGTCTGCGCCGCCGGCGCGTTGGAGCCTCCGCACGCAGCCAGGGTCACGAGGAAGGCTGCAAGCACACAAAGTCGTGGTCCCATTTTTGCCATAGAAGCTCCTCCTATTTTTCTGATGATGTATTTAAACAGTCTGGGCGTCGGACGGCATCTGTCCACTTCCACGATCGCCGGCCCCGCGGAGCCGTGCCTGGAGGCGGGCATAGCCTGCCGTGACCAGCCCGACGACCCCGTTGGGCGCGAAGATCATGATCAAGATCAGCAGGGCCCCGTAAGTCACCGCCGGGCCCGCGTTTTTGAACGCCGCCGCGACCTGGGTGGGGATCCAGGGCTGAGAGGCGACAAACTGGTTGGACAGGATCGGGAGCCAGAACGTGAATATGCCGCCGACCAAGGGGCCGGCGATGGAAGCCAGGCCGCCGATTACTGTGCCGACCAGCAGCTGGAACGAGAGCGAAAGCGGGAACGTGTCGGGGCTGACGAACCCGCTGGTCAATCCGTAAAGCGCCCCGCCGACGCCCGCGTAGAAAGCGGAGATGCCGAATGCCAACGTCTTGTAGCCGGCGATGTTTATGCCTGAAGCTGCGGCGGCGACCTCGCGGTCGCGGATCGCCCGCATGGCGCGGCCGGGGCGGTTGCGCACCAGGTTCCACGCGAACCAGAAAAGAAGAAGGGCGATGACCAGGCTGACGTAGTAGAGCCACTGATCACTCGTCATGGCCGGCCCTCCCGTGACGCCACCAAAAACATCTTTCGCAAATTGCGGCGGGTCGGGCGGCGTGATGAGGATGCCTTGCACTCCACCTGTGAACTGCGCCGGTCGCTTGATGAGGCTCGGGGTCACCACCGCCAGCGCAAACGTCGCAAGCGCGAGATACAGAGCTGAAAGCCTCAGCGCGGGGATCCCGAGCAGGAACCCGACCAATCCAGTGAGTAGGCCGGCGATAGGGATGGTGACCAGGTAGTCGACGTGATACCGGTGGATCAATATCGCGCTCGTGTAAGCGCCGACAGCCATCAACGCGCCGTGGCCCAAAGAGATCTGACCGTTGTAGCCGACGAGGATGTTCAGTCCCATGATCACGATCGCGAAGATCAAGACCTGCGTCCACTCGCTGCTCTGGAAGCTGGTGACGACGGTCGGCAGCCCGACGAAAAACAAGACGGCCACGAGCACTAGCCAGTAGCGAGGCGGCGCGCTGCGAATTCGGTTCATCTAGACATTGCGCACGGACGCGCGGCCGAGCAGGCCGTTGGGTTTGATCACCAGCACACCGACGATGATGGCGAGGGCCACGGCAAGCTCGAGGTCGCCCCCGACCAGGTACGCGCCCGCGAGGTTGACCGTGATGCCGACGATCAACCCACCGATCACGGCGCCGAGCGGGCTCTCGATACCACCTAGAACTGCAGCGGCGAAGGCGTAGATGATGATCGTCTGCATCATGTTTGGCTCCAGCAGGAGGATCGGAGCCACCATGATTCCCGACACGGCCCCCACCGCCGAAGCGAGGCCCCAGCCTAGGGCGAGCATCCAGCTGACGCGCACGCCCAGCAAGCGGCTGGCCTCGGGATGAAACGCGGCCGCACGCATGCTCAGGCCGATCGTCGTGCGTTGTAGCAGCAGATAGATCGCGACGAGGACGACCGCCGACACCGCGATCACGCTCAGGTCCTGGTAGCTCGCGAACGCTCCAAGGATGTTGACGGTTCGAAACGAGAACGGACTCGGGAACGAGCGGGGTACATACCCGAACAGAAAGCCGGCCGCGCCGTTGACAAGAGTCGCCAACCCGAGGGTGACGATGACCAGCGTCAGAACGGGCGCGCGCTCGACGGGCCTGATGACCACCCGCTGGACGAGGACCCCGCCCGCGAACGCGATCACCAGCGTCAACGGAAACGCAATGAAGTAGTTGAGGCCGTGGCCGATGAGCGTGAAGGCGATGAAGGTCGCGAACATCGCCATCTCGCCTTGGGCGAAGTTGACCAGGCCCATCGCGTTGTAGATGAGGACGAGCGCGAGCGCAAGGCTCGCGAAGATCGCCCCGCTGGCGATGCCGCTGACAACCTGCTGGATGAACTCCTGCATCGACGCTAGTAGCCCAGGTATGAGCGGCGGACTGATTCCTGGCCTTGAAGGTCCGCGCTCTTGCCGCTGACGGCGACGCGGCCGACCTCGAGCACGTAGGCGTCGGAGGACAGCTCCAGCGCGAGTCGTGCGTTTTGCTCGACCAGGAGCACGGCGACATGGTCCGTCTGATTGATGCTGCGGATGATCTCGAAGATCGAGCGCACGACCATCGGCGCGAGACCCAGAGATGGCTCATCCAGCAGCATCAGGCGCGGCCTCATCAGCAAGGCCCGCGCCACCGCCAGCATCTGCTGCTCGCCACCGGAGAGCGTGCTCGCCGACAGCCGCCTCCGATCCTTGAGCACGGGGAAGTACTCGAAGACCCGGTCGTAGTCCTTGTGGACGGCCGCCCCGTCCTTTCTCTTGTGCGCGCCGAGCTTCAGGTTCTCGTCGACCGTGAGCTCGGTCAGGATCCCCCTGCCCTCAGGGACGTGCGCGATGCCGCGCATGACGATGTCCTCGGTGTGCATGTGTCTGAGCGATCGGCCGTCAAAGCGGATGTCCCCGAGCCAGCGCACGCCCCCGGTGATGGCGCGCAGCGTGGTGGTCTTGCCGGCTCCGTTGGCGCCAAGAAGCGAGACGATGCTGCCTTCCGGGACCGAAAGCGAGACACCATGTAGAACCGATGTCGGTCCGTACCCGCAATGGACGTTCTCCAGTTCGAGTAGGGCGGCCATTAGGCTGCGCCCAGATACGCTTCGATGACCGCCGGGTTTCGCTGCACATCCGAAGGTATGCCTTCGGCGATCTTCTTGCCGAAGTCGAGCACCACAACGCGGTCCGAAATTCCCATCACGAAACCCATGTGGTGCTCGACAAGCAGCATCGTCACCCCAAGCTCGCCATGGACGCGGCGCAGCAAACGAGCCATGCCGTCCACCTCTTCGTGGCTGATCCCTCCGGCGGGCTCGTCCAGCAGCAATAGGCGTGGCTTCGACACCAGGGCTCGCGCGAGCTCCACACGCTTCTGCGTGCCGAAAGGGAGAGCCGCAACGGGATGTTGTGCGACCTTCGCGAGGCCGACGAATTCGAGGATCGACAGTGCGCGCTTTCGCGATTCCGACTCGGCCTTGACCGCCCCTGGCATAGGCACTGTGGCCGCCAGCCAACCGCTCTTCGTTTTGATGTGATCGCCCACCAGGACGTTGTCGAGAACTGTCATCGAGCGGAACAGGGCCAGGTTCTGGAACGTGCGAGCAACACCGTGGCGAATGACATCGTGAGGGGACATCTTTTGAATCGGCGCCCCGTCGACGTTCACGCCGCCTGAAGAAGGCCTGTAGACGCGCGTGATGATGTTGAAGAGCGTTGTCTTGCCCGCGCCGTTGGGCCCGATCAAACCCACAACCTGGCCCTCCTCGACGTCGAACGAAACTTTGTCGAGGGCGACAACTCCACCGAACCGCACGGCCAGGTCATGCACTTCGAGAATCGCCATTTCGCGGGTCAGTCTAAGGAGGCCCAGCCTGCGTGGCTAGTACGAGGGCGCGTCGGGCGGCGGTGGCACATCAGCCGGCGGCGGCTGCGCCTCCGGCGCTGGTGTGGGAGCGGAGGGTTTGGTGGGCAACGGTCCGATGTCCGGGCGCGCGCTCCGATGGACGACGGAGGCCATCGGCAGGACCGGCGTGCGATCGACCCGCATGAGCAACCAGTAGGCGAGCGCCGCGAGGATGGCGAGCAACCCGATGATCGGCAAAAAAACGAATGGCGGCTTGGTGATCACGTCAAACCCGCCGCGGCCAGAGTTTGTCGTCAGGACGACCGGTGATGGACTATCGCTTGGGCTTGGGGAGGGTGAGTCGCTCGGGACCGGGGATGGTGATGCGGGGGCGGAAGGCGTCGGCGTCGGCGAACCCTGCAGCGTGAAGTACGCGCACGGAACGGGCGGCACGCTGGCGCAGAGGCGGTGGGGGCCAGGTCCATCGCCGGGGAATGGCGTGACCACTTTGGTGAAGTTGCCGTTGCCGTCGGCGGTGACGCTCGTCGCGATGTGGGACTGCAGGTCCCACACGAGATTCATCGACTCGTTGGGGAGGAACGAAGAGCCGGTCACCGTGATCTGTGTGTTGGGTCCGCCGGCCGCGGTGTCGAGGATGACGTTGGCGTTGATGGGGATGGGTGATGGCGTTGGCGATGGTTGTGGTGTCGGCGTCGTAACTGGGCTTGGGCTGGATGTTGGTAATGCCGGATTTGCAGCCATGAGCACGACCCACACAGGGACGATGACCAGGACCTTGAACGATGCCACTCGAGGCCGAGGGTACCTCAGATGGGCGGCCACGGGATCGACCACGCGGAGGTCGGTTCGGGGAACCGCCATTGCGGGTCGAGCACGCCGCGCAGGCGGCGGCCGAGCATGTCCACCTCCGCCGGGCTCAGCAATCGCTCCAATGCACGTGACAGCTCGCCCGCCTGCAGGCTCGCGAGCGCGCGTTCTACGTCGCCACACAAATCGCCAGGCAGCGCCTCGCCGGCGAAGTCCCAGATGACGGTGCGCAGCTTGTGTTCGGTGTGGAACGTCAGGCCGTGGTCGATGACCCACACATGGTTTTCAGAATCGAACAGGCAGTGCCCTGACTTGCGGTCGGCGTTGTTGGTGATGACGTCGAACAACGCGACCCTCAGCCACGCATCGCGGAACGACGTTTGCTCGCTGAGAAAATGCCGGTTGTCGGCGTCGATGTAGAGCTGGACCATCCCGACTCCGTGCGGGGCGCGGCGGCGGATGACGGTCGGTGGGATGCTCGGCCAGCCGAACACTTTGCTCAATCGGTACGCGGCGACCTCGCGTTTGTACAGCGTTCCTGCCTCGAAATCCCACAGCGGCGATTCGCCGCGCGCGGGCTTGTAAACGACCTCCAGCCCAGTTGGTGGGTGTGGTGCGAGGGTGGCGAGGAACGTGTAGTTGGAGGCTCCGTGAAGGACACCCGCCAGGCGCATCTCGGGCAACTGGGTGAGCAAGCGCTCGGTCGACTCGGTCGACGAATCAGAAGATCGGTCGGGCACCGTTGTTGACCGGGCACGGATGGCCGGCGGGGTCCATCGGCAGTCCGCAGCGAGGGCATAGCGGCCGGCCCGCGGTGAGCACCGTCTCGGCCTGCTTGGAGAAGTCGACGGCCTGCTGGTGGCTCAGCCAGAAGCGAACGCTGGTGGTGTCGTCGCTCGAGCCCTCCTCGCCGGCCGCGCCCTGGCTCGCGACGAGGACGAACATGCGGCGATCTTCGTGATAGCCGAGGCCCATCTCGCCGACCTGCCATTCCGGCTCGCCTGGCTGCAGCGAAGGGGCAGAGGCGAGAGGCTGGATGCCCTCCACGCCTTGGGTCGCCATCATCTGCTGGAGCCTGACGAGCAGCGCCTGGATCTGCGACTTCTCGCAGGTCAGGGTCAGGGTCCGTCCCCCGCCGCTGGCGAGGAGGAAGAACTGGCGCTGCCCCGGCTCGCCAACCGCCGCGACGGCGATGTGGTCAACGGGGTCGAGCTCGAAGATGGGCATGGGGAACAGCCTACCGGACAAGCGTTTTGATGCCCCAGACATGGGGAACAGATGAGGGGTTGACAATCGAAATACGCGCCTACCCGGCGCACGGGGAGGAATAACGAACACATGCCGAAAACAGTAGGAATCGACCTGGGGACGACCAACTCGGTCATCGCCGTCATGGAAGGCGGCGAGCCGGTGGTCATCCCGAACGCGGAAGGTTCCCGAACCACGCCTTCGGTCGTCGCGTTCACGAAGACCGGAGAGAGGCTGGTCGGCACGCTTGCCCGCAGGCAGGCTGCCGTGAACCCAGAAAACACCATTTACTCGATCAAGCGCTTCATGGGCCGCAAGTTCGCGGAAGTGGAGTCGGAGCGGAAGATCGTCCCTTACCAGGTCAAAGCCGGAAAGGACGACCGCGTCGTCGTCAATGTTCCGGCGGTGGACAAGGACTTCACGCCGGAAGAGATCTCCGGGATGATCCTGCAGAAGCTCAAGACCGACGCCGAGGCGTACCTGGGCGAGAAGGTCACGGACGCGGTGATCACCGTGCCTGCCTACTTCAACGACTCGCAGCGCCAGGCAACCAAGAACGCGGGCCAGATCGCCGGCTTGAACGTCATCCGCATCATCAACGAGCCGACCGCGGCTTCGCTCGCGTATGGGCTCGACAAGAAGACCAACGAGACGATCCTGGTCTTTGACCTCGGTGGTGGAACCTTCGACGTTTCCGTCCTCGACGTGGGCGACGGAGTCTTCGAGGTCAAGGCAACCAACGGCGACACCCACCTGGGCGGCGACGACTACGACCGCCGGATCGTCGACTGGCTCGCCGACGAGTTCAAGAAGCAGAACGGCATCGACCTGAAGACCGACCGCCAGGCCCTGCAGCGCCTCACCGAGGCTGCCGAGCGGGCGAAGATCGAGCTGTCGACTCGCCTCGAGACGACGATCAACCTGCCGTTCATCACCGCCGACCAGACCGGCCCCAAGCACCTCGAGATGACGCTGACGCGCGCCAAGTTCGAGTCGCTGACCGCCGACCTCACGGAGCGGTGCCGCGGTCCGTTCCTGGCCGCGCTCAAGGACGCAGGACTCACGCCACAGCAGATCGACGAGGTCGTCCTCGTCGGCGGTTCGACCCGCATGCCTGTGATCCAGCAGCTGGTCAAGAACCTTCTCGGCGGCAAGGAAGCCCACAAGGGCGTCAACCCCGACGAGGTCGTGGCGATCGGCGCTGCCATCCAGGCCGGGGTCCTCAAGGGCGAGGTCAAGGACATCCTGCTGCTGGACGTCACGCCCCTTTCGCTTGGCGTTGAGACGCTGGGCGGGGTGGCCACAAAAGTCATCGAGCGCAACACCACCATCCCGACCTCGAGGTCGCAGGTGTTCTCGACCGCGGCCGACAACCAGACGTCGGTTGAGGTCCATGTGCTCCAGGGCGAGCGCGAGATGGCGCGGGACAACCGCACCCTCGGACGGTTCCACCTGGATGGGATTCCACCTGCTCAGCGCGGGACGCCGCAGATCGAGGTCACATTCGACATCGACGCGAACGGCATCCTCAACGTCAAGGCCCAGGACAAGGGCACTGGCCGCGAGCAGTCCGTGACCATCACAGCGTCATCGACGCTTGGCAAGGAAGAAGTCGACCGGATGGTCAAGGAAGCCGAGATGCACGCAGGCGAAGACCGCGCGAAGCGCGAAGAGGTCGAGCTGCGCAACCAGGCGGATCACATGATCCACCAGGCTGAGAAGGTCATCAAGGACAACGCCGACAAGATCCCGGCCGAAGTGAAGACGGAGGTCAACACGAAGCTGGAGGCGCTGAAGAGCGCGGCCAAGGGCTCGGACACCAATGCCTTGCGGCAGAAGATGGACGAGTTCAACGAGGCGCTCCAGAAGATCGGCGAGCACATCTACCAGGGCGCGGGCGCCTCTGGAGGTGGCTCTTCATCCTCTCAGGCCGACGGACACGAATCCGGCGAGCCGCAGAAGAAGGAAGAGGATGTCGTGGACGCCGATTACCGGGAAGTGAACTAACAGCATCTCCACCTAGAAACCCATAAGGGCTCCGGTGCGCACCGGAGCCCTTACCTTTCTCTGGACGTGGTCTGGGCGGAGACCTTTGATGCATACGTCCGATCGAGGAGCAGGCTGTGGGCGGCCGCTGGTCTATGGGGCGGGCTTCTGCTGATCGGGTTCGACGTCTACGCGGCGATCGTCACGTACATCCCCGAATATCGGGTTCGCAACGACTT
>DASVEP010000250.1:0-18298 GCA_036380475.1 Candidatus Dormiibacterota bacterium
GCCCGGTTCCAGGCGCAGCCCGACCACTCGCATCGATCCGCAGTCGGCGATCTGCTCGAAGCCGATGGCCCGATGCAATCCGCCATCACCAGGCGACGACACGCTCGATATCATGCGACCGCGCGCCAGGCGTCAACATCGAGGCATGGAAATCGTCCACGCCACGGGCGTCGAGGGCGCTCGCAAGGCACGCGGGTTGGTGGTCGTCATCGATGTCTTGCGCTCTTTCACCGTCAGCGCGTACGCGCTCGCAGGCGGCGCGCGCGAATGCCTTCTCGTGGCGACAGTTGATGAGGCGCTCAGCCTCTCACGGGAGATCCCCGAAGCGATCGTCTGCGCGGAGGAGAACGCACTGCCGATCGCGGGAATCGCCATCAGCAACTCGCCTACCCAGATCAACGAGGCCGACCTCAAGGGCAAGACTCTCATCCAGCGCTCCAGCGCCGGCACACCGGTCATGGGAGCGGTTGAATCGAGTGAAGGCATGTTCGCGGGAAGTCTTGTTGTCGCCAGCGCCACCGCGCAAGCCTGCCTGTTAAGGCGTCCGAGCACCGTCACGCTGGTCGCTTCCGCCGACTTTCCCGAGGATCACGCCTGCGCCCGCTACCTCGAAGCGCTCATGCGCGGCACCAGGCTCGACCTCGATCCACTGCTCCAACCGCTCCGCGACAGTGACCGCTACAGGAGGGTGATGGCCGGCCAGTGGCCAGGCTTCCCTCCAACCGACATCGAGCTATCGCTGGCCGTCGACCGGTTCGAGTTCGCGATGCCTGCCACCCGGCAGGGCGAGCACATCGCGTTGAGAGCGGCCAGACCTTAGCCGGCTGCACGGCGAGCGCTCACAGGTGGGCCGCGAAGACGATGAGCGCACCCAATTGGCTCAGCTCGGCGGTCGCCCCGTAAATGTCGCCGGTCGCCCCACCGATTCGCCTGCGAGCGGTCGCGCCCACCACCGCCGCGATCAGGGCCGCGACCAGCGCCGCCACCAACGCGCGCCGCCAGTCGAGGGCACACACGATCGCGGCGATCGCTGTTCCGAGCACAACGTCGAATCTGCGGTGTGGTCCGGCAGCGGCGACCCCTAGCCCCGAGCGCCGTACGTAGGGCACGAAGGCAATCACCAGCAGCAGCGCCCACCGCGATAGAGCGCCGGCGACGACCAGCGCGACGAGAGCGCGAGCCGGCGACATCCCAGCCAGCGCGGCCACGTCTCCGACCAGCACCAGCACGACCGCCACCAGGCCGAACGATCCCACGCGCGAGTCCCGCATCACCTCGAGGCGGGCGGCAGCATCGCCGCGCCCGAACAAGCCATCCATCGCATCGGCGAGGCCGTCAAGATGCAATGCCCCGGTCAGGGCCGCCAGGATCGCGGTCGCAACCACCGCGGCAGGCAGCGGCGAGGTAACGGCCGCAGCAAGCGCGAAAACCACACCTGCGACGAGTCCGAGCAAGGCACCGATCGCGGGGAAATACGCGCGCCCGAGGCGCTCGCCCGACGCGCCCTCCGATGACGCGACTGGTATCACCGTCAGAAAAGCCATCGCCGCGCGCACCGAGCGGATGCTCACCGAGATCCGATCACGTGGTCGACATTGATGAGATCGAGCGCACGCCCAGCCACCATCAACACCGCCTTGTCCGCAGAAGCCGCGAACAGCGCGTTGACCGAGCCCAGGGTGTCCCGAAAGCCCCTGGCCATCTCGTTCACGGGCACGATTCCAAGCCCCACCTCGTTGGTGACGACGACGCAGTCACGTCCGCGAAGCGATTGCATCACCGTGGCCGCGGCCGCATCGATCTCTGCGGCGTCGGCTCCTTGCCCGAGAAGGTTCGACACCCACAGCGTCAGGCAATCGACGACCAGAAAATCGCCGGCGGCCGCCGACCGGACAGCCTCGAGGAGGTCCAACGGCGCTTCGACCGTCGTCCATTCAGCCGGCCTCGACTCCCGGTGCCGCGCGATGCGTAAGGCCATCTCATCATCGCCGGCAACGGCTGTGGCGATGAATGTCACCGGCGAGCCCGAAGCCCCCGCCAGCCGCACAGCCATGGCCGATTTGCCGCTGCGAGCGCCACCGAGCAGGAGCGCCAATGACATCAGAAGTCGAGGCCCCGGATGGCGCGGATGCCGCGGTCGAACGCGTGCTTGACCTTTCTCATCTCGGTCACGGTGTCCGCGACCTCGATCAGCTCCGCCGGTGCGTCTCGTCCGGTCGCGATGACATTCACCGACGGCGGCCGGTTGCGGATCACGTCGACCACCTCAGAGGTCGGAATCCAGCCCCAGTTCATCGGATACGTGATCTCGTCGAGGACGACCAGGCCGTACTCACCCGACTGGATCTTTTCTTTGGCCACCGACCACGCGTGTCGCGCGATCGCCTCGGTGCGGTCCATGTTCTTGCTGTCCCACGTGAAGCCGTCCCCGATCGTCAGCCACTCGATGCCGAGGCTGGTCGCGGCCTTCTCCTCGCCCACCTTCCACTTTCCCGACTTGACGAACTGGATGACGCTGACCTTCCAGCCCCGCGCCGCGCCGCGCATCGCGGTGCCGAAGGCGGCGGTCGACTTGCCCTTGCCATCACCGGTGTTCACCATCACGATCGACGGCGCCTTGGTCGTGGCGAGCGCGGGGCCCTTGACCGGAACCTCTTTCGATTTCACGGCACCACCTCATCCGATGACGAAGAAGGATGTGAGCGAACCGGCACGACCGCTCGCCCGGACCCGTTCAGCGACAGTACCGTGACGTGCGCTCGGTAGTGATTCGCGATGTTGGGCTCCGTCAGCACCTCGGCCGGCGCACCGACCGCGACCAGCTGGCCATCGACGAGAAGCGCGATCCGATCCGCGTACTGGCCCGCGAGCGTGAGCTCATGCATGGCGGCGATGACGGTCAGTCCCTGCTCGGCGCGCAATGCATCGATGAGCTCGAGCACCTCCTGCTGACGGCCGACGTCGAGTGAGCTCGTCGGCTCATCCACGAGCAGGACCGGCGCCTGCTGCGCCAGCGCCCGCGCGATCGATGCGCGCTGGCGCTCGCCTCCGCTCAGGTGGTCTAGCGGCCGCGCGGCCAGCCTCCCCAAAGAAAGGCGTTCGAGGATGTCGGCGACGATTCGCTGGTCACCGCGCCCTTCCTTGCCGAAGTAGGTGAGGTGTGGGCTGCGGCCGAGCATGACGTACTGCGACACCGACATCCCTTCCGGCATGTGCGGCTCCTGCATCACCATCGCGACACGACGGGCCAGCTCGCGCCCGCTCAGGTCCGCCACGGTCTGGTCGCCGATCCGGATCTCACCCTGGTACGGCACGAGTCGCGCGATCGCCCGCAGAATCGTCGTCTTGCCGGCGCCATTCGGCCCAATCAATGACAGCCATTCACCTGAACCGATGCTCAGGTCGAGCCCGCTCACGACAGCCTCGGAGTCGTACGCGATTCCGACCCCGCGGAGGGTCACGTCGCTCACAACGCTGCGGCTCGCGTCGACCGCATCACGACGATGAAGAACGGCGCGCCGACGAATGCGGTGATGACCCCGATCGGGAGCTCGGCCGGCGCCGCGACGGTGCGCGCCGCGGTGTCGGCGAGAACCAGGAACGCGGCCCCGAACAGCACCGATAGAGGAATGACGACGCGGTAGCTGCGGCCGACCAGCAGTCGCACGGTGTGCGGAATGATGATCCCGACGAACGCGATCGTGCCGGCGATCGCGACCACGGCCGCTGTCCCCAGCGTGGCCGCCACCACCACGATGAGCCTCACACGCCGCGCCGAGATGCCGAGGCTCGTGACCTCGTCGTCGCCGACGCTCAATGCGTCGAGGAGGCGACGGTGCAGAAGGATCACCGCGATGCTGATGACGACGTAGGGGAGCACGAGAAGCACGCCGTCCCATCCGGCTGTGACGAGCCGCCCGAGGATCCACGAGTAGACCTGACGGAT
The DNA here is from genome assembly GCA_036380475.1 of Candidatus Dormiibacterota bacterium. GTDB lineage: Bacteria > Chloroflexota > Dormibacteria > Dormibacterales > Dormibacteraceae > UBA10449. Next base: position 3,947 of record DASVEP010000250.1, read on the forward strand.
GTTGTTCGTCTGCGCTTGCTGGATGTACGTCTGGATGGCGTTGAAGAATGCAGCAATCGCCACCCCGGCCAGGATCAGCCCAGTTGTGTTTCTCAGACCGGTCACTGTGCGGCCCAGCGCGTAAGCGCCGGCGACCGCGAGTCCCGCCCCGATGAAGCCGGCGACTGGCACAACGTTGACTCCGATCAGAGTTGTTCCCGGTGCGAACGTGATCGCCAGCGTGGCGCCGAGGTTGGCGCCGGCGGCTGCGCCGAGGAGGTATGGGTCGGCCAGCGGGTTGCGAAATACGCCCTGATACGCGGCGCCGGCCGTCGCGAGCATCCCACCCACCAGCGCCCCGAGGACCACCCTCGGGATGCGCAGCGACCATAGGATCGCCGACTGGCCAGGGTCGACGGAGGCGGCGCCGCCGAACCATGGAATGGGCGCCAGCACCGTGCGCACGACCGCTCCCAGCCCGATGTGCACCGGGCCCACGAGCACGCCCAGTGTGGCCGCAGCGATGAGTACGACAACGCCCGTCGCCGCCCAGAACCACGGCAATCGTGGCAGCCCGACGAGCGGGGTTGCAGGCGCATGCCCTGCCGGTCGCGAGAACATGCGCCCAAGACTCAGCATCAGGCCGCTTGCGCCTCCAGCTGCTTCACGTGCGGCGCGATCGCGCGCAGAAAGTCGACCACGCGCGGGCCCCACCGCGATGCGATGTCGTCGTCAACCCCGACCACCTGGCCCGATTTGACGGCCGCGATCGAGCTCCAGCCCGGCCTCGCCGCCACCGTGCTCACGTCCTGGTGGCAGCATTTGGTGTCCGCAAGGACGATGAGGTCAGGGCTCGACGAGACGATGTACTCGGCCGACAGCTGCGGGTAGTCGGGCGCTGCCGCAGTGGCGCCGTCGGCGATGTTCTTCAGGCCGAGGAGCTCATAGACCTGGCCGATGAAGGTGGCCGAGGTCGCCGAGTAATAGGTGTCGTCGAGCTCGTGGTACACCTTCAGCTGCTTGGCCGGCCTCGGAAGCGAGGCGACGATTGCGGCAAGGTCAGAGCGCATCTTTTTCTCGAGCGCGGATGCATCCGTGAGGCGGCCGGTCGCAGCGCCGAGCTGCTCGATCTGCCGGTACGAATCGTCGAGATTCTTGGCCGCCGGCTCGATCAGGATCGGGATGTTGAGCGCGCCCAGGCCATGCACGATTCCTCCCGTGTCATCAGAAGCGACGACGAGATCAGGCGCATACGCGGCGATCGCTTCGACGTTCGGCTGAAAGCCCGAGAGCTTGGTCATGGGCGCGTTGGACGGGAAGGTCGACTGATCGTCGACAGCGACCACCTGGCTGCCCGCCGAGATTGCGAACAGCATCTCGGTCGCGGTCGGGGACAGCGACACGATTCGTTGTGGCTGCTTCGTGATCGTCACGCTGGCGCCGCCGGCTTCGACGATCGTGACTGGAAAGTGTGCCGGTTGAGATGATGCCGGCGAGCCTGATGAGGCGGCCCCGCATGCTGCGAGCGCGACGGAGATGAAAGCCGCGAACGCCAATCGAATGCGATGCTTTTGCATACCAAGGTCCTCCTGCGGCCATGACCCCACATCGCCGGGGAGGCCTCGCCGCTAGAGGATCCCCCACTGATCCGCGCAAGTGGGACGTCATACCCTCGGATCGGTCTCCTGGCTTGTGGATCACAGCTCTTCGCCCGCCTTCCCAAGGCGTCGCCTCAGTGGCCGATGGGCGATGGCTCCCCACTCACAGTTGCGCGACAGCGCCGGTATCGCACCGGCTTCCCCTCATCCGTGAGCTATTCAGTTGTGGGGACTATTATGCGCGGCCTCCTGGTCGCGTTCTGAGACGCCCGCCTCATCGAAAGTGGCCATCTCATTCAGGGTTCGGACCGCCGCCTCGAGCAGAGGAAGCGCGAGAACAGCACCTGTGCCTTCGCCCAGGCGCATGTCGAGCTCGAGCAGCGGCCGCAGCCCGAGGCGGCGCAGCAGCGTGCCGTGTCCCAATTCCTGTGAGCGGTGCGACGCGATCATGTAGCCGGTCACCGAAGGCGCGATGAGCGACGCGACAAGCGCCGCAGAACCTGAGATGAAGCCGTCGATGATCACCGGTCGCCTGTTGGCCGCGGCCTCGAGGATGACGCCGACCAGGCCCGCGATCTCGAGTCCGCCGACCGCCGCCAAAGCCTCCACAGGGCCCTTGGCGATCTGCCCCGCGTTGACCTCGAGCGCCCTACGCACGGCGCCGCGCTTGCGCGCCAGGCCGTCGTCGTCGATCCCGGTTCCTCGCCCGACGACATCCTTGGGGTCGAGCTGTGTCAACGCACAGATCACCGCTGCCGCGGCGGTCGTGTTGCCGATTCCCATATCGCCTGTAAGCGCGACATCGAGGCCTTTGGGGATCTCGTCACGGACCAGCTGACGGCCGTGCTCGATGGCGAGGAGCGCTTCGCTTATCGACATCGCCGGTCCTTTGGTGATGCTCGCGGTGCCGCGGCGTACCTTGAGCGCCCGAAGCTCCGCATGCGGCGGAAGTTCTGCATCGACACCGAGGTCGGCCACCACGACCCGCGCGTGCGCCTGGCGCGCCAGCACGTTGATCGCGGCGCCACCGTTCAGAAAGTTGAGCACCATCTGCGGGGTCACCTCGCGGGGATAGGCGCTGACCCCCTCGTTCGCGACCCCGTGATCTGCGGCCAGCGTGAACACGACCCGATTGACGAGCGGAGCATTCAACCCTCCGGTCATGCCCGCCAGGTTGATCGAGAGCTCCTCGAGACGGCCAAGGCTGCCGGCGGGCTTGGTCAGGCGCGCCTGACGAGCCGTGGCCTTCTGCATCGCAGCCTGGTCGAGCGGCGGGATCACGATGTCGATCGATGTTTTGTCAGTCACAAAGAAGGATGCTAGTCGAGGTGGCCTTCAGGACTTGGCTTTCAATCAGCTGCGGCATCTGTGCATGGGATTGCCCGAGGTCGAGGAGTGCGAGACCTGGGGCGAGGTCACATTTCGGGCGCGGGATCGAATTTTCATCATCGGGTCTCCGGAAGGTGAGCACGTGTCGGTCAAGGCATCGCTCGACGATCAGTCGGGACTGATCGAGATGGACCCGGACACCTTCGCGGTGGCTGCGTACACAGGACGTTTCGGCTGGGTGAGGGTGCGGCTGGGCACTGTGGACCCACCTCTGGGGCCCCCGCGACGCAGTCGCGGGAGGAAGCCCTGGTCACCGCCGCGTGGGCGCGGACGGCGGCCAAGCGCCTTGTGGCTCAGTACGAGGCGTCCGGAGCTACGTCCAGGTCGCCCGCCGCGCCCTCCCGCCGCCGGCCAAAAGCCTGACGAGGAGCAGGAGGATCAAAGCGCCGGCAAAGGCCACGATCATCTCGCTGATGATCGGGTGACCGACCACCTGCAAGTTGATATGCAGAACGGCGGCGAGGAAACCGCCCAGGAACGCACCCAGGATGCCGACTATGACGTCGCCGAACAGGCCCAAACCATGACCAAGGGCGACACGGCTGGCTAGAAATCCGGCCACCAGCCCCACGAGGCACCAGATCAGGATGGTGTCCAGATCGAGGGTGATAGGGCTGCCGTTGATCGTAATTACCATGCTCGTTCCTCCATTGAAAGGGGAACGCGCAGGTACGCCTGGTTCCCTAGTGCGCGCCCTTTCGGCCGAAACCGAGAAGGCGGGCCACGAACAGGAGGATCACGGCGCCCACGAACGCGACCACCATCGCCGTGATGATCGGGTGCCCGGTGATTTGAAAGCTGATCTTGAACACCTGGGCGAGAACGCCACCCAGCAGCGCGCCTAGGACGCCCGCCACAAGGTCTCCGAGCAGGCCCAGTCCATGGCCGAGCGTCACCCGGCTGGCAAGCGCCCCCGCCACGAGCCCGACCAGGATCCAGATGAGGACCGTGTCGACGTCCAGGCGGATGTCAATCAATTCACCTGCTCCTTGGTCAGGCTGACGGCCGCGGCGGCGAGATCATGCGGCCGGCGAGGTCCCGGAGGACGGCGCCCAAGACGCGGTTGAACGCGGGGAACGGATGGATGACGTCGGCAAGCGTGCTCATGGGCGTGGCTGCTTTGACCGCGAGCACCAGCTCGCCAAGTATCTCGCCCGCTCGGGGGGTGACCAGCGTGGCGCCAATCAGCACGCCACGATTGCGGTCTCCGACCAGCTTCAGCGCTCCGCCGTGAAAGTCGTGGATGTATCCGCGTGCTGCCTCGCCGGGATCGGTTGACGCTGTGACCACGTCGATGCCGCGCTCACGCGCTGCCGCTTCCGACAACCCCACCGACGCCACCTCGGGGTCCGTGAAAGTGACGCGCGGCACGGCTGTGTGGTCGGCCCGGGCGTCTTCTCCACGCAGGCGTCGGGCGACCACGTGTCCGTGGTAATCGGCGAGATGCGTGAACCCGCCCAGACCGGTGATGTCGCCGGCGCCGTATATCCCGGGGGTCGCCTCTAGCGTGGACGGGTCCACCTTGAGCCAGCCGCCGCGCTCGCTCCGCTGCAGTCCTGCGTCTGCCCACGCGTCAGAGTTGGGTTTGCGTCCGGTTGCGACAAGCAGCCGTTCAGCCTGCACCACGGCGCCTGACTTCAGCTTGAGCAACACGCCGCCGTCCTTCTTGTCGATCCCGACGCAGGCGTCGCCGACCAGCACCGTGATGCCGTCTGCTTCGAGATGCGGGCGCAGAGCCGCGCCTGCTTCGGGCTCTTCAGCGCCGAGAAAACGTGGACCGGCTTCGACCACGGTCACTTTGCATCCGAACCGGGCGAAGGCCTGACCGAGCTCTACGCCGATCGCGCCGCCGCCGAGGATGGCCAGCGATTCTGGAAGCTCGCGGGGCAGCACCGCCTTGCGATTGGTCCAGTAATCGACTGTATCGAGACCGGGGATCGGGGGGATTGCTGCCGTGCCCCCGTTGGCGATGACCACGGCACGTTTGGCAACAAGCCGCTCGCCTCCGACCTCGACCGTTCGCGAGTCGACCAGCTTGCCAACGCCCCGGATGAGCTTGGCGCCCGTGGCTTCTAGCGCGGCCGCAGGCCGTGTGTCATCGAGGTCGCGCGCCATCCAGTAAACGCGCTTGGAGACCTTGGGGAAGTCCAGCTCCCATTCGACGCGAGACGCGGCGAGCGTGCGGGCTCGGCCGGCTTCTTCGAGCGTCTCCCCGGACCGGAGCAGGGTCTTCGATGGGACGCAGCCCCAATACGGGCATTCGCCGCCCACGAGCTCGCGCTCGACAACGGTCAAAGTCAGACCACTCTTTTCCAATCCTCCGGCGAGCGCCTCTGCAGCGACGCCGCCGCCGAGACAGACGACATCAAACTCCTGCGGCAACCTGTTCACCTCCGCCCGCGCTGGCGCGGCGCAACGACTCCAACAGAGAAGTAGCGGTGAACGCACCCAGGTAACGCTCGCCGTCGAAGACTGCTGCGCGCTCGGTAGGGCTCGCGAGCGCGGCCGCGAAAGCCTCGGTGAGGGTGCTGCCCACCGCAACCCGGGGTTCGTCCGGCCGCGGAGCCTGATTGGGATGCTCCAGCGCCTCGCGGTCGATCGTGACCACAGTCATGCGCCGCACCAAGCGCTCGCGACCCAGGAACTCGGCCACGTATGGGCTTGCTGGTCGGGTGAGGATGGCTTCGGGCGTGTCGTACTGGGCGATCTTCGCTCCCATCTCGAGCAGGCAGATGCGGTCTCCAACCAGCATGGCTTCGTCGATATCGTGGGTCACGAAGACAACTGTCTTGCGCATCGAGCGCTGGATGTTGATGAACTCGTGCTGCAGACGTTCGCGCGTGATGCGGTCCACCGCGCCGAATGGTTCGTCCATCAGCAGCACCGGCGGGTCGGCCCCGAGGGCGCGTGCAAACCCGACGCGCTGTCGTTGACCTCCAGAGAGCTGGTGCGGATACCGGCCGCGGTACTGGCGCGGGTCGAGGCCCACCAGCGTGAGCAGCTCCTCGACGCGCTCGTTGATGCGGGCCTTGTCCCAGTTCCACAGCCGGGGCACGGTGCCGACGTTGTCGCCCACGGTCATGTGGGGAAACAGGCCGGTGTTCTGGATGACGTAGCCCATCTTGAGCCGCAGCTGCGCTGGATCGACCCCGCGCGTGTCCTGGCCGTCGACGAGGATGCGACCCGCGTCCGGTTCGGTGAGCCGGTTGATCATCCGAAGCGTCGTGGTCTTGCCGCAGCCGGATGGGCCGATGAGGACACAGGTCTGGGCGTCGGGGATCTCCAGCGACAGGTCGACGACCGCGTTGGCGCCGCCAGGGAACCCCTTGCTGACGTTCTCCAACCGGATCACGGCGTCAATTACCGTAATTGAATGCCGTCCGGCGCATTTCTCGACTATGTCGACCCGTGGGTCAACTGGACCTGGCTTTCGACCCACATTCCACTGTTCGTGGCCGCGCTCCAGCAGCACCTCACGCTCACCGCCATAGCAATTCTTGGCGGGCTCGCGCTCTCACTGCCGCTGGGGATCGCCGCGCATCGGTGGAGCGCTCTTCGCAACCCGGTGTTGGCGTTCTTTGGAGTCGTCTACACCATCCCATCGCTTGCGCTGTTCGCGCTGCTCGTTCCGTACACGGGCCTCGGCGTCCTCACCGCTGAGATCGGGTTGATCGGTTACACCGTCCAGATCCTCGTTCGCAATCTCCTGGTCGGTCTCGAGTCTGTGTCGCCGGAGGTGCTGGACGCCGCCGACGGCATGGGGTACCGCCCACTGGCGCGCCTGCTTCGTGTCGAGCTGCCCCTGGCGCTCCCGGCCATGTTCGCCGGCATCCGCATCGCCACGGTCACGACGATTGGACTGGTCACGATCACAGCCCTCATCGGCCTTGGCGGGCTAGGGCAGCTGATCAACCGAGGCCTGATCGAGAACTTCCACACCCCGCTGGTGGTCGCGACGGTGCTGTCGATCGCACTCGCGCTGGTCGCGGATCTCACGCTGGTCGTCGTCCAACGCATCGCGATCCCGTGGTCGCGAGGATCTGCCGCATGAGCGTCCTGATCAAGGTCGCGCAGTGGTTCGCGGACCCGGCGCACTGGAGCGGCCCAGACGGAATACCGCAGCGCCTTTTCGAGCACATCCAGATCTCGGCGGAATCGGTGGCCATCGGGGCCCTGATCGCGCTGCCGATCGGGATCGCGCTTGGCCATTACGGCCGTTTCGGCACTCTGGCCATCAACATCTCGAATGTCGGTCGTGCGCTGCCGTCGTTCGGCGTGCTTGTCATCGCCTTCCAGGTCCTGGGCCTCGGCAACCTACCCATCCTCGTCGCCCTGGTTGCGCTGGCCATCCCGCCGATGGTCACGAACAGCTACGTCGGCCTTCGCGAGGTCGATGCAGACGTGAAGGAGGCTGCGCGGGGAATGGGCTACCGCGAGCTGGCTCAGCTCGTGCGCGTCGAGTTACCCCTCGCGGTACCGCTTCTGATGGCCGGAATCAGAACGTCGGCGGTCCAGGTGGTCGCGACCGCAACCCTTGCCGCGCTCATCGCGGGAGGCGGCCTCGGCCGGTACGTCATCGACGGCTTTGCGCAGCAGGACTACACGAAATTGTTTGCGGGCGCGGTGCTGGTGGCGGTCCTGGCCACGGCCACCGAGCTGTCGTTATCGGGCGCTGAGAGGATCCTCATCCCCCGCGGCATCAGGCTCCTGAAGGCCCCGGTGGCCCGGCGTGCAACGACCTTTAAGACTGCATAAGTGGAAGAATCAGGGCAGACCCGAGGTTCCAGCCCAACGAACTCCGAGGCCAAAGCGGTGAGTTCGCGGGGACCCTTTCAGGGGATCGGCAAGGCCACGGGCGGGAAGGAGAAGAGTTCGATGAATATGAAATCTGGTTCCGGAAGGTTCCTGGCGGCGCTCGCCGCCCTTGTTTTCGTCGCGACCGCCTGTGGGAGCAGCAGCAACGGCGGGACGAGCTCGCCGGCCTCCAAGGGCACGCTGACGGTCGCCGGCTTCAACTTCCCCGAGAGCAGCATCCTGGCCGAGATCTACGGGCAATCCCTCGCGCATGACGGTTACACGATCAATTACAAGCTTCTGCTCGGCACGCGTGAGGTCGTCGCGCCCGCCCTCGAGTCGGGCCAGATCGACCTGTACCCCGGATACGCCGCGACCGACCTCGAGTTTTACAACAAGGGCGCCGGCGAGGCCAATGGCGACCCGGTAGCCACGACGGCAAAGCTGAACAGCCGGCTGCAGCCGCTCGGACTGACCGCCCTGACCGCGTCGGGCGCGGTGGACCAGAACGCCTTCGCGGTGACCAAGGCCACCCAGACCAAATACAGCCTCACCAGCCTTTCTGACCTGGCGGCCATCGGCGGCCAGCTCACCCTCGGCGCCGGACCAGAGTGCCCGACGCGGCCCTTCTGTCTCCCCGGACTCAAGAAGACCTACAACATCACGTTCAAGGCATTCAAGCCGCTGGACACAGACGGTCCGCTGACGCGGGCGGCCTTCAAGAACGGCAGCATCGACGTCGGCCTTGTCTTCAGCAGCGACGGTGACCTCAACTCTCTGGGCCTGGTCGTCCTCAAAGACGACAAGCAGCTCGAGAACGCAGACAACGTGGTGCCGATCCTGCGCCAGGCCGCAGCAAGCGCAGAGGTCTCAAGGGTTCTCAACGCGATCGACGCCAAGCTGACGACTGCCGACCTGGTGACGATGAACTCGCAGGTCTCGATCCTGCACCAGGACGCCGACGCCGTCGCGACGGCCTGGCTGCAGCAGCACAACTACTACAACTAGAGGCGCGGCGGCCTGTTAGGCCGCCGCCTCTTTCTCTTCCTTCTTCTCGGTCGCTTCCGGCTGCTTGCGCGGTAGGCCGATTGCGTTCGCGGCTGCACCTGCGAGCAGCAGGCCCGCTGCGATGAACATCGCGGCATGGAACGCGTCGCCCGACGCGTATCGCGCCTGCACGGCCACGGGCGCCGGGGCGGAGGCGGTCGGCCGGTTGAGCGGGGCCACCGCGGCGCGCAGCGATGCCGAGCTCGGGTCAAGGCCTGGGACGCGTGAGGCCAGCGACGTGTAGAAGACCGCCGTCACCGCCACGAAGATCAACGCCCCCGCAAGTTGTGGCCCGATCCTCGAGATGGCGTTGTTGATCGACGATGCGAGCCCCGCATTCGCGACCGGCACCGACGCCATGAGGGCAGAGGTGAGAGGCGCCACCAGGATGCTGATGCCGATGCCGAAGATGATCGCCGGCGGAAACAGGTCGATGAAGTAGGCCGTAGGCGGCAGCAGGCTGGACGGCGAGTCGGCGCGAAGCTGCCAGGCGGTGCTCGTAGCCGGCACACGCGCATACAGGAGCGTGGCGGCGGCCATGACCAATGGGCCGACGATGAGAAATGGGCGCGGCCCATACCGCCCTGCAAGCGTGCCGAAGCGAGGCGACAGCAAGGTGAGGAGGATGCCGCTTGGAATCGAGGAAAGGCCGGCGGCGGCGGCGGTGTAGCCCAACGTGCCCTGGATGAAGAGGGCGGAGTTGTAACCGAGCGCGTACAGCGCTCCGTATATCAGCAGCGTCGAGATGTTGATCACCGAGAACGCCCGCGACTTGAAGAGGCGAAGCGGGATCAAAGGGTTGCGAGCACGCGCCATGTAGAAGGGCAAGCCCGCAGTCGCGATCGCGCCGACCCCCAGCATCGCGTACGCGACCGGATCCTTCCATTCACGCTGCTGTCCGTAAACGGTTCCGAACGCGAGGCCTCCGACCGCGACGCCGGTGATGATCGCCCCCAACCAATCGAAGCCGGCCGGCGGCGCGTCCGACTTGCTTTCGGGAACGTGCTTCCAGGCTGCGTAGAGGGCGACGGCGGTGATCGGGATGTTCATGAGGAAAGCCACGCGCCACGAGATCGTGTCGACGAGCAGCCCTCCTACCGCCGGTCCGATCAGCGTGGTCCCGGACGACGCGCCGGACCAGATCCCGAACGCACGGCCCTGCATCGGTCCGCTGAAGTTGGCGGTGATGAGAGCCAGAGAACCTGGCACCAGGAACGCGCCGGCCACGCCCTGGAGCACGCGCAGCACGACCAGGGTCTCGAGGTTCGGCGCGAGCCCGCACAGGGCCGAGGTGAGACCGAAACCGACCAGGCCGAAGATGAACATCCTCCGCCGCCCATAGGTGTCGGTGAGCGCTCCGGCAAGGATCAGGAGGGTGCTGAGCGTGAGCAGGTAGCCGGTGTAGACGTAGGTCTGGCCCTCGAGCACGCCGACCAGCGAGTGCGGCAGGTCGTGCCCGATCCGTGGCAGGGCCACGTTGACCACGGTGGAATCGAGAAAGACCGTCGCCGACGCCAGCACTGCCGCCGCCAGAGTCCATTTCTGTGACCGGGTCATTCCGCTGTACGTTAGCCTCCGTGGAACGCGAAGCCGCGCTTTCGGATCTCGATGCCGCCCGCGAGGAGTGGGAGTCCACGTTCGCGCAGGTGCCGGACGCGGCGCTTGCTTACCTCAAACCCGGCGATGACTATGCGCTGGGCGGTCTCCAGGTGCATGTCAACTGGGTCCTGGTTCACTACGGACGCGTCCTCGACGCCCTCAAGGCCGATCCCCATCACACGCTTGAACCACTCGACAAGCCTGGTGAATCCACCGATGCCAACAGGAGGGCAAAGGCCGGCCTCACCGCAAGCGAACGCAAGGCAGCCCTCGAAGAGATGTCGGGGCTGCATCGGTTCGTGAAGGAAGCCGCAGCCGGCCTGTCAGATGAGGACTGGTCGCGCAAGACCCCGGTCATATATGGCGAGGGACAGGCACCGTATCCGACCAGCCCCGATGACGTCGTCGGCTGGCTGCGCGACCACTACCGCGAGCACGTGGAGCAGTGTCCACAGCTGATCGCGTCGTGGCGGGAGATGTCCTAGAGACCTGCCATTTAAGGCAGCCGGTTGATCCACGCGGACGTCGCGTACTTCGTGGCCGCCATCTCGACGGCAGCCTCGACCTCTTCATCCGCGACGACGCCTTCGCGAGCTCCGAACTCGGCCGTGAACGATCGCTCCATGTGACGCGCCACGTCGGCACAGCTCATTGGCGTGAACCATGACAACGGTGAGACTGGTTTGTCCGCGCTTCGCATCCCGCGCTCCGACAACCGATCGCGCCCGATCCGTATCAGGCGCGGCAGCAGCGCCGGCTCCATCGAGTGCGCGATCGTCGTGTGGTGAAGGACGAAACCGCGCCGGCGCGCCTGCGCGGCGCCCGCGATCTTTCCGCGCGGCGAGATGATGTCGTTGATCTCGCGATAGCTCGCAGGTACACCGAGCGCGACGAATGACCGCACCGCCCAGGCGTCCAGGGCTGCATACGACTCGCGGAACGAAAGTCCGCTGACGCTCGTTGCCGGGACGTAGAGGGAGTACGTGATCGTGCGACCGGGCTCGCAAAGCATCGTGCCGCCCCCACTCATCCGCCTCGTCACGTTGAATCCAAGCTCAGCGGCGGCCGGCAGGTCGATCTCGTTGATCACGGACTGATGCGAGCCGATCACCAGCGCCGGCTCGATCCATTCCCAGAAGCGAGCGGTCGGAGGGCGCGCACCGGCGATCACCCGCTGCAGCAACACCTCATCCAGCGCCATGTGCATGTGAGCGGAATGAGGCGCATATGGAATCAGCTCCCACTCGAGCTTGCTCAACCGGTCCGTCGCCATTCCTCATGCCAGTATTCGTCATAGGCATGCAGCGCCGAACCCTGTGGACCCTCTACGCGTGCAACCTGCTCGCATCGGTGGGGTTCTGGTTCTTCCTGCCGCTGCTGCCGATATTTCTGTCGCGCCGCGGCGGGTCGGCGGCGCTCGTGGGCGCGGTTTTCGCGTCGGGACTCCTGGCCAGCGCGGCGATCCGCTACCCGGCGGGTTGGGCGTCGGACCGATTCGGCACGCGGCCCGTGATGATCGCGGCGCTGGGGTTCGAGGCTGTGCTCTTTCTCGCGTACCTGCCGCATCTGCCGCTCTGGGCGTTCGTCGCGATTCGGTTTCTCCACGGTGCATCGGCCGGGGCCTTCTGGCCCGCGGCCAACGGCCTCATAGCCGAGGTCTCACCTCCAAAAGACCTGGGCAAGGCGTTTGGGATGATGCAGTCGACCAACATGGTCGGGATCGTCATCGGCCCCGCCATTGGCGGGCTGATCGCGCTCTTCAACCTGAGCGTGGTGTTCGTCGTCGCCGCCGTCGTCACGGGCCTGGCCGCTGCCGCCATCCTGACCCTTCGCAACGTCCGGGTCGAGCCGACGACAGAACCTCCGGTGGGTTTCATTCGCATCGTGAGGGCGCTGATGCCCCTGATCCTCCTCGGTGCAGGGACGTCGTACATGATCGGGACGTTCGACACGATCTGGTCTCTCTACATGACCTATCGCGGCGCCACCACACTTGCGGTTGGGATCTCGTTCGCAACGTTTGGGATCCCGGCCCTCGTCGTCAGCGCCAGAGCGGGTGCGCTCGGCGATCGTTTCGGAGCGCGCCGGTTGATCGTCGGAGCCCTCCTGGTCACTGCGCTCTTCTCGGCGATATACCCGTTCATCTCTTCGGTGCCCTGGCTGGTCGCCCTGGGCTTGATCGAGGGCGTGTTCACCATCTCAGGGGCGCCAAGCCTCATCGCCGAGGTGAGCCGCCACGCGGAGCCCGGTCACCAGGGCCGCACCCAGGGCGTGTTCCAGACCATCCAGACCGCGATCGAGATCGGTGGCGCGATCGCCGGCGGCTACTTGTTCACGATCAGCCCGACGTTCGCGTTCCTTGCGATCACAGCGTTGTGCGTGCTCTCCGCAGCGAGCGGACTGCTGCCGATGCGGTCGCCATCCCGCAACGGCGGCTCAGTAACGCACGTCATCGAGCCGCCGCCAGCCATATGACACTTCCTCGGTCGTCGTGGGGCCGATCGTGATCGGCTGCGAGCGAACGTATACACCGCCAAGCCGCTCGTAGAACGCGCGAGCCGGCTGGTTGTCGCGAAGAACCCAGATGATCATGGTGCTCAGGCCCAGCTCGCGGAGGCCTTGAACCGACGCCCGAACCAGCTCGCGTCCGAGACCGCGGCGCTGCGAGGCTTCGAGCAGGTAGATGGCGTAGAGCTCGCCCTCATACCCCGGCTCGCCGGCCCGCTCCCGACCGCCTGATGCGAAGCCGACGACGTCGCCGCCTTCCTCTGCGACGTACACCTTCGAGCTGCCATCGGCAATGACACGTCTCCATCGCTCCTCGTAGTGCGTCTCGCTCAGCGACCCGAGGAATTCGTCACTCAGGACGTCCTTATAGGTTGTCCGCCAGCTTGCTACGTGCACATGAGCGATCGCGTGCGCGTCACTCAGGATCGCCGTGCGGACCATGAGCATTCAGACTATCTCCGACGGGGATGGATTCCGAAGAGGAGCTTCGCTCGCCCGTACGGCGCGGCCGCACAGGCCGCGCGCTGGCATTGATGGCCGCCTCCATTCTGGTCATCGGCGTCGCCACCATCGCTTACGTGCGTCCACAGCTATTGAGCGGAGGAGATGGCGCACTGCCGGCCGCATCCAGGTTCACGGGCGAGGCCTCATACCGTTTGGCGGGGATCCACTTCATCAGTCCCAACACCGGTTGGGTCGTCGCAGAACTGCCCAACCACGACTTCGCCGTCCTCAACACCGTCAACGGCGGCGGCAGTTGGACGCGACAGTTGAGCGGGCCGGGCGGCGATATCGGCGAGTACGCAAACTTCTTCGACAGCAGCCATGGCGTCGTGATCTTGCTAGGACCGCAGTCGGTGATGTTCCAGACGCTAGATGGCGGTAAGACGTGGAGCCGTGACGATGTTCGGGTGGGTGGCGGCTACGTCCGATCCGCCGATTTCATCACCTTGAAATTCGGGTGGTTGCTTGTCCAGTTGGCCCCCACACCGACCTACCCCGCGACGGAGATGCTGTTTCGCACGTGGGATGGCGGTGCGACATGGACGGACCTGGGCGATCCAGTGTCGGCCGAAGACCAGGCCCTTCGCATCATGTTCATCACCACGCATCGAGGCTGGCTTTACAGCCTGTCCAGTGGACCCTATGCCTACGGGACAGACGATGGCGGAGACAGCTGGCGGCCCGTCCCGCTCCCCGCCCCGGCAGGGGGCTGGCCCTCCGCTCCCGCCGGTTCATTGACGCCGGAGCAGTTCTTCGTTGCCGCTCGACCGACGATGGGAGCGGGCGTCGCGGCCACGGTGGTGCCCATCACCCCGCCGAAGGGGCGCTCGGCGGATGGAGGCACCGTTCTCGGCTATCCGCCGCTGACCATCCGAGCGTTCGACGGAGGTGGTTCGGTGACGTACGTCTACACCACGTTCGGCGACGCGAGCCC
>DASVEP010000251.1:0-5958 GCA_036380475.1 Candidatus Dormiibacterota bacterium
AGGCGCCCAGCACGAGGCCGCCAACGGAAGGCCCGATCATGAATCCCGTCTGCCAGGCAAGGCCCATGGCGCCAAGGTAGCGACCGCGCAAGTATTCCGGTGCAAGCACCGTGGTGGTCGGCAGCATGATCGCGCTGTAGAGGCACTCGCCCGTCGCATAGACGATCGCGGCTGCGCCGATGAGCAAGGCGGCCACGTTGCCGGCGAGCCAGACGCCGGCCGCCAGGCAGATCAACCAACCAAAGGCCCAGGTCAGCGCCGCAAGCCTCAGAACGAACATCCGACCGTGGCCGCGCGTCAGCCTCGTCAGCGGCAGCTGCGCCACGACGATGGTCAGGGTGTTCGCAGCGTAGATCGCGCCAATCGCAGGTTCGCTGACGTCGGCCTGTCCTTTCGCGAATGCCGGGAGCAGCACCAGCATCGGAGCGATGCCCCCGGTCACCATCGCGATGTTGAGGCCGACCAGGCGCAGAAAGGCGCGATCTCGGAGCACGAGAGCGTACGAACCGCCAGTCGCGGCTCGAGGGAGCGCGCGCCCGGCTGGAAGTTGTGACACCACCACTGCGATGGTCAGAAACGTGATCGCATCCAGAACCAGCAAGAGCAAGTAGCCCGACAGTCCTCGCGCAGCGATCAAGCCCCCGATCACACCGCCCAAACCGAGACCGACGACCGCTGTGATGCGGTTCTGGGCAAACGCGGCTTGACGCCGCTCGGGCGGCACCAGCGAAGCGATGAGGTTCTGGGAGCTCGGACCGTAGGCGCCGGTGCCGATTCCGACGAGGAACCCCACGACGAAAGCCTCCCAGGGCACGGTCACCTGTGTGTAGAGCAGGTAGACGATGACGTTGCACAGCATCGCTCCCACCAGCACGTTCCTCGAGCCGATCCTGTCGCTCAGCGTTCCTGCGAGCAGGCCCGATGTAACTGCGGTGATGCCGCCAAGCGCCACCGCCGACCCCGCAAGAGCCAGCGGGATTCCGCGCCCGTAATGCAGGTAAAGGATCAGGAACGGAGCCACCATCCCGTTGCCGAGGAAGTTGACCAGCACACCGAGCTGCAGGAGCCAGACCTGCCGCGGCAGGCTCGGGTCGAAGATCGCCAGGATACGGCGCCACATGATTTGCAACATACATTACACGCAACCTAGGTTGCAAACAAGACGGCGCACGGATAGCATCTGAGCAGTGCATTTCGTAACCAGGGAACGAATCCACATCGATCGCACCGCGACCGCGTGGGCCATTCGGCGCTTCATCGACCCGGGCGCCACCTTCGAGTTCCTACCGCGGACCGTCGACCTGCGAGACCTGGCGGGTATCCCGTTCGACATTCGTGGCGCCGAACTCAGCCACCGAGACGGCCGCTGCACGTTCGAGACTCTTCTCGAGAAGTACGAGCTGCGTGATCCGGCGCTGCGCAGCATGTCCGAGATCATCCACGGCGCCGACCTGCCTCACGACGAAGGTGCGCCCTCTGAGTCAGCCGGTCTTCTGGCGATCTTTGACGGAATCCGCGAAGGTTCGGCTACCGACGAGGAACGGCTGGACCGGGGAAGCGTCGCGTGTGAGGCCCTGTACAAGTACTGTCAATTGAGAGTTGGTGGCAAAGACTGACTAGTTCAGCTTGCTGAAGCCGATCTCGAACCGTACCGGAGCAGGCTCCAAGCGATACTGCGGAAGCACACCGGGTCCGCAGGAGGCAGATCCGATTCCGTTCTGGGCCACGTCGATGTTGACCCAGATCCGGTCGCGCGGCGTGAGCTCGCTGGTGTGGCGGGCGGCGTCGAGATCCTCGGTGGTCCAGCGGCGGACCGTCAGGTCGAATTCCGGATATCCGGTGATGCCGATCCCAACCCCAGTCGAGTCTTTGAGCGTCGCCCATCGCACCTCGGCC
The DNA here is from genome assembly GCA_036380475.1 of Candidatus Dormiibacterota bacterium. GTDB lineage: Bacteria > Chloroflexota > Dormibacteria > Dormibacterales > Dormibacteraceae > UBA10449. The sequence goes on from DASVEP010000251.1 coordinate 1,897, forward strand.
CGATTGCCGTTCTCCTGAGGAAAGACGTACGGCGTCTGCATGTCGTCAACGGTTGCCGAATACCGGCCGACCAGGACAGCGCGTCGAGAATCGGCATAGGCCTCGCCGGGTCCAAGACCGAACCACTCGACACGTCCGAAGGATGACGGCAACGCCATGCGCAGCCCAAGCCGCGGCAGCACGCCCATCCAGCCGCCCTCAGGTGTGACGGTGACAACGAGACGAAGCGCATTCGCCGTCGCCGTCCACTGGTAATCGGCCAGGAATCCGAGGGTCGAGGCCGCCGGCGCGACGCGAGTGATGACTATCAACCTGTGGTCGGCGATTCGAACATCGTCGACGCGGTGCTGCATCCGGTCCAGTCCGATCCGGCGCCACGCAGGCTCTACGGGCTCTCCGGAGAATCCCCGATCGTTGTCGATCGGCGCGCGCCACACATCGAGGCGCGGTCCCTCGACTTTGACTCCACCGAACTCGATCAGCCGGCCGGAGGCGTAGTCGAACGTCGCCTCTCCAAGCAGGACCAGACCATCGCGGCGGACGGGGGCGAGCTGCGTTTTGTCTGCACTCGGTGCGTCCCATGTCGCGCCAGGAGCCATCGGAATTTGCCCCGTCGCGACCTCATGACCGCTCTGAGCCCACTCTTGTGCATCGGTAAGCCTTGCTCGGATCGTCAGCCATGCCTCGCGCGTCGCATGCGGAAGGCTATCGGGCAGTGGAACTGAAGCCGACTCACCGGCCTCGAGATGTGGGACGGCGAGAGGTCCGTGCGCAATCGGCCGGCCCTCCTCTTCCAACTTCCAGGAGAAGCTGAGGTGATCGAGGTCCTGAAAGTCGTAAAGGTTGGTGATCCGCACCCGCCCAACCGCCTCGGCCTCGATCCTCACCGGCTCGATGATCTTCTTGTACTCGAGCAATCCGGGCGACGGGGAGCGGTCAGGGAAGAGGAGGCCGTCGGCGACGAAATTCCCGTCGTGCACGGGCTCCCCGAAGTCACCGCCGTATGCGTAGAACTCCTTTCCGTTGGACCCGGTTTTGCGCAGTCCGTGATCGATCCACTCCCACACGAAGCCGCCCTGACACCTCGCGTGCTTTTCGAATAGAGCCTGATACTCGAGCAGGCCGCCAGGCCCATTGCCCATCGCGTGGGCGTACTCGCACAAGATGAAAGGCATGGCGCGCCGGCGCGCGTCGAGTATCGGATCATCGAGTGGCGCCTCCATGCGGCGGCCGATTTGCTCCACCTCATCATGCGTCGCGTACATGCGGCTGTAGACGTCGACATCCCGGCACGACAGATCGCGTTCGTAATGCAGGACGCGAGATGCATCGCGGGCACGCGCCCAGCGGGCCATCGCGCCGAGGTTGACCCCAGGACCGCATTCGTTGCCCAGTGACCAGATGATCACGCTCGGGTGGTTCTTGTCTCGTTCCACCATGCGTTGCATCCGGTCCACCAGCGACGCCTCCCAGCGCGGATCGTCGACAGGGTTGCCGGGCAGCGGTTTCCTGCCCTCGAAAAACCCGTGCGTCTCGAGGTCGCATTCGTCGATCACCCACAAGCCGTACTCATCACAGAGTTCGAGGAAACGAGGATGGGGCGGATAGTGACTCGTCCGGACCGCGTTGATGTTGTGCTGCTTCATGAGCCGCACGTCGTGCACCATTGCGCTTTCATCGAGAGCACGTCCAGAGTCGGGATGGAACTCGTGCCGGTTGACACCGCGGAACAGGATCCTCCGGCCGTTCACGGTGAGGACGCCGTCGGTGATGGCAACCCGGCGGAACCCGACGCGCAACTCGATCCGCTCTCGTTCCGTGCGCAGCTCGCCCTTGTAAAGGCGCGGCAATTCGGCAGACCAGGGCTCCACCCCCTGCACCGTCACTGTTTCGCCCGTGGCGACGTCGATGCCCAGCTCGTGAACGACCACCCGCGCGGTGACATCGGAATCGACACGGAGACTTCCAGCTGCGGTCGCGGCGTCAAAGTCGGCGTGCACGAAGTAGTCGGAAATCGCACCTTGGGGACGGCCGAGCAGCGTGACATCGCGGAATATCCCGGAGAGCCACCACATGTCCTGGTCCTCGAGATAGCTTCCGGACGACCATTGATGGACTCGAACCGCCAGCGAGTTGGTCACACCACGGCGGACCAGATTGGTCACATCGAACTCGGCAGGAAGCCTGCTTCCGCTCGTGACCCCGACCTCGCGTCCATTGAGCCAGACCCGCGCGCATGAATCGATGCCGTCGAAGCGCAACAGGACTTTCATGCCCTTCCATTCCTGCGGCAGCACAAACGAACGCCGGTAGTCGCCAGTTGGGTTCTCGTCAGGAACGCGAGGTGGATCCACGGGAAACGGGTACCGCACGTTCGTGTAGGCGGGTGAACCGTAGCCGTGCAGCTGCCAGTGAGAGGGGACTGGCATCAGGTCCCAATCGGAATCGTCGAGATTCTCCTCGGCGAGGTCGGGTTCGACGTCCGCGCGCGCTGACAATCTGAATCGCCATTGCCCGTTGAGACTCAGCGTCGGAGCGTCGGAGCGAAACCAGGCGCGAGCGGGCAGCACGCCGCGGGAGGGGTGCAGCTCCTCGTAATAAGGAATGCGCGTCAATCGGCGCTTCCGAGAAGTTGCTTGCGCAGGAAGGCCAGGATGCGGCTGTTGGCCGCGACCTGGTTATCGAGCTTCACCACGCCGTGCCCTTCATCTTCGAACACGATGATCTCAGCGCTGCGCACCCGCTCGGCGAGCTGCTCGGACTCCCCTACGGGAACCCTCGGATCGTTTCTTCCGTGAATGATCAGGAGCGGGGCTTTGATCTTGTGCGCGGCGTGAATCGGGCTGATCTGACGGAGAAAATCTGATTCGGCGCCATCCGGGTCGCCGTACTCGCGCTTGCGGATGACCCCTCGCCATGGCGGCATGTTCTTGAAGAAGGTGTGCCAGTCTGCGATGCCGACAATGTCGATGCCGGCGTCCCACAGATCTGGATCCTCGACCAGGACCGCGAGCGTCATGAAGCCGCCATAGGATCCGCCCATCGCGGCCGTCTTCGTCGCCTGTCCGGTGGATTTGAGATGACGGGCGGCCTCGCAACCGTCTTTGACCGCATCCCATCGGAGTGTCCGGTCGTCCAGGCTCTGGAAGAGGAAGCCATAGCCTGTAGAACCGCGAACATTGGGCAGGAGGACGTTGATTCCAGCGTCCACCAGGAGTTGAACGACCGGAAGGTACAGCCCGCGGCTCTGGCCTTCAGGGCCGCCGTGGAACTGAACCACCGCAGGCCGAGGCGTGTCGTCCTTCCGGTACAGCAGGCAATTGATTTCGAGGCCGTCGAAGCTCGTGTACGTGATCTCGGACGGTTTCACGAGGTCTTTGAATTCGCCGTCGTCGTTGATATGAGTCCACTGGCGGTCCGCAGGCCACTCAAAGATCTCTGCCGGACGGGTCGGATGCTCCCAGCTCACAAGAAGCGACGTATCGTCCTCGCTCCAGCTCATGTGGTAGCTCTCGGATCCGGTGATGTCCGACAGGACGACCCCACCTTTCCACGGGATGCGGTCGATCTTGTCACCGCTGGCCAGGTCGACGATTTGAATCTCGTCGTAAACACCCTGATTGACGACCGCGGCCGCGCGCTTCGAGGCGTGATCGACGGCGTAACCCTCGACGTCGTGCTGGTCGGAGATCAGCCAGCGCTTGACCCTGTCCGGCTGCTGTGGATCGACCTCGGCAAGCCCTATGAAGTCGCGGTCGCCGGCGTCCGTCAACATGAGCATTCCGCTCGTCGTCCATCTGATCTCGTTGACCCGGCGGGCGGTCGGGAGGATGCGCGCCATTTCCCCATTCCGCTCGAGGACGTGTGCCTCCGTCCAGGTGCCAAACACCTTGATGACGGCTGCGCGCGCTCCGTCCGGGCTCCAGTCTTCCCACACCCAGAAGTCGCCTGGCGTTGCCCACGCCGTCAGCTCGCCAGTGACAAGGTCGAGCTCCCCGAGGCTGACATCGCGTCCGCCACCGGCGTTCCATCCGAGGCCCAAACATCTGCGACCCGGATCCA
>DASVEP010000252.1:0-4420 GCA_036380475.1 Candidatus Dormiibacterota bacterium
CGCTGTTCCAGGCGATCGAGCCGGCTGGTGATGCCCGCCGAAGAGAGCATCAGTCCCTTGAACAGCCTGGTTGGCGAGAGCTGCTGCCGTGGTCCGGCGGTGCGTAGCGCTCCGAGCACCCCGACCTCACCGCGGTTCAGGCCGAACTTACCGAACGACCCTTCCTGGAGCCGGGCGATGTGGAGGGCGATGCGGGAGATACGCGCCGTCACCTGATAGGGCTCCATCGAAGGGCCGGCCTGGCCCTCGGCCCAGCGGTCGAGGAGCGCGTCGGTCCAATCCTTTTGAGCCACCGGCCCAAGCATACGGAATAGGTTGCACAGGAGCGAGATTCTCGCTTGCATGTATCTCGCTCGCGAGAGATCCTGAGGTGGTCCCTGGCAGCCTGATCGCGGCGGCCGTCCCCTCTCCAACCGGTAACGCGGTGGCGGCCCGCGCAGCCCGGTCGGCGACAGATACCGCCCTGAACGAGCTCGAACAGGTCTACGCGTACATCTATGCCCGGGTCGGCAACCGCCCCGATGCGGAAGACCTGACGCAGCAGGTTGCCCTCAAAGCGCTGCCGCGAATGCGGAACGAATATCCGGGCCCTGCCGTGCGCGCGTACCTGTACACGACGGCGCGATCGGTGATGGCGTCGTTCTGGTCCAACCGTGCGCGGGTGCCGGAAGCCGAGCTGGCCGACGAGCTCTGGGTCGAGTCTCGCGGTGAAGAGCTCGTGGCGCCACCCGCTGCGGCCGCATGGGTGGAGCGCGTGTTGAGCGCACTCCCGGCGCATTACAGAAGGGTTCTGGAGCTGCGGTTCTTGCGCGGCTATTCGCTGGCCGAGACGGCCTGCGAGATGGGCAACACGGTGGGAGGGGTCAAGGTGATGCAGCTGCGCGCGCTGCGCGCCGCAGCCCGCGCGGGTGGCCTCTAGCCGTTCGGGTGCTCGTGCTCGCCGATCACGTCGCTTGCGCGCAGGCGCTCCAGGTTCTGCATGCGTGACTGAGCCCGGGGTCCGAGTCGATCGAGCACCGCGGCCACCATCGCCTCGACGACTGCGGTCGCGCCGACCAGAGAATCGAACGGCCCGACCAGCTCGACGCTGGTCACCAGCACTTGGCGCGCGAATGCCGACGCCGGCGACAGCCACGGATCGGTGAAGAGGATCACGTTGCACCCCTGCGCCGATGCGATGCGAGCGCTCTCGATCGTGTCCGCCTGGTACCGGCGGTAGTCGAAAACGACGAGCGTGTCGCCCTTGCGCACGTCGATCAGCTGTTGGGCCGGAGCGCCGCGTTCGACATCGACGAGGGTGATGCCGGGTCGTAAGAGGTGCAGCTGGCCGGCCAGATAGCGCGCGAGCTGGGAGCTGACCCTGCCGCCAAGCACCAGCACCCGCCGCCGGACGTCCGAGAGCAGCCCGACCGCCTCTTCGAAGTCGTGATGGGAGAGCTGCTCGATCGTCGCCTGGAGGTTGCGGCGCGAGACGTCCAGGGCGCCCGTCAGGAGGGTGTCGGCGCCCTGGCCGGGCGCCTCGTCTCGATAACGTTCGAGAGGCGAGGACAGCCTGGCCTGCACCTCGTGCCGGAGCACCTCCTGGAACTCCGGGTATCCCTTGAAGCCGAGCTTGGTGATGAACCGGGTCACCGTCGGGGGGCTCACGCGCGCCCGCTCGGCAAAACGGGCGACGCTTTCTAGGCCGGCGATCGGATAGGAGGCCAGCAGGACGCGCGCCAGCTTCCTCTCGGCGGGGCTGAGGCTGGCCAGGCGGTGCCGAACCAGCTCGCCGACCCGAGAGTCATGCGCGGTGACGTTTGTTACATCTGGATCCATTCCGGCTCCACTGGAGACATTCTTGACAAGAATCCTATCGGCTGTTAGCTTCCCCGCAAGCCTGAGGCGTTATAGACGCGCGCTTTTGCAGCGTCTAGGGGAAAAAGGGGAAAAGCATGAGCGTCGCGTCTCACGATTCTGACGTCGAGCAGCTGCACCGGATGGGCTACGCGCAGGAGTTGCTGCGCAGAATGAGCGGCTTCTCCAACTTCGCCGTGTCGTTCACCATCATCTCGATCCTCTCCGGCTGTCTGACGCTCTACTACTTCGGCATGACCAACGGCGGCCCTGCGGTCATCACGCTTGGTTGGCCGTTTGTGGGAATCATGGTCCTGCTGGTCGGACTTGCGATGGCGGAGGTCTGCTCGAGCTACCCGACCGCAGGCGGGCTGTATTACTGGGCCGCCAAGCTCGGGGGCAAGAACTCTGCCGGCTGGAGCTGGTTCACCGGCTGGTTCAACCTCCTCGGCCAGGTGGCGATCACCGCCGGCATCGATTTTGGACTTGCGTTCTTCATCAACTATCTGCTGAGCGGCTACATCTCCTCATGGCCAAATCCCCTCAACGCCACCACCGACATCAACGCTCGCCTGACCATCATCGGGTGCTACGCGGTCGTGCTGTTCATCCACGGTCTCCTCAATACATTCGGCGTGGGCCTGGTGGCAAAGCTCAATGACATCTCCGTTTGGTGGCACATCATCGGAGTCCTCGTCATCGTCGGCGTCCTCTTCCTGTTCTCGAAGTTCCACCAGTCCCCGTCCTACGTCTTCACGAAGTTCGTGAACCTGACCGGGTTCAGCTTCGGGGGGGCGTCGGTCTTCGTCTTCCTCACCGGCCTCCTCCTGTCGCAATACACATTCACCGGCTATGACGCGTCCGCGCACATGACCGAGGAGACGCGCAATGCGGCGGTCTCCGGCCCGCGGGGCATTGTGTGGTCGATCATCATCTCGCTCATCGCCGGCTGGATCTTGCTAATCGGCGTGACGCAGGCGATCAACGACGCCGACTACGCCACGGCCGCCGGGGCCGCCGGCGCCGCGCCGGCTGTGATCTTCGCCGACGCGATCGGCAAGGACGGCGCTTCGCTGCTCCTCCTGATCGTCATCGGCGCCCAGTTCTACTGCGGGATGTCCTCGGTGACGGCCAACTCGCGGATGATCTACGCGTTCTCGCGTGACGGCGCGGTGCCCGGCTCGCAGTTCTGGCACAAGGTCAACCCGCGCACGAGGACTCCGACCAACTCCATCTGGTTTGCAGCCGTCGGTGCCTTGCTGCTCGGACTGCCTTATATCTGGAACCCGACCGCATACGCTGCCATCACGTCGATCGCCGTGATCGGTCTGTACATCGCGTACGGCATACCGATCCTCCTTCGGCTGCTGGCGGGCAAGACCTTCCAACGGGGACCGTGGCACCTCGGCCAGTGGAGCTCCGTCGTCGGCTGGATCGCCGTCATATGGATCGTGATCATCTCGATCCTGTTCGTGCTTCCGCAAACGTCCCCGGGCAACACGCTCGCGACATTCAACTTCGCGCCCGTCGCAGTTGCAGCGGTGCTGATCTACGCCGGCGGTTACTGGTTCCTTTCGGCCAGGAACTGGTTCAAGGGCCCGAAGGTCCAGGGCACGGCTGCCGAGCTGGCCCAGATCGAAGCGGAGCTATCCGAGCCTGGCATCGTCGCCGCGGCCGGAGCGGCCGGGGACTGATCGTTTAACTCGTGGCGGAGAAGCCCCGAATCGGGATCACGGTCCATCCGAGGCGCGGCCTGGACTACTTCGTGCCTTACCGCCGGGCGGTGGAGGCGGCCGGCGCCGTGCCTGTCGACGTGGTTCCGGGGACCAAGGCGCTGCCTGAAGTCGATGGACTTCTCCTGCCGGGGGGCTGGGATGTCGACCCGTCCTTTTATGGAGAGAACCGGGACGAGAAGGTCGGAGACACCGACCCCGAGCTGGACGAGACGGAGCTGTCGATGTTCCGCCAGGCGCGCGAGCGGGAGCTGCCGGTGCTCGGCATCTGCCGCGGACAGCAGGTGATCAACGTGGCCATGGGCGGCTCGCTCGTCCAGCACCTCGAAGGCCACGAGGTGCGCGCGCTTGGGCGCAGCCACCTCGCCCACACGATCGAGGTCGATCCCGCATCCGAGCTCGGACGCGCGGCGGGAGAGCACAAGATCCGCGTCAACAGCCTTCATCACCAGGCGATCAAAAATCTGGCTGAGGGACTGCAGCAAACGGCTCATGGCGAGGACGGCACCGTCGAAGGCGTCGAGTCAGACGACGGCCTGATCGTTGCAGTGCAATGCCACCCCGAGGAGCTCACGACCGACCTACCGTGGGCGCGGGCGCTCTTCGAGCGCTTCGTGGCTCGCGCGCGCGGACGCAACCATAAAACGGCGCGTTGACGCGATGCTGACCAAAGACCAGCTTGCCGCCGGCGTCGAGAACGGCAAGATCGACACGGTCGTCGTCGCGTTCACGGACATGCAGGGCCGGCTGATGGGCAAGCGGGTGGACGCCGAGTATTTCGTGGAGACTTCGTACGACGGCGAGTCCACCGAGGGCTGCAACTATCTCCTCGCGCTCGACATGGAGATGGA
>DASVEP010000253.1:0-8187 GCA_036380475.1 Candidatus Dormiibacterota bacterium
GCGTGGCCGCAAGGGCCGCCACGTCGGTATAGCTGAACATGGGTACGTCCCCTCGGGCAGCTTCCGAGCCGGCAATGACAATCCGCGCGTTGGGGCTCAGCAAGTTGGCGCGGAGCAACCCGACAGTCAGTTGATGATGGCCGATCAGCGGGGCCTGAGCCGCCTCCACGCCCGCCGCAGTGAGCACGCGCGCCTTGCCACCGAGCACCCCGGCATTGAGCAATAGGAAATCGACCGGCCGCCCTCGCTTGAGGAGCTCGGCAAGGGCGGACTGAACGCTGGACGGCTTGTTCAGATCCAGCTCCAGCGGCGTAAAGACCTGCATTTTGGTCTCAGACGCGAGCTGAGCGGCTGTTTCCTGGGCCCGACCCAGACTGCGCCCGGTGACGATGATTTCGCGCCAGCCCTCTCCGGCAAGAATGCGGGCTGCCGCATAACCGACCCCGGAGGTGGCGCCGGTGACGAGAGCGATCGAATGTTCCATGGTCGGCTCCTTGGTGAAGGGGGAACGAGGAAAGGTCGAGTCGTAAGGCCCCGCGAGACCAGGGTCAGGTTGCTAATTTCGAACTGTTTGATACTATAATCGTGCGATGGCCATTGTCAAGAGTTTTGAACCAAATGATTCAAAATACCGCTAGGCCGCGGGGTCGACCGCGCAGCTTCGACGAGACGCGAGCGGTGGAAAAGGCGATTCAGGTGTTCTGGTCGAAAGGCTTTGACGGAGTGACGATTGACGATCTCGTCGCCGGGATGGGTGTGGGACGCCCGAGCCTATATGCCGTCTTTGGGGACAAGCGGGCGATATTCTTGCGCGCCCTTAGGGCGTACGCAGAACGGAAGGGCGCATCAGCCGCGAGGGAACTCTTCTCGCCACAGGGTCTTCGCGACTCGATCGCGGGCTTTCTGAGGTACAACGTCGAAAGGGCGACCGAAAAAGGGTCCGCCCGGGGCTGCCTTCTGGAGTGCGTAGCGCCGCTTGTAGACGACGCTGAAGTTCGGCGGTTCCTGCAGAGCACGGTCGCGGGCGGCGCGGCGCTGGTGGAGCGCCGTTTCCGGGATGGGATCAGTGCGGGAGACATCCCGCCTGACTTTCCGGTAGCCCTGCGCGCGAGCCAAGTCACAGATATTGCTCGTGGCCTGACCATGCGTGCGCGCTTAGGCACGCCGCGCAAGACGCTCCTCAAAGACGCTGAGGAAGCGGCCGACTTGGTGCTCCTGCCGCGCCTGAAGGCCATCGGCAAGCAGAAGCTATAACTCTCTCGCCGGGCCGATGTTCTCTGCGACATGGTGTCGGTCATTTCAGGATTGCCGAGGACGCCCCCGCGGCGGCCAGGTTTCCTTACGCGGTGGACGCGGATACACCGTAGGAGCGCACTCCCCGTAAGCGGTCAAATCGCCCATCTGCATATTCGGGGACGGCGGGAGCAGGCGAAACTTCAACGGCTGGCCGGCACCCGGCGTAGTAGCAGGCCTGAAACTATGTGGGAGCTGTGGCCGAAAGGGCAGGTCGTCCTACTGAGCCACGTGCTTATCGAAGAAGGCCTGATCGCCGCTGGCCCTTCGTTCCTCGTCGTGGTCTTTGCAAAGCGAGATCACATTCACGCGGCTTGGGTCCGAGGCTAGTTCAGCGTCCGGATTGAGCCGGTAGGTGAAATCGGCGGCTGCCGGTTCGCCACAGATTCCGCAGGTGTCGCTGGCCGTTTGCCCGATCGGCTGGTTCATAGGCCGAGTGTAAATCGGGCAACTCGCTGAAGGGATACAGAATGTCAGGCGTACTAGTACGCAAAAAATACGCAGCCGCACTCAATCGCAGGGTGTCGGTAGGTGTCGTTTGGTATTCAGAATCGGTGGGTCGATCTCACCGCTACAGAACCCGGCTTAGAGTCCGCATTGACCACCTAGCCTCGCTCATCTGTCCAATCCTGAGCAGCTGACAGGGCCGCGAGCATACCCGCTGGATCACAGCTGGATCACGCATTCCCGGCACCGGACGGCTCTAGGGGGTCACCAAGGGACACCAGCCTGGTCGATTTCGTATTCGCGAGGACGACTAAGGAGCCTGTCGGACACCGGAGGACACGCCAGCGACACGGTTCGGGACCGTGAGGCCCGGGGGTTCAAATCCCCGGCCCCCGATTTTTCCGCCTCTAATCGACCACGAGATAGGGGGCATCTAGGCAATGCTGGGCCCAGATATAGTGGTCGCTCCACCATTACCATCGCTGTTTGCCGATGGATCGTCCCGAGTCACGCTCGGCAGAAGTTCACCGCGCGGCCGCGATCCTCGCGGCGACGGGCGATCCGATACGCCTCACCATCCTCATGTGCCTGGCTTCTGAAGAGCTGCGCGTCAAGGATTTCTGCGACATCTTCGGCGGCTCACAAGCGAACGATTCCGGACACCTGAAAAGGTTGGTTGCCGTCGGTCTGGTGGTGGGCCGCAGAGCAGGTCGACAGATCCACTACCGGTTGGCGGATCCAAGGGTTCAGGTGATCGTGGCGACCGCGATGGCACTCGCTGTGTCCGACAACGATCCAGAGGGGGCGCGGGCGAGTTCCCGGACTCCTATCCTCGATCTTCTTCGCGAGCACAGCCATGCGATCACGTCATCGCGGAAGGCCCTAGACGGAGTCCAGCTTCGAAGTCTACGTACATCAGGGCCAACTCGACGACGGTCGCGGCCGCAGCGTCGGGGCTAGAACGTCCCCTCCTCTACTAGTTCGGCAGAGCGGCCCCGATTGGGCTGCGTCGAGCGCTCGGCACCCGGTCACGTGCTATCGGGTCCACGGTTCGAATCCGGACGTGGCCCCTACGACCTCGTTGCAGTCACTGCTGGAGCGCCTAGCCAGTGCAGGTGCCTAGGCCCTGAAGTGCCGTCGGATGAAGCATCGAAAGCGAAGTGGTCGGGGCGGCACCCTTCGGACCTGGGGCTAGTGACGCTACGACGATCGTGTCTCCCGCGGCTGCGATCGCTCCGTTCCCATTGATCACGAAGCTGCCACCTGTGCTCAGGTCGGCGACGGCGTTGCCGTCCGGGGTGGACCACACCATGTAACCACCGGCCACGAAAGGAAACTGCAACGGTTGTGAGCTCGACGAGTACCAGCGGAGCTGGCCCTTTGCCAGCCAGTCCACGCCCATGTTGTAGGTGCTGCTCGTTCCTAGTGGGTTGGCCGTCCATACAAGGACGTCGTTGGAGCCAGCCAGAAAGGTGATGGGGCGCGAGGCGCGCAGCTCGGGCGGGACCGAAACCGGCTGCAGCGTGTCGACGTCGGCGAAACGAAAGGAGGGCTCGTTCGCGCCGTCTACGAACTTCGCCCAGACCAGGTAATTCGACGCGAAGACTGGTGAGCTGAGCTTTCCGGAGTCCAGCGTCACCTCAGACCGGGTGTCGAGCCGGTAGACCCGCAGATCAACGGACGTCTCACTGGTGGGCTGGTTCCAGGCGACGTACCCGTGTCCCACGACCGGGAATACCTCCTCGGCCTGCAGGTAAGTTCCGTCGGGAAGTTTCGACGTCGCAAGCTGCAGCCTGACGTGCGTGGTCGCATTCCATGCCTGGATGCTCCAGTTCCCGATCAGATCAGTCGACTCGCCTTGTGCCCAAACTAGCCAGCCGTCCGCGTAGGTCATCCATATCACGCCCGACTCGGCCGCGGTCATGGTCGAAACTACGGTCAACTTTCCGGTCTGCAGGTTGACGAATGCAACGCCTTGTTGTGAGGCATTTCGGAAGTAGCCGTATACGACACCGTCGCTGTCGTCTACAGCGGCGGGGCCGAACGTAATGCTATCCAGAGTCGCGACCTTTCCCGACATCGCTGCGGCCCAGTCCGCGGGGATTGGCCGGAAACACAGCTCGAGAGCATTCGCGCCACTCGGCGTGGCTGGGGAGGCCGCGGCTGAGCTCGCTGGCGTATGGGCCGGCTTCGCATCGATCGACGCGCACGCCGCGGTGATGAGCAGGAGGCACGCGCTACCCACTGCTCCGATAGGTCCCAGGAGGCTTTGATTGGCCACCGTAGTCAGGCTAAGGTCGTCTAGAGCTACCGCGGACCTGTCCTTCGACCTGCGAACTGGATGACCAACGGCGCATACCGGCGTGAAGAAGCGACCGCACTCGCCCACTGGATCGCGGCGTGGTTGATCACATCCTTTCCAGTGCGCCTTGCCAGTCGGGTTCGGAACGATCACCTAGGTGCCAGAGCGGAACCCGCGGCGCCGTATCGTGGGGCTCGCAGTCACGCCGCCGTATGTTGCGCATCGAGCAACTACAACCCGATTCGATGGCCTTTCAGAAGTCTCAAGACACCGCCCGCGAGTTCATGTCGGCGGTTCAAATAGTGTCCCGTCCCCCCGACCATTTTCGTATTCAAAATCGGCGGTTTCAGAGTCTCTCTAGAGTTAGCCGCACTCACCCGTATCACAATTTCGTACGGAGCAACCAAACCGAGGCGGCGTGGACAGTGTTGTCGCGGGGCCAATGTGAGATCGCGGGACAGCCGCCGGTAGCCAGTCATCGTCCGAAGCCGACGGACGTACATCACGGGACCGTGTATCACCGCAGTTCGAAAATCGAGGACCATTTCATCCGCGCCGAGCGGCGCGGCCTGACCCTGCTCGAGTAGCGGGATCGGACCTTCCTACGGGTTGACATCGACTCGCTCGAGTTCAGGCTGAGGCGCCGCCGGGATGGCAGCCTGAATGCGAGACAAACGTGATGGCCACCAGTTCCAGCGGCCGAGCATCACGGCAATCGACGGCACCAGCAGGGTGCGAACGAAGAAGGTGTCGAGCAGGATTGCGAAAGCGATCGTGAATCCAAGCTGGCGAGACTGATCCGAGTTTCCAGCGATCGCAAGGACCGTAAACGTGCCGGCAAGGATGAGTCCTGCCGATGTGATCGTGCCTCCCGTGTGTCCGACGGCGCGAGTTAGTGCTGATGGCAGAGGATGATCGTGTGCCTCCTCGCGCACGCGCGTCATCAACAAGATGTTGTAGTCCTCGCCCAGTGCCATGGCAAAGATGAAAAGCAGAATCGGGATCACGAAGTTAATCCCGGGGTCGCCGCCCACGTGCAAGAACAAGAAGCTTGCCAGTCCCAGTGCTGCGAGATACGACAGCCCCACCGTCGCGATCAGATAGATCGGAGCGATCAAGCTACGGAGGAGCAACGCCAGCAGGATGGCGAGGGCGGCCATGACGATCGGCGCAATCGCGAGCAGATCGGTGGTCGAGTAGTCGTTTATGTCGTATGCGACTGCGTCCAGGCCGACCACACCGCTGTCGTGGGCGCCGATGCCTTGGGCGACAGCGCTCAAGGTCGAGCGAACAGCCGGGATGGAAGCGATCGCCGCGTGCGTTCCTGAAGGCCCGGCGGCGGCCAGGGCGTAGAACTGCACCGTCAGGCCATCGGCACTGATGAACTGCCCCGTGGCCCGGTAGGCCTGGTAAAGCCCTGGATCGACGGAGGTGGAGACAGGTGGGGTGGCTGGCAGCGCGGCGGCTGGGCCGAACTGCGCGTGGAGACTTACCAATTGGTCAATCGAGAGCTCTGTGCCGTTTGGGTTCAGGGGTCCAGATACCGAACGCAGGTCCGAGGCGGCCGCCAACTGGCTCTGCGCGTCAGCGAGGCTCTGTGGGTGTTGCCAGATCGTTGTCGCGAACTGGAGCAGAAGCGTTTCCGGATTGCTGTTGGCGGCAGGAAAATGGGCGGCCAACTGAGCGGTACCTGCCGCCGAGTCGCTGCCCGATGGGGCGGCGCTGCTGATGAATCCGCCGGTGGTGAATCCGAGCAGGCCTGCAGATAGCGTCGCAAACAGTGTCACTCCCGCTAGAAGCACGAGCAGCGGCCGGCGAACGACTCGTGTCGCCACCCGGCCCCACAAGCCGGTGGTCTGCTGTCCGCTGGTCGGATGCGAGGGCCAGAACACGAGGCGGCCGAAGATTGAGAGCAGCGCCGGAAGCAAGGTCAACGCGGCAGCCAGCATCACCGCCACTCCGACGGCAAGCGACGGCCCGAGGCCTCGGTACAGCGAGAAGGAGGCGATGACAAGACACGCCAGCGCCGCGATCACTGTCACCGCCGAATAGGCGATCGACAGCCCAACTCGTCCCATGGCCGTGACCAGTGCATCAGTTGGTGCTGAGCCGCGGCGGATCTCTTCGCGCACCCGATAGACGAGGAACAGTCCGTAGTCGGTGCCGGCGCCAATCAGGAGCACCGGTAGCAGCGTTTGGGTAGCGATCGACACCGGCAGACCGGCCTGGCCCGCCTCCGCAATCACGGGTCCAGCGAGCAGCAAGGACAGCACGGCCGGCAGCAGCGTCACAAGCGGCGCTATTACGGAGCGATAGACGATGAACAGCAGGACGATTACAAACAGCACGCTGAAGACCCGAATGTTGGTGCCGGTTTGCGCCCCAGATGCAGCAGCATCTGTTGCCTGAGCCAGCGGCCCCGTCAAGTGGAAGGTAAGGCCGGCCGGTGGTTGCGCGGCGACAAATAGGGCCCTGATTGAACCGACCAGGCCTGGGTTGCCTGCGTTGCCTCCGTTGGATGCCGTGACCACCAGGGCCTTACGCGCCTGCCTATCAGCCGAGAGTCCCTGGTCGCGAACGGCGATCACTCCGGGCAAGCCGCTGATCGCCCCCTCCACCTGTTCGATGGCGGCGTCGTCCGTGGCGCTGAGTGGGCCGTCGGAGCGGGAGGCCACCATAACTGCGGTGGCGGCGGTGTTGGTGGTTTGGAATGGCGATGCCAACGTCGCTGCGAGCTGACTCGGCGCGTTCGAGGGCAGGAACTGTGAGTTGTTCGACTGACTCAGGCTACCCAGGCTCGGCAGTACACGCGGAGCCGCGATCGCGCCAATGATCCAGACCGCGACGATCAGCCATCGGAAGCGAATGTCGAAGCGAGCGAGCGACTCGAGCGTGGCGATTTACTCCTGGTCAGCCGCCGTTGGCCGGCAGTGAAAGCCGTCGGGTAACCGCCACCTAGCCGGTAAAGCGAGCATTGGACTCTACCCGGTCGCTCTCATATAATTGCACTTGTGCAGAGTTGCACGAGTGCAGAATAGCAGGGGGATGCGAGTCAGCAACGACACTCAAGACGTGAGCCGTCCCGCGCTCGGGCTGCGCGAGATCAAAAAACGTCGGACCCGCCAGGCCTTGATCGAGGCAGCGATGCGCCTTTACCGAGAAAAAGGGTTCGATGGGGTGACCGTCGCCGAGATAGCTCATGAGGCGGAGGTCTCGCCTCGGACCTTCTTCGGCTACTTCGAAACGAAAGAGGACGTCTTCCTCGGCCGCGGCGACGATCGCCTAGATCGTTTGGTGCGAGCCATCCACGAGCGAGATCGTCGGCAACCAATACTCAGCGCAATACAGCCTGTCCTGCTGCAGGCCCCCAAGCCCATGAAGCGAGAGCGACCAGCCCGGGCGCCTGAACTGCCAGAGCTTCTGCACCACCCAGCGATTGCGCACCGGCTTCGTGAGCGTTGGAATCGGTGGGAAGACATGCTGGCGGAGGCCATTGCAGACGAAGTTGGAGCTCGCACGACCGATCCCGAGCCGCGAGTCATCGCGGCTGCGATTACGGGAGCAATTCGGATCGCGGCCGAGGCTGCGAGACAGCAGCCGCACCGCCGAAAACAAGTCGCGGAGCGCGTTTTCGCCCTACTCGCGTCAGGCCTGACGACCTACGGAGCTTGATTGACCTAAATGGCGTCTACGCGAGGCATGGGCACATCGTCTAAATCACGCCAGCGGCCTGAGGTGACTATCCAGCTGCGCTGAGCGCCGCTAATCAGCGAGACGCCAATCGAGTTCGTGCGGGCGGAAGAAGCCGGTGGTCGGATGGCCCCGTCGTTAGTCAGGTTGACGGTACAGGTCAGTGCGACCCCCGTGCTTTCGGCGCGGTCGACCAGATTGGGATCGAGGCCATCGAGTACGATCTTGCCCCGCCAGAACAAGAGTTTCTCGACAGCTATCCTGGCCATCGAACCAGGCATATTCGGGCGCCAACGATCGCGATGGTCCGGTTGGAATCGACCACTCAAGTGGTCCTAGAACAAGGGCGGTACTGGCGACGACCCGACGCGCCCAGCGACGTGCGGTAGCGCGGGTGGCGGCTCCGGGAATACGTGGCTGCGGGTGAGCCATCGGCCTCCTGCCACAAGAACGAC
>DASVEP010000254.1:0-3160 GCA_036380475.1 Candidatus Dormiibacterota bacterium
ACAGCACCGCGCTGTTGACTGCCCTGAACGAGGAAGGCCATGCGGTCATCGCCGCCCACTACGACCACGCGCTGCAACCTGGATCAGAGGCTTCGGCTCGGTACGTGCGCGAGCTGTGCGAGCGCATGGGTGTAGAGCTCCTCACCGAACGCAGGGAGAAAACCATGCCGCGTGGGTCGATCCAGGCCGCCGCGCGCACTCTTCGCTACGAGTTCTTCGAACGTGCCCGCATGCAAACAGGCGCCGACATCGTCGCCATCGCCCACACCGCCGACGACGTGGTCGAGGGTGTCGTGCTTCATCTGCTGCGTGGGTGTGGATTGGCAGGAATGCGCGGCATGCCCGCGCGCCGAGGGGCGTTCGCGCGACCTCTTCTGAATGTTTGGAGGAGCGAGATCGCAGGCTATCTGGCCGAGCGTGGCATCGACGCGCTGGAGGACCCTGCCAACTCCAACAGCGCGTACGCGAGGGTGCGCGTGCGACGCGACATCCTGCCTGCGCTCGAGCGCGACCGGCCTGGAATCACGCAGCGTTTTCGCGCCGCAGCGGCCACGGCAGCAGCGCTTCACGAATCTGTGGCCGGGACTGCGCAGAACGAGTTGCACGGTCTGGCCACCACCCGCTCGACCGTCGCGGCCGCCCCTGAGCCGATCGCGGCAGAGCTGATGCGGCAGCTCTATGCGCGCGCCGGCGGCGCCCAGCCGGCGCTGTCCCGATCGCATCTCCAGGCCATGCTCAGGCTCGCCCAACCGGGGAGGGGCGGTCGGGGCGTCGATCTACCTGGCGGCCTGCGTTTACGTATCGTGGGTGAGACCATGCAGATCGTCGCCCGGGGACGAGATCAGCGACCCGCGCCGCGGCTACAGGTTTCGGCCTGCGCAGGTTGCTCCGACGTGTCCGCCGCACATCTCAGGCCGGGCCTCGATCTTCATCTCGGCTACCGCACCCCGGGCATGACCATGAAGCCTGCAGGTGGGCGCGGCACGCGCAAGCTTCAGGACATCTTCGTCGACGCACGCGTTCCGCGAGAAGACAGAGACGTTTGGCCGCTGGTGCTCGCTGGCGATGAGCTTGCGTTCGTGCCGGGCGTCGCGGTCTCGGCCGAGCATGCGGCGAGGGCCGGCGAACCCTCGCTGCACGTAACAGTCAGTGGTATCCCAGCTAAAGTAGAATCGCCTAACAGCCTTCCAGGAGTGTCCACTTGAGCCGCTTCCCTCGCTCCAGCCTGTTTTATTTCGCACTGGTCGTCGTCCTCGGCCTGGTGCTCTGGTTCACATGGCAATCGTTCCAGGGCAGCCAGAACAACAACGAATGGGCCTTCTCGACCCTGGTCAACAACGCTGCGAATCACCAGGTGAAGGAAGTCGACATCAAGGGCACCGACGGGGTAGCGATCGACACCGGCGGCGTTCATCACAACGTCACGCTCCCCGATTGCGCCAGCGGCGCTGGCTGCGCGTTTGCAGACACGCTGGCTGCGGACACAGGCCCAGACGGCAGCCCGGTGATCGTCAGGTTCCAGCCGGCCAACAGCGCGAACTACCTGCTCAGCGTGCTGGTCCCGAACATCATCCTGGTCGTTCTGATCGCGGCCTTCATGTGGTGGGTGCTGCGCCAGACGCAGAGCGGCAACAACCAGGCGATCTCATTCGGAAGGTCGCGCGCGCGCATGATCGCGGGTGACAAGCCGGCGATCACATTCGCGGATGTCGCGGGTGTCGATGAGGCCAAACAGGAGCTCAGTGAGATCGTTGAGTTCCTCAAATATCCAGAGAAATTCGTCGCCCTGGGCGCGCGCATCCCGAAGGGCGTGCTCCTGGTGGGACCTCCCGGAACGGGCAAGACGCTGCTGAGCAAGGCGGTTGCAGGCGAGGCCGGTGTTCCGTTCTTCTCGATCTCGGGCTCCGAGTTCGTCGAGATGTTCGTCGGCGTTGGCGCGAGCCGCGTGCGCGACCTGTTCGACCAGGCGAAGAAGAACTCCCCGTGCATCGTGTTCGTCGACGAGATCGACGCGGTCGGCCGCCAGCGCGGCGCCGGGCTCGGCGGCGGCCACGACGAGCGCGAGCAGACCCTCAACCAGCTGCTCGTCGAGATGGACGGCTTCGACACCAACACCCACGTCATCATCATTGCGGCCACGAACCGACCCGACGTGCTGGACCCCGCGCTGCTGCGGCCGGGCCGCTTCGACCGCCACGTCACCCTCGACCGACCCGACATCAAGGGCCGCCGCTCGATCCTCGACGTACACGCGCGAAACAAGCCGCTCGACTCCACAGTCGACCTCGAGGTGCTCGCGCGCCAGACGCCCGGCTTCAGCGGCGCGGACCTGGCCAACCTCATCAACGAGGCGGCCATCCTCGCTGCGCGCGGCAACAAGAAAGTGATCGGCATGGGCGAGCTCGAAGAAGGCATCGAGCGCGTGGTCGCCGGACCAGAGAAGAAGAGCCGGCGCCTTTCAGAGCACGAGAAGGAGATCGTCGCGTACCACGAGGTGGGCCACGCTTTGGTCGCGAAGTCGCTGCCGAAATGCGACCCGGTGCACAAGGTTTCGATCATCTCGCGCGGCCAGGCGCTCGGCGTCACGTGGTACCTGCCGACCGAGGACCGCTACTTGACGAGCAAAGCGGAGCTCCTCGACAACGTGGCCGCCGCGATGGGCGGGCGCGTAGCGGAGGAGATCGTTTTCGGCGACGTGACGTCAGGCGCGGAGAACGACATCCAGAAGGTCACGCAGATCGCGCGGCGCATGGTCACGCAGTGGGGCATGAGCGAGAAGCTCGGCACCGTGACGATGGGCCACAAAGAGGAGCTCGTTTTCCTCGGCCGAGACCTGGGCGAGCAGCGCAACTACTCGGAAGAGGTCGCCGCGGTCATCGACGAGGAGATCCGCAGCATCGTCAACCACGGATACCAGACCGCGAAAGTGATCCTGACCGCGCAGCGCCACAAGATGGACGCCGTGGTCGAGCAGTTGAAGATCGTTGAGACCCTCGATTCGAAGCAGCTGGACGCGATTCTCGCCAGTGAGGACGCGCCGAGCGTCGCCGCCTCCTCGAGCGCCTCAGCCTCCTAGGCGACCCTCAACGGAAATCGTCGTTGCGGGCCGGGGCAACCTCGGCCGCAGCCTCGCGCGGGCGCTGCGCCGCGCCGGGCACCG
>DASVEP010000255.1:0-4628 GCA_036380475.1 Candidatus Dormiibacterota bacterium
GCTGCTCGGCGCCAGCCCCGAGCGGTTCGCGGTGGCGATCACCGAAGTCGACCGCAGCCTCCAGGCGCGGGCCAAAGAGCTGCGCCGCACCCGCGAGCGGATCGCGCGCCTCAACGGAGGCGACCGGCTCTTCGTCTCGGCGGATGTCGCCGACTACCTCGACCGTCTGCGCGAGCTTGGCGTGAGCCGGCGCAGCGTGCAGATGGAGCGCGACGGATGGATCCTGCTTCAGTCGGCCTCCCCGAAAGCGGCCGCCGTCTGGTTTGCTGAAAAGCTCGACGCGATCCACGATCCGGAGTTTGTTGCGATCTACCTCGAATACGACGCGGCATTTGAGTGGCCCGCGGACGACCCGCGACTCGAGGCCCTTGCCGACCGCTCCGCACGGTGGTTCTCCACTCGAGGCGGGTCCCCGGTCACGAGAAGAAATCAACCCGTCGCGGACCCGGGCATCATCCAGCTGATCACCACGTCCACCGGATCCTCGTCTCCGGCGTGGGACCGGCTCAGGGAGATCGCAAGGGAACGCACGGGCCGGCGGCCTTCTTAACCGAACGTGCGGTCGAGGATCACCTTTTTCAGCGCCCTTTCGAGAAGTGCGAGCTCCTCTTCGTCCAGTTTCGCCATGAACAGCTCGGCGACCATGCCTAGGTGGACCGGCACCGTCTCCGCAACGCGCGCCACGCCGGCCTCCGTCAAGGTGACGACCACACCACGTGCATCGCCGTCGGCGATGGTCCGGCCAACCAACCCCTGTTCGACAAGCCGGTCGATGCGGCGCGTCAGGCCGGACCGCGACGAGAAGGCACGGGCGGCGAGGTCCGTCATCCGCAGCCGGCCCCCGGCCTGCGCCAGCTGCGAGATGACGTCGAAGTCGTTCAGGTCCAGGCCGGTTTTGCTTACGAGGTCGGTCTGAAGCTGGCGCATGAGCGTCGCGTGAGCCTCGAGTAGGGCACCCCAGGCCGCGAGGCCTCGCCGGCCGGGAACCGCCTCGTCGATCAGCCGGCCCAGATGGGCCGCCACGTCCTCCTCTGTTGGTACTTGCATATGCAATAAATCAGGCGGCGGAGGTATTTGTACTTGCACATAGTATCACCGCAGGAGGGAGATTCTCGAATGAGCAGCGTCCAGGCCATCGAGTTCGGCTTGGACTCGTTCGTTCTTCTAAGCGTCGACGAGTCGGGCCGTGAACTGACCGGCGACGTCGTCATTCGCAACACGGTGGAGGAAGCGGTGCTTGCCGATGCCGTCGGGATCGATTCGTTCAACATCGCCGAGCACTACCGCCGCGACATGATGGACTCGGCTGCGAGCGTCATCCTGGCCACGGTCGCCGGCCGAACGAAGCGCATTCGGCTCGGCACAGCCGTCACCGTCCTGAGCACGCAGGATCCCGTCCGGGTGTACACCGAGTTTGCCACCCTCGACGCGGTATCGAACGGCCGGGCTCAGCTGATCGCTGGGCGGGGGTCGCTGATCGAGTCATTCCCGCTCTTCGGATACGACCTCAACGATTACGAGGACCTGTTCGAGGAGAAGCTCGACCTGCTGATGCGCCTGCTGCGAGACCAACCCGTCACCTGGTCGGGCAAGTTCCGCTCACCGCTCACCCACCAGTATTTGAGTCCTCCGCTCCCGGAGGGACACCTGCCCGTGTGGGTCGGCGTTGGCGGCAGTCCGCAATCGGTGGTGCGAGCTGCGCGTTACGGCCTCCCGCTGATGCTGGCTGTGATCGGCGGTCCGCCGATACGGTTCCTACCCCTGATCGACCTCTACAGGCGTGCTCTCGAGAAGTACGGAAAGCCGCTGCAGCGTATCGGGATGCACTCGCACGGGCTCGTGGCCAGAACCGACCAGGAAGCGGCGGAAATCCAATGGCCGCATTGGGCTCATGTCTTCGAGCAGGCGGCCGCCGAACGCGGGTGGGCGCGGCCGACGATGGATCGGTTCCAGGCCGAAGTCGATGAGGGATCGCTGTATCTCGGGTCGGTGGAAACGGTCGCGACCAAAATCGCCTGGGTCATTCGCCTTCTCGGACTGAGCCGGTTCGATCTGGCCTACGCGACCGGGCGGGTGCCGCACGAACAGAAGATGGCGACCATCGAGCTGTACGGACGCGAGGTGATCCCGCGAGTCCGGGAACTGCTCTCGGAGCCGGCCGACGAGGTGGCGCCAAGCGACGAGAGCGTGGCGACCGCGAGCATGAGGTCATCGGGTGTCTAGCAGCGAGAACGGCGACCGCCGCCTAGGCATTATCGGGGCCGGCAAGGCCGGCACTGCTTTCGCCCGCGCCGCCGTGTCCGGTGGATACGACGTCGCGATTTCGGGGTCGGGACCGGCGGAGTGGATCGAGCTGATCGTTGAGGTGCTTGCTCCCGGCGCTCACGCGCTCTCAACGGACGAGGTTGTCCGATTCGCCGATGTCGTCGTTCTGGCGATTCCGATGCACCGATTTCCCGAACTGCGACGCGACCTGTTCGCCGGCAAGATCCTCGTCGACGCAATGAACTACTGGGACGAGATCGACGGCACCGGCGGGCCATTCGCGACCGCGCCGGCGGGCACGAGCGCGCTTGTTCAGGAGTGGTTCTCCTCGGCCCGGGTGGTGAAAAGCCTCAACCACCTCGGCTACTTCAAGTTCGAGAAGAGCAGGCTCCCGCACGGCTCTGCAGGCCGCATTGGCATGGCGGCCGCCGGCAACGACAGCGCCGCGGTTGCGGCGGTGCTTGAACTGATCGATAGGCTCGGATTCGACCCCGTCTATGCCGGAACCCTCGAATCCGGGCTGGCGCTTCAGCCGGGTGGCCCGATCTTCGGAGCGGGTCACAGCGCCAAGGAATTGTCGAACCTCCTGTCGCGTGAGGCCGCCCACGCGCTCACTGCAAGCGCGTGAGCAGTTTTTGGATAGTTACTGGCGCGGCGGTCCCATCGCGAATGTGACCCCGTGCGCCGCTATCAGCCCGGGCACGCTGCTGAGGTCGAGTTCGGTTCCGTATTCGGCTGCAAGAGCCACCAACCTTGCCGGGTCAAGCTCGCCGCGAACCGCCAGATCCGTCATCTTCTCGAAGAAGTTCTCGAAGCCGGCAGGCGAGATGATCTCGAGGATGCGGGCTGGAGCGTCACCAGCGTTCCAAAACGTGTGCCATTGGTTTCGGGGTTTGAAGATCAAGTCGCCAACCTCGCCGTAGACGATTTCGCCCCCCAGGTCCGCGCCCACTCGCCCCTCGAGCACAAAGCTGTACTCATCCTCGCGACTGTGCCGGTGCATCGGAGCGGCCAGTGCGCGCGGTTCCATCGGGTGCTCCACCAGCGAGAAACCCCCACCGGACTCGGCTCCGCCAACCATGAATCGAACGCCGATACCTCCCAATTTTCCGAGCTTCCCGTCCCGAGGACCCACGATTCGAGCTAGTGTCGTCGCCATTTCCAGACTCCCTTTCAATAAACGTGGTGTTCAGTGATCTGACGGTATACGATGGATGAACGCCATGTCAAGTCAAATTCGCAAATACACACTCAAGGTTCGAGCCGAACGGCAGGCTGAGACCCGCCAGCGAATAGTGGAGGCGACGGCCGCCCTCCACGACGAGGTGGGACCGGCGAGGACGACGGTGGCCGAGATCGCACGCCGCGCCGGCGTGCAACGACTGACGGTCTACAACAACTTCCCGACCGAAACGGAGCTGTTCGATGCGTGTGGACAGCATTGGACGAATCTGAATCCGGCGCCCGATCCAACCGACGCTCTGGAAACAAACGATCCGGACGCGCGTTTGCGAGCCGTCCTAGAACCGCTCTTCGGCTGGTACCGGAAACATGCTCGTGCAATGGAGCACTGGCAGCGTGATCGGATGGTCATGCCGGCCTTCGACGCAGTGATGAGGATTCGCATGGACCAACAACTGGCCCAGGTGGCTGACGCCCTCAGTTCCGGCTTCGCGCCGGACCGTCGCAGGGCAAAGCTTGTGCATGCGGCTGTTGCGCTGGCTCTTGACTTCTGGACCTGGCGGCGCCTGGCGAATGAAGGGATGTCAGATGCGGATGCGGCCACGGTGATGGTCGGCGCCGTGAGAGCTTCCGATCACGACACACGACTCGCACACGATTTAAGGGGTGGCTAGCGGGACTTGAACCCGCGACACCCAGATCCACAATCTGGTGCTCTGCCAAGCTGAGCTATAGCCACCACGGTGCGGGCCAAGAGGCGTCGGGCCCTGTAGGGACCACGATTTTACCCGGCCCCATTGTCAGAGAATGAGAGGGCAATGCCAACTCAGGCCGAATTCGACCAGACGATCAAGTCGGGCGAGCTGATCGAATCGCCCAAAGAGATGACGCCCGAGTACCTCCGCGAGCTCAAGCACACGCTCGTCGTCTCCGGCGACACCGAGCTGATCTCCGCTCCCGCCTACTACCTCGCTGCCAAGCGGGCGCCATCCATCAACGCCTTCATGACCGGCATCGCCATCATCCAGGACGAGCTGGCGCACGCCCACATCGCGTACCACATCCTGGAAGAGCTCGGCGAGGACCAGGAGAAGCTCATCTTCAGTCGCGACCCGAAGAGCTTTCGCTATCCATACGCCTTCGACGTCCCGCTCGACACCTGGACCGAGTTGGTGGTCGCC
>DASVEP010000256.1:0-8120 GCA_036380475.1 Candidatus Dormiibacterota bacterium
AGGGTATCGGCGCCTACATCATGGGCCGCAACATGTTCGGCGGCGGGCCCGGACCTTGGGATCACGCATGGAAGGGCTGGTGGGGCGACGACCCGCCGTATCACGTGCCCGTCTTCGTGCTTACACACCACCCACGCGAGCCACTTCCCATGCAGGGTGGCACGACGTTTTACTTCGTAAACGATGGGATAGCGTCAGCGCTGGAGCAAGCAAAGGCCGCGGCCGGCGACCGAATCGTGTCGATCGCTGGGGGCGCCAGCACGATCAATCAATACCTTCGCGCCGGCAGCCTCGATGAGATGTACCTGCACATCGTGCCGATCCTACTGGGCGCGGGTGAGCGGCTGCTCGAGAACGCCGGCGATCCGATCCTGGAGCCGGTCAAGGTGGTGGCCTCGCCGGCGGTGACGCACATCAAATACCGAGTGGTGAAGACGGCATCCTGACCTATCGACCCTTTTCTGTTGCCCGCCCGCGGATCTCTTTGAGGCGAGTGTCGATCAGCTTCTTGACGAGCGCTTTCGGGAGTGGCTTGTCGATCGGGAAGTGCAGCGACCCGTCCGTGCTTTCATAGCCGGCCAGATCACCGGACAGCGATCGAAATGTCGATCCGCTGTGGGGCAGGAACGCGAGGTGATTCTTGAACGCTGCGAACCCCGCGACGATTTTTCCCTCGAGACGGAAAGCCGGCATGCCATACGAGATGGTTTCCTCCGCATTGGGGACGATGCCGTGGATCGTTTGGCGCAACTTCTGAAGCGTTGTCCGCTTCGGCTCGTCGAGCCCGTCCAGGTATTCGTCGATCCCTCGCGGTGCCACTTGTCAACGCTATTCTCGGCCAATGGGGCGGGTGCTCATCACCGGATCATCGGACGGTCTCGGACTGATGGCCGCGCGGAGGTTGCTTGCGGCCGGACACGAGGTGATCCTCCACGGGCGCAACCAGGATCGCGCGCGAGACGCGCTCGCTGCGGCGCCAACGGCACACGGTGTGGTGGTCGGCGATCTCGCGAGCATTGTGGAGACTCGTGCTCTCGCCGATCAGGCCAACGGATTGGGGCCGTTCGAGGCCGTCATCCACAACGCTGGAGTCGGTGATCGCCAAGGCCGAATCGAGACCGTCGATGGGCTCGAGCACATCTTCGCCATCAACACGCTCGCGCCTTACCTGCTCACCGCGCTCATAGAACGACCCGGGCGCCTTGTTTATCTGAGCTCGGGCTTGCATCGCGGTGGCGATCAAGACATGACCGACCTGCAATGGAAGCGCCGGAGGTGGAACGGGTTCCAGGCGTACTCCGACTCCAAGCTGTTCGATGTCGTTCTCGCCTTTGCGATGGCGCGGCGGTGGCCCGACGTGCGATCGAATGCGGTTGATCCGGGATGGGTCGCCACCAAGATGGGCGGGCGGGGCGCGCCCGACAATTTTGAACTCGGTTCCGAGACGCAGTCATGGCTCGCGGTCAGCGAGGACCCAGCCGCGATGGTCAGCGGCGCGTACTTCTATCACAAGAGGCGGCAGGACCCACACCCGGCCGCCCGTGACGTGACCATCCAGGATGGCCTGCTCGCCGCTTGCGAGGAGCTCACTGGCACCCCGATGCCACAAGCTGCCCGTCCTAGCTGACGGTCAGAACGACGTTCCCGGTCTTCTGCTGCGTCTCCACGTACCGCGCCGCCTCGACCACCTCCTCCAGCGGGTAGCGCCGATCGATGACAACCCGGAACCTCCCGGCCTCGATGAGCTCTTTGAAGAGGAGGAGATCTTTCTTCGCATATTGGGGTGGCAGCTGGAACCTCACCTTCTTGTTTCCAAACAGCGATGTCCAGAGCGCCAGGAACAGATTGCGGAACCCGTCGGTAGCCAGGTAGACCCCGCCCGGCTTGAGAGAGCCTTTGCAGTTCTTGAACGTCTGTTTCCCGACGGCGTCGAATATGACGTCGTAGGTCTCGCCGTTCTTGGTGAAGTCTTCCTGCGTGTAGTCGATCACCCTGTCGGCACCGAGCGATCTGACAAGCTCGACGTTCTTTGTGTTGCACACAGCGGTGACGTCGGCTCCGAAGTACTTCGCCAGCTGCACCCCAGCGGTGCCTATAGCCCCCGACGCGCCGTAGACGACGATCCGCTGTCCCTTTTGTAGTTTCCCGACCCTCAGGCACCACAGTGCATTGAAGGCACCATCCGAAATTGGCGCAGCCTCCTCGAACGCGGCGCCTGTCGGCATGTGCGCAATGCGGGCGTCCTCGCGCACGCAGATGAACTCTGCGTGTGCCCCAAATCGCAGGCCGCTGTTGCCGAAGACCTTGTCGCCAACCGCGAATTCACGGACCGCCGGCCCAACCTCGACCACCTCGCCCGCAAACTCGGTCCCGAGAATGCGCTGCCTCGGTCCGCGGACGCCCGAGACCAGGCGGCTGAGAAACGAGACCGCTGCGCCGCTGTGCTGGTTGGCTTCTCGAGTGTGGACATCCAACCGGTTGACAGTCGAGGCGTGGACCTTGACGAGTACCTCGTCGTCCTTCGGCGCCGGCCGCGGGACGTCTTCGATTCGCAAAACCTCGGGCGGGCCGTAGTGGTCGTAGACAACTGCCTTCATGAGTTCTCTATCTGCGGGTCAAGCGTAGACGCCGCAGGAAAGTACCCGAGTGCGTTTCAGGGCTGCAGTGCCTGCATCTCCCACTTCCACGGCGGGTCGGCGCCTGCGCGCGCGCATGTCAGCGCCCCGGCCAGGTTGGCAAACGCAAGCGCGGCCGCGACCTCTTCGCTCTCCAGGAGGAGATCCGGCCGGATGGCACCATGATCGTGCAGCCAGGCCAATAGGCCTGCGCCGAATGCGTCGCCCGCTCCGATGGTGTCGACGACCTTCACGCGCGGCGCGGCGACGCGCATGCGGAAATTGCGGTGCGCCCCGAACGCGCCTTGCGCACCGAGCGTGATGACGAGCATGCTCACGCCCTCGCCCAGAATCCGGTCCGCGACCTTCTCGTGGTCGAGGCCCGGATACAGCCACGCCAGGTCGGCCTCGCTGGCCTTGACGATCGTGCTCTGCGAGATGGCGGTGTGCATCCGCTCGCGATATTCCGACTCGGGGGCAAGGCCCAGCCGGATGTTGGGGTCGACCATCACAAGGCGCCGGCCGTGCTCGCGGCCGATAAGCGCAGCGAGAGTCGTTGCCATCGGCTCCAGGACAAGGCCCAGGGTTCCGACATGAATGGCATTCACGTCAGGGCCGAACTCATCCGGAACCATTTCGAGCGTCAGGTTGGGCGCGGACGTTCCATCGACGAGGAACTGGTATTCGGCCAGGCCCTCGCTGTCAACGTCCGCGATTGCGATCGTGGTCGATTCGGCGCCGATGCTCGCGAGCTCGAGGCTGGCCCCATCGGACTCCAGCAGGCTGGCGAGCTGATGCCCAAAAACATCCTGTGAGAGACGGCCCAGAAAGGCCGTGGGCACGCCAAGGCGCGCCAGCGATCGCGCGGTGTTGAAGGGACCTCCGCCCGGCGCCGCCCGTTGCGAGCCGTCGCCATTGTGGATCATGTCGATCAACGCTTCACCACAAACGACGATCACGGTGTGATCTCGCCGGAACCTCTGGTGATCATTCGAGACACGACGACCCTATGTTCCGACGGTGATCGATCGCCATCAAGACGACGGAAAAGTATCTCTGCAGCCGCGCGCCCGATTGCCGCCGGATCTTGCGCGATGACGGTGATCCCGGGCTCGAGGAGATCCGCGAGCAAGATGTCGTCGAAGCCTATCAAAGCAATCCGATGATGAAGCCCCATGCGCCGGAGTACGCGGAACGCGCCTATGGTGACAAGGTTCTGGCCTGTGAAAAGTGCGGTGGGGGGCTCAGGACTGCTGAGAAGCTCTGTTGCAGCCGCCTCTGACTTTTCGATTCCACGCAGGTCAAGTCGCACCAATCGTTCATCGACGTCGATGTTGTGATCTGCAAGCTCTTCCACGTACCCGCGATGCCGTTCAGCTGCGGTTGCAATCGTGTGCAGGTCACCGAGGTATCCGATCCGCCGGTGGCCGTGCGCGATCAGATGGCGGACGCCGCGACGAACCCCGGCCGCATTGTCGGTGAGCACCGTGTCCGCGTCGAGGAACGCCGGAGGTCGGTCGACGAACACGATCGCCGTGCCCGCCTTGCGTTCGGTGAGGAGGTAGCTGTGGTCCTGGCTCGATGGCTGGATGATCAGGCCATCGACTCGTCTCGACGCAAAAGCTGCGACCAGCCTCCGCTCACGCGCCTCATCCTCGTCTGAGCTGCTGGCGAGGACTAGAACACCCCTCTGCACGGCTACGTCCTCGATGGCTCGATGCAGCGCCGATGAGAACGGGTTGGCGACGTCCTCCAGGACGATGCCGATGGTGGCGCTTCTGCCGTCAGACCTTCGCAGGCTGCTCGCGGTCAGGTTGTGCCGGTAGTCGAGGCGCTCGCTTGCGGCCATCACGCGCCTGGCCAGCCCGGGCGTAACACCCGCTTCGCCGTTGACGACCCTAGAGACGGTCTTGATGCTGACCTTCGCCAGTGCCGCCACATCTTTCATCGTGGGTCGAGATCCGTCCTTGGAATTACCTGTCAACGTTGGTCCTCATCCCTCTTCAGTAGCTGACAGCCAAAGCACCCAGCGATTTCTCTTGTTGCAGTCTAACCAGATCTGTGATATATCAGACAACGTTGTCTTTTGACAACGTTGTCACTTACGTCCGAGAGCTCCGCATCCGGCCAATAGATAGGGGGTGACTCTGCATGAGCGACAGGAAGCTTCGAACACTGGACCGAAAAGTTTCAAGGTCCAGGCCGTTCTTCATCACGATTTTTGGGCTGGTGATTGCCCTTGTTGCCGCGGCCTGCTCCGGAGGAGCGGGCGGGGGAGGGGGCAGCAGCTCGAGCACCATTACGCTCGCCGCGGTCGACAACCCGTCGATGGCGGACCTGAAGAAGCTCGTCGGCGATTTCCAGAGCTCCCATTCCGGCATCACAGTGAACATAGTGACCTTGCCCGAGGACCAGCTCCGGCAGCAGGTGACACAGGACGTCGCCGCCAATAGCGGGCGCTACGACCTGTTCACGATCGGCACATACGAGGTGCCGCTCTGGGCCAAGAAGGGATGGATCGAAAATCTCAGCCCGTATATCGCGAAGGATCCGTCCTACGCTCCGGATGACTTGATCCCGGGGATCAGGGGCGCCCTCAGCTACAACAGCAATCTCTACGCGGTGCCTTTCTATGGCGAGTCTTCCATGCTCATGTACCGCAAGGACATGCTGTCGGCCGCGGGCGTTACCATGCCCGACCACCCGACGTGGGACCAGGTGGCGGCCGCCGCCCAGAAAGTCAACAGCTCGAGCGTGAGTGGAATCTGCTTGCGCGGCCTTCCGGGTTGGGGCGAGCAGCTCGCACCGCTCGACACCGTCGTCAACACATATGGCGGACGTTGGTTTGACCAGAACTGGAACGCCCAGCTGAACTCGCCGCAGTGGAAATCGGCGCTGACCTTCTATGTGAACCTGCTCAAGACGGCAGGCGAGCCAGGCGCGGGCAACGCCGGATTCACCGAGTGTCTCAACGCTTACAACAGCGGCAAGGTCGCGATGTGGTACGACGCCACCGTGGCAGCGAGCTTCTTCACAGGAGACGCTGCGAAGAACTCCGGCTACGCATTTGCTCCGACCAAGGTCAAGGACTGGTCGGGTTGGCTGTGGGCGTGGTCGCTAGGCATGCCTTCCAGCAGCAAGAAGAAGGACGCCGCGTGGACCTTCGCCGACTGGGCCACCTCCAAGGATTACGCGAAGCTGGTCGGGACCAAGCTGGGTTGGGCGCGAGTGTCACCGGGAACACGCACCTCTACCTATTCGATCCCCGAGTACCAGGCGGCGGCCGGCGCCTTCGCTCAGGTCACCCTTGACTCAATCGCGCACGCCGACGTTACCCACCCGACTGTCGATCCCGTTCCTTACATCGGGGTCCAGTACGTCGATATCGACGAATTCCAGCAGCTTGGGGACCAGGTCTCCCAAGAGTTCGCCAAGGTGATCGCCGGCGGGCAAACGGTGGACCAGGCCCTTGCCAAAGCCCAGGACCTCGCAACCACCGTCGGCAAGGTCTATCAGCACTAAGTAAGTTTTCTCAATTGAGCTCGGTCGCAAGCGTCGGAGGCAGGCGGGTAGAAACCGCCGCCTCCGTCGCTCGCCGGGACGCCTGGCTGCGGCGGCTGCCGCTGCTGCCGGCGTTTGTCTACGTCGTGTTCGTCACCCAGATCCCGTTTCTTCTGACGATCTACTACAGCTTTTTTAGCTGGAACCTGCTCAAGCCGGGCAGCTTCAAATTTGCCGGGGCAGAGAACTACGCAAGGCTCCTGACAGACGAAAGCATCCGGACCGCGGTGTGGAACACCGTGGTTCTGACTCTCGCCGTGATCGGGATCTCGGTCGTCCTCGGGCTGGCGGTGGCCACGCTGCTCAACTCTGAGGTCTTCGGCAGGGGCTTCATGCGCACGCTGATGATCGCGCCGTTTCTCATCATGCCCACGGCCGGCGCCCTCATCTGGAAGGACACCCTGCTCAACCCGCTGTTTGGGCTTCTGCCCAATCTGTTGACCCCGTTCGGTCTTGGCCGTGTGGACTGGGTGAACCGTTTCCCGATGGCGACCGTTATCGCCGTGGAGGTCTGGCGGTGGACCCCGTTCATGATGCTGATCATCCTTGCCGGCCTCCAGTCGCAGAACCCCGAGGTGCTTGAGGCGGCAAAGGTCGATGGAGCCTCAGCGTTCCAGGCGTTTCGCCGCATCACACTGCCCCTGGTCCGACCTTTCCTGGAGCTGGGCGCGCTGCTTGGATCACTGTTCGTGGTGCAGACCTTCGACTCGATCTACATGCTCACGTACGGCGGCCCTGGTGAAGACACAACCAACGTTCCGTTCCTTCTCTATCTCGTCGCATTCCAGGGCTTCAGCATCGGGCAGGCGTCGGCGATTGGAGTCGTCGCCGTCATCCTGACCACGATCGTTGCGACTTTTGCTCTACGCACCCTGTTCTCCATCTTTCGGGTGGAGGCCAGGCGATGAGCACCAAGGTGGTGACCGGCCGCCAGTTCCCGACCTCGAAGGTCTTGTGGTCGGTGGTCGGTTGGTTGGTGGTGTTCGTCTTCTTCTTCCCCGTCCTGTGGATGTGGCTGGAGTCACTCAAGACAGAACCGCAGGCCGCCAGCTCGCCCCCGACCATTGTTTTCGTACCCACCCTCGAGGAATTCCAGACGGTGCTGTCTGGCGACTTCCCGCCTTTCTTCATCAACTCGGCAATCGCCAGCCTCGGTTCGACTCTTCTGGTCTTGATCCTTGGGCTGCCCGCCGCATACGCGCTGTCGATCAGGCCCGTCAAGCGGACGCAGGACGTGCTGTTCTTTTTCATCTCGACTCGATTCCTGCCTTTCGCCGCAAGCCTGGTTCCTCTTTATTTGCTAGCTCGCGACCTGCAGCTGCTCGACAACATCTTTGCCCTCGGACTGATCTACACGACGATCAACCTGCCGCTGGGCGTCTGGCTCCTGCGCTCGTTCCTGCTCGAGATTCCACCGGAGCTCTTCGAGGCCGCACGCGTAGACGGAGCGTCATTTACGACTGAGCTCCGGCGCATCGTCGTGCCGCTGATAGCGCCTGGCATCGCGGCCACGTCGTTGATCTGCCTGATCTTCAGCTGGAACGAGTTCTTCTATGCGGTCAACTTCACGTCCTCGACCGCGGCCACGGCGCCGATCTTCCTGGTCGGGTTCATCAGCGGCCGCGGCCTTTTCTATGCGAAGCTCGCAGCCGCTGCCACGTTGGCCAGCCTCCCCGTTCTGTTGGCCGGATGGATCGCGCAGAAGCAACTGATCCGCGGCCTGACAATGGGAGCTGTCAAATGAAGGCGGTCGTGATCGAGGAGCCGAACCGAATGGCGGTGAGCCGCATCGAAGATCCGACGCCAGCCGCCGGCGAGGCGGTGATCAAGGTCGAGGCGTGTGGAATCTGCGGCACGGACATTCACGTCCTGCGCGGCGAGTTCGCCCCGACCCACTACCCGATCGTGCCCGGTCATGAGTTCTGCGGCGATGTCGTGGCGGTG
>DASVEP010000257.1:0-4637 GCA_036380475.1 Candidatus Dormiibacterota bacterium
GCCGCGGTTCATCGAGGCGCTGTGCTATCGCTTCAAGGGCCATTCGGTCGTCGACCCTGACAAGTACCGATCCGCAGAAGACAAGGAGAAATTCCGAAAGGCCGACCCGATCGTGTTCTTCGAGCATGAGCTGGAGACGAGCGGGCTGGCCGACGAGGAGTACTTCAAGTCTGTGCGTCAAGAGATCGACGCCGAGGTGCAGGACATCATCAAGTTCGCGGACGAGAGCCCCGAGCCGGCCGTGGACGATCTGTACAAATATGTCTACGCCGGCGAATGGGAAGAGCGACCCGAGCTCGCCTGGGATCCCGTCTAGTGGCCGCTGAAGAGAAGCTCTACCGCGTTGCCCTTCGCGAGGCGCTCGCGGAAGAGATGGAACGCGACGACTCCGTCTATTTGGTCGGTGAAGACATCGGCAAGTTCGGGGGCGCCTACCGCGTCACGGAAGGCCTGCTCGACAGGTTCGGTGCGCAACGCGTGGTCGACACGCCCATCGCGGAAGAGGTCATCGTCGGCAGCGCCATCGGCTCGGCGATGCTGGGTCTCCGCCCAGTCGTGGAGATGATGACGATCAACTTCTCACTGGTTGCTTACGACCAGATCGTCAACAACGCCGCGAAGATCCGCTACATGTTCGGTGGCGAGTCCAAGGTGCCTCTGGTCATCAGGATGCCGGGCGGCGCCGGGCATCAGCTTTCGGCGCAGCATTCGCACAGCCTCGAGGTGTTGTACGGGCTCATCCCGGGCCTGCTCGTGGTCGCGCCGACGACTCCCGAGGACGCGAAGGGCATGCTCAAGTCGGCGATCCGCACCGACAACCCGGTGATGTTCCTCGAGTCGATGAGCCTCTACAACGTGCGCGGCATGGTTCCGGACGGCGACTACACGACGCCGATCGGCACGGCCGCGGTGCGGCGCAAGGGATCCGACCTCACGATCGTCGGCGTATCGAGGATGGCGGTGCTCGCCAACGAGGCAGCAAAGCAACTGGAAGAAGAGGACATCGACGTGGAGGTCATCGACCTCCGCTCGATCCGGCCGATCGACTGGCCACCGATCGTCGAGTCGGTTCGCCGCACCAACCGATGCGTGGTGGTCGAGGAGGGCTGGGCGACGTATGGCGTGACGGCCGAGATCGCCGCGGGCGTGCAGGAGCGGTGCTTTGACTACCTGGACGCTCCGATTCGTAGGCTCGGCGGTGCGCAAGTGCCGATGCCGTACAGCCTTCCGCTCGAGAAGGCGTCGATCCCGACCAGCGAGGACATCAAGAGTCTGGCGCGCGAGGTGGTCGGTAGGAAACGGCTCGATGGCTGACGTCAATATGCCCAAGCTCTCCGACACGATGGAGGAGGGCACGATCGTCGAATGGAAGAAGAAGAGCGGTGACCTCGTCAAGAAAGGCGAGGTGATCGCGGAGGTCGAATCGGACAAAGCGACGTTCGACCTCGAGTCCGAGGACGACGGGGTGCTCAACATCATCGTCGAGCAGGGCGTGCCGGCCAAGATCGGCGCCCCCATCGCACACATCGGGGACGGGGGCGACGCGCCTGCGGCGAAGCCGGCCGCCAAGGCGCCTCCCAAAGAACCTGCGAAGGCCGAGAAGCCGAAGCCTGAGGAGGAGGCGCCTCCTCCCGCACCCGCAGCAGAGCCTGCAGAGCCTGCAGAGCCTGCGGCCCCAGCGCCCGCGGAGCGGGCCGACTCGGACGGAGCCAAGGACGTGAGGGCTTCGCCGCTGGCGAGACGCCTCGCCTCCGAGCTTGGCGTGAACCTGGCCGGAATCCAGGGCAGCGGACCGGAAGGCCGGATCGTCAAGGAGGACGTGGAAGCCGCGGCGGGCAAAGGCACAGCGGGCGCCCCTCCCACCCGGGCTCCCCGCCCTGCGCCGAGGCAAGGACCTGAGACGGAGGTCGTCGAGCCGAACCGGATGCAGTCGACCATCGCGCGCCGAATGGCCGAGGCGAAGTCGACCATCCCCGAGTTCACGGTCACAGTCGAGGCGCGGGTCGAGCTCGCGGTGAGCATGCGCCTGCAGCTGAAGGAGTCTGTGCCCGGCGCCGAGAAGGTGACGATGACCGACTTCCTCGTCCGCGCTTGCGCGCTTGCGTTGAGGAAGTTTCCCGAGGTCAACACCTCCTGGGTCGATGGCAAGTTCCAGCGCAAGCGGCGGATCAGCATCGGCCTCGCAGTCGCGCCGGCGCAGGGCATGGGCCTGCTCGTGCCGGTCGTTCACGACGCCGACATGAAGGATCTGATCCAGATCTCGATCGAATCTCGCCAGGTGATAGAGCGCGCGCGTTCGGGCCGCCCGGCGGAAGGCGACCTCAGCGGCGCGACGTTCTCGATTTCAAACCTCGGCATGTATGGCGTCGACGAGTTCGTCGCGATCATCAATCCACCGGAGGCGGCGATCCTCGCCGTCGGCGCGATCAAGGACGTCCCGGTCGTTGATGACGGCCGGATCGTGCCGGGCAAGGTGATGCGGATGACGCTGTCGGTCGACCATCGTGTGTTCTATGGCGCGACCGCGGCACAGTTCATGGCCGAGGTGAAGCGCCTGATCGAGAACCCCGTCACGCTCGTCGTTCCCGCCACGCAGTGACGCCGGCTGAAATCGCCGAGCTCCTGGATTCGTCGGGCCACGCATTTGCCTCCACGCTCGACGCGGTTACGCCCGAGCTTGCCTCGTGGCATCCCGCCCAGGGCGAGTGGTGCGTAAACGAAACAGTCGGCCACATCATCGAAACCGAGAAGCATGGCTTCGCGGGCAGGATCCGGGTGATCCTCGGTTCGGACGAGCCCGACCTGCCGACCTACGATCGCGACGCGATCATGAAGGCGAGGAACGACTGCGCCCGCGATCCGAAAGCGCTAGAGCAGGAAATCACGGGTTTGCGACAGGAGAGCCTGAGGCTGGTCCGCTCGCTGCGAACCGAGCAGCTGTCGCGCGGAGGTCTCCATTCCGAGGTGGGCCGCCTGACTGTTGAAGACTTGCTCCACGAATGGGTGCACCACGACGGCAACCATCTCCGCCAGGCCCTCGCCAACGTGCAGGCGTACGTCTGGCCGAACATGGGCAACGCTCGCCGATTCTCGCAACCCGACCAGTAGCTAACTAATCAGGTCCGCGCGGCCGCGACCCGAAGTTCGCTGGCGGAATGGTCAGGATTTCCCCATCGTCGCTGCGCACGATCTGCCATTCGCCCTCATGCGCCATCCAGTGATGGCGGTAACAAAGCAGGACCAGGTTCGGCATATCGGTTGGTCCGTTGTGAATCCAGTGCACGAGGTGGTGGCCCGAGGTCCAGGTCGCCGGCCGGTCGCAACCAGGCCACACGCAACCCCGATCGCGAACCGCGAGCGCCTTGCGCTGCGGTCCCGAGATGACCCGCTTGGCGCGGCCAACGTCGATGACCATGGAGTCGGCGTCGAGCAGGATGCGGGTGACGCTGCAGTCGCAGGCCAGCCTCTCGACCGCCCTGGCCGAGATCGGCATCGAGAACTCCATCTCCGCCGCCGGTGCGCCAGCAAGCCCGAGCAGGGTTTCCAGTGAGGTCGTGACCTGCATGTGCGTGCGCAGGCTCGGGGCGCCGTTGTCGAGCGCGTGCGTGGCCAGATCGACGAGCGCATCGGCGAGTCGGCGATCGCGCAGCCGGTCGTCGCCCTTGCCCGCGCGCCTGGCCAGTGGCTCCAGCGCCGTCTGAACGGCGGCGCCGCCGACCTTGTCGAGGATGCAGTTGATGAGGACGACACCGTCATCGGCGGTGGACACGGTCAGGCTTCTCGCCTCGACGCCCTGCTTCTCTTCACTGACGACGCCATCGGGGTCGGCAGCATGGCGAGCGTGCGTGCAGGCATTGCGGAAGCGTTTGACGCTGAGCTCTCTCGCCTTCTTCAGCAGCCTTTGCTCGTTCAGGCGCTCGCCGACCGCAGCCGAGGTCCGTGCGATCAGCGCGAGGTGGGCGAAGCCAATCTCGCCTATGCCTACAGCCACCTGACTGTGGCCCAGGCGCTCGAGTTGCTCACCGACACAGACCCGATCGCCGGCGGCGCCACCGCCCATGTGGCAGTTGGCCTTGATCCAGGAGATCGGGCTTTCGAAGCCCTGCTCGTCGTACTCATCCGTCTTGGCGAAGTCGCTCGCCATCCGTGAGAACTCCATTTCGAGGAGATCGATGCTGTTGCGAAGGCGGATCAGGCGCTCGGCGAGCACCTCGCCGGATACTTCACCCCCACACCCCACTGTCATAAGGACATTGTACGAACATCTGTTTGTATGTCAAGAACCGCCATGTAAATTTCGCGCCACCCCCGCCCGGCGCCCTATGGCCTCCCGGCGGAACTCCAACACCTTCTTCCCAGTCCTTTCCCGTTACCACCACGCACGTTTGCGGGCGACTCGCGCGTAGTACCGGTCTTCGAGCCAGCGTAGTGGGGGGAAGAAATAGAAGGACCCAACCACAGCCCATACCCCACCCAGCTCCCGCCACACCCGGCTGACCGCCCCCGCCCCCTCGAACCTCCGCCCACCCGGCTCGAACGCCCACACCGCCCGCCCAATATCCTCCCGAGACAAACCGAGACGCTCGGCCAGGCCGGCCTCCTGGTTGGGTCGGGCGTCGATCCTTCCCAAGCGGTCG
>DASVEP010000258.1:0-9791 GCA_036380475.1 Candidatus Dormiibacterota bacterium
GCCGGCGCGACCGCATACCTGACCAAGAACGCGACCGCGGACCAGATCGTCGAGGCTGTCCGCCGCGCCTCCAAAGGCGAGGTGCTGATTCCGGTCGAGCTGTTTGCGCGCGCTATCGCGCGGCAGCGGGCTGTCGTCACCAAGAAGCGTGAACGCGAACAGCTTCTCGCCGAGTTCACGCCGCGAGAGCTCGACATCCTGCACCTGCTCGCGGAGGGTCTCGACACCATCGCGATGTCTCAACGCCTCGGCATCGCCCCACACACCGTCGAATGGCACGTCCGCCATGTGATCGAGAAGCTCCAGGTCCATTCGAAGCTGCAAGCCGTCATCTCGGCCGCGCGCAAAGGGCTGATCGAGCTCTAGAAACGCGAGGCCTTGCCATCCACTTTGAGGGGTGGCTGCCCGTATCCCCCGATGGCGACATTGCACCCGTGAAGGAGTAGTACTGAACAGTGACTCTTGCCCAATCCGTATTGCGTCGCGGCCGAATCTCCGGAAAATTCCTGCTCATCCTGATCAGCGTGATTGGCCTGGCGGCTTGCGGTACCGGAAGCACGGCTGCGACGCCCGCGTCGCCTATCCCAAGCATCCATTTCGCGATGATCGATCAGAACGGCAGCGGCGTGTCAGGTACTGGTACCGTGGTCAAGGCCGACGGTTCTTTCACCGTCACGATCAGACTCACCAAGATGCTTGTCGGCTCCAGCCATGTCTCGCACATTCATGCGGGAAGGTGCGCCGCGCCGGGTGGCATTGCTTTTGCCCTCCAGCAGGTGATCGCCGACGCATCGGGCTCCGCCACGACCGCCTCAACGTTGCCGGTCACATACTCGCTGCCCGCTTCTGGCTGGTACGTCAACGTTCACGAAGGCCCGGACTTCACGGAACCCGAATACGCTCCGAGCATCTCGTGTGGAGATCTGCCCGCAGCCTAGCCTGCAGCGACGATCTCGTTTCTCGGGGGCTCTTTGGGCGCGGTAGCCATCCCCTTACAGGGGTGGCCCGCAGTGTTCACCCATGGCGACAAAACAGGCCGTTGGGCGTAGTACAGCAGCATGCAGCTCCGCAGAGGTCCGCCCTTGGCCGGAATTCAGGCAGC
The DNA here is from genome assembly GCA_036380475.1 of Candidatus Dormiibacterota bacterium. Lineage (GTDB taxonomy): Bacteria > Chloroflexota > Dormibacteria > Dormibacterales > Dormibacteraceae > UBA10449. The sequence continues at coordinate 1,103 of DASVEP010000258.1, forward strand.
CGGCGTACCGGATCTTCGCCTCGTCACTCCTCCACGTGGACCTGCTCGCGCGCCTCGCCGCTGGGGACGATGGAGGTCGTTTGACAGCTATTCGCTCCGCGTCGTTGCCGGCATGTTGCTCGTCTCGATTCCCATCTCGATCTTCTTGGGGTTCGTGATGGCCAACTGGAGCGCGCAGACCAGCATCGACCAGACGAAAGCTCGTGCACAGGCGTCCGCGGAGAGCGCAGCAGTGCGAATCGATGACTGGTTGAAAGAGCGGCAGTCGGAAATGCGGACGATCGCTCAGGACAGTGAGGGTCAGGTTTCCAGCGCAACCTTGGGGAACGACCTGACGCAGGCGATAGCCTCGCATCCGGCTTTTCAGGCCCTGCAGATCTTCGACCTCAACGCAAACCTGGTCGCATCAACGCGAACCGATGTCGTGCTCAGGAGCGCGCCGCCTGGCTCCAGCTATGACAACAGCCTCCTTTTTGAGACGACAAGCCCGATTCAGCTCGGGGCCCACAGCGGCATCGAATGGATCATCACTGCCCCGATCATCGGCCTGGACGAGAAGCCACAGGGTGTCGTCGCAGGCAATTTGAATCCAAATGTGCTAGGTACGCTGCTCAATCCGTATGGCCTGGACCCCACGACACGGCGCGATCAGGAGGTTCACATCGTCAATGCTGCGCACCTGCTCATATACAGCTCGGAGTGGGGCGTCCTCAAAGACGACGCCGCAATCGTCGGCAAGGGGACGCTCAGCGCCAGGGCCGAGGGAGGCATTTACGATCGCGCCGTGACGGCAGGCGCGGGCGCCTCCCAGTTCGTCGACTACAGGGGCAAGCAGGTCCTTGGCGGATACGAACCGATCCCAGCCTTGAACTGGGTTGTCATCGCATCGATCGAGACGCGATTGGCACTAGCTCCCGTCGTCGACCAAGAGATCCGAACCTCGCTGCTCCAGGGCTTGAGCACGATATTGCTGATCGGGTTTGCGATCGTGATCGCCATCTTCACAACGCGTCCGATCGTGGCGCTGTCGCGCGCGGCCGCACGAGTCGAGGCCGGAGATCTCTCCGTCCGGGTCAATCTCAAAGGAGGCGGAGAGGTGCACCGGCTGGGGGACACGTTCAACGCCATGATCGAGCGCCTGAGCGACGTTCTGCTTCGCCTTCGCGGCGAGGTGACCGAATCAGCCACGAGCCTCTCGACCGCCGCGGAACAGCTGGCTTCCGCAACGCTGGAGCAGACAACGGCCGCCACCGCCACGTCAGCCAACATGGAAGAGGTCGCGCGCAGCTCGGGTTCGATTGCCGACTCGGTCGAGCGCGTCGCGGTACAGGCAAGCGAGGTGCAGACGAACCTCGAGCTCGCGCAGACAGACCTCAGGGCCTCGGGCGATCGCACCCTCGCCCTCGCAGGGCGTGTCAACGAGATCGAGGGCATCCTCGAGCTGATCAACGACATCGCCGACCAGACGAACCTGCTCGCGCTGAACGCGGCCATCGAAGCCGCGAGGGCAGGCGACGCCGGACGAGGTTTTGCGGTCGTCGCAGACGAGGTCCGCCGGCTCGCGGAGCGGTCCAAGGCGGCCGCGGGCCAGATCGCCAAGCTCGTTGAGGGCGCACAGACCTCCAGCAGCGAGACCGTCATGGCCCTGGAGAAAGGCGTCAAACAGATGGAGCGTGGCCTGGTGATGATGCGGTCGATGACCGAGGTGAGCAGCCAGGTGCGGCTCGCCAGCCAGCAGCAGCGTTCTTCGACCCAGCAGGTTGTGCTCGCCATCGAACACATTGCGGAAGGCAGCCGCTCGGTAGCCATCACCGCACAAGAAATCGCCGCAGCGGCCGGCCGCCAGGGCGCGCTGGCTGCCGAGCTCGCCGAGTCGAGCTGGGAAAGCGTGGACGGTGCCGAACATGGCGCTTGACAACCAGGCGCCGGTCCGGCTGGCGCTAAGCCCTCCACCAAGCGGTCGGGAGCTGAGGATTGCTCCTCCAGTTCAACGCCCGCAGCCGGCGAACGAGCCCAGCCACAAACCGTGGGACAGCTTCCTGGCAAGGACCCTTATCAGTCTTCTGGCGATCGCGCTTCCATTCTTCGTCATCGCTCGCTTGATACCGAATGTGCTCGCTCCGTTGGGGGTCGGCGCGGAGGTCGTGGCCACGGTCCTGTTGGTTGCGGTGCTTGGGCTGGTGGCGCGCCTCACGATCCGTCCGGTCGTCACGCTCTCGCGCGCCGCAGCCCGGGCCGCGGCTGGTGACCTGTCAGTGCGCGTGGTGCCTGGCGGCAGCAGCGAGATGCGCCTCCTCGGCCAAGCCTTCAACGCCATGCTCGAGAGGCTTTCCGACATGAGCTTCAGGCTGCGCGGAGAGGTCGCAGAATCGGCGGCCAACCTCGCCACCGTCGCCGAGCAACTAGCCTCCGCAACCCTTGAGCAGACGACAGCCGCGACCCAGACCTCATCGAACATGGAGGAGCTGGCGCGCAGCACGGTCGCCATTGCGGAAACGGCTGTTGGAGTCACGAAGCAAGCGGGTGACGTCCAGGCCAAGATGATGATCGCCAAGTCCGAGTTGAAAGAGTCCGGCGAAAACGTGATGGCGTTGGCTCATCGGGTGGGCGAGATCGAAGGAATCCTGGTCACCATCAACGACATCGCCGATCAAACCAACCTCCTCGCGCTGAATGCGGCCATCGAGGCCGCGCGGGCCGGCGAAGCAGGACGCGGCTTTGCGGTTGTCGCTGATGAGGTTCGCCGGTTGGCAGAACGATCGAAGTCCGCCGCCTCGCAGATTGCCAAGCTCGTCGAAGGCGCGCAGATCCAGAGCCAGTCGTCGGTGATGTCAGTCGAGACGCGGAGCCGCCAGCTGGAAGAGTGGCTCGCGATGACCGGAGCAATGGCCGAGGCCAGCGGCCGCGTTCAGCTCGCCACGCAACAGCAGCGCGCATCGGTGGACGAGGCAGTAGTCGCTATCGAGCTCATAGCCGAGGGAAGCCGCTCGGTCGCGACCACTGCGCAAGGAATCGCGTTGGCGGCGGCGAGGCAGGGTGAGCTCGCGGCGGGTCTCGCTTGGCTCGCAGACGACCGTCGCGAGCCGATCGACGTAGTGGGGACCGACTATGGAACGTGAAAGGCCGGCCGAGAAGGTCTCGGCCGTGAGCCTTCGCGTCATCCCATTGCCGGATGCAGGTCGCGCGGACGCAAGGCGGGACCTCCCCGGACTGATGCCGTGGGACAACTACTTCGTCCGGATGCTGGTGAGCTCGCTCGTTGGAGTCCTGCCGATCTTTGTCCTGGCCGCCTTCTTCAACCTGGCCGGATGGAGCACGTGGATATCAGCGCTGGCGATGCTCGCGCTCATCGGCGTCCTTGCGGTGGCCACCTGGTTTCTGGCCCGCCCGGTCCTCGCGCTCAGTCGTGCTGCGGCAGACTTCGAACGAGGCAATCTGACGGCGCGTGCCGAGCCAGGCGGCGGCCGACAGATGCGACGGCTCATCGCGACCTTCAACTCGGTGCTCGATCGTCTGGCGGTCGCGCTCCCGCGGCCCCGCGCCGACGCCAAGGCCTCGGCAGCACGACTCTCAGCCGCGGCCGAGCGGCTTGCGACCACGACGGTCGAGCAGACTGAGGCCGCCGCCCGCGCGGCGTCGGAGCTGGAAGCCCTGGCCCTGGGGTCTGACACCATCGAAGAGTCGGTCACCGGCGTGGTCACTCAAGCGGGCAAGCTGCGAGCGAACATGGAGTCAGTACAGACCGAGCTGCGCACCTCAAGCGACGGTCAGATTGCTAACGCCAGACGCATGGAGGAGATCCAGCACGTCATCGACGTCCTCAACGACATCGCGGACCAGACCGCGCTTCTAGCCCTGAACGCGGCGATCGAAGCTGCGCGTGCGGGAGACAGCGGCCGAGGTTTTGCGGTGGTCGCGGACGAGGTACGCAGGCTTGCTGAGCGTTCAAAAGCCGCAGCCGGCGAGATCACCAAGTTGGCTGATCGCGCACAAGCGACAAGCGCTGAGCTGGTGGTTGCTATCAAGCGGCGCGCGCAGCAGATCGACAACTGGATGAGCATGACCCAGGCGATGGCCGAGATCAGCGCCAAAGTCAGGCCTGCAGTGCAGCAGCATCACGGCGCGGCGGAGAGCGTCGGCCTTGCCGTTCAGCTCATGGGGGAACGCAGCCGCTCGGTTGCGGCTTCAGCCCAGGAGATCGCAGCCATGGTTGTCGCCCAAACGGAGTTCGCGGCTGGCATCGACTCCCGGATGGAGGTCAGGAAATGATTCGCGTGCTCGTGATCGAGGTCAACTCGGCCTACTTTGCGGTGCCGATGGCATCCGTGCATCAAGTGCTTCGCCATCCGCTGGTGACGCGCGTACCGTTGTCACCTGCTGCGCTGCTTGGCGTGGTCAACGTTCGTGGAGAGATCGTTCCCCTCTTCGATACTGGCGTGCTGACGGGGACCGGGTCCCTCGTCGAGGCGCCATTCGCCGTCCTCGTCAGCGGTGACAAGGACGTGCTGGCTGTGGCCGCGCAGGAGCTGCCGATCGCGGCCGATTTCGAGGAACAGGTTGCTGCCGGCACATTGCCCGGCGAGGTCGGCGTCTACAGCAATGGCGGGCGACTCGTCGTGCTCGTCGACATTGAGGAGCTGGTGAAGAACCGGCTTGATTTGAAACGGGCGAGCTAGAAGACGAGTTCCGGCCGCTGTTCGTGGAGGAGGCCAAGGGTCACCTCGAGCGCATCGCCTCTGGGCTGCTCGTGCTCGAATCGGCTCCAGACGATCAAGGTGCCATCGACGCCATCTTTCGGGAAGCGCACACCATGAAGGGCGCCGCCGGAATGGTCGGCATGATGCGGGTGAGCCGCCTCTCCCACAGGCTCGAAGATCTTCTGGTCGAGCTGCGAGCGGGCACGCGGCGCTCGACGCCCGAGCTGACGGATGCGATGCTGCTTGTCGTCGACGGTATCGGCCGGCTCGTCTCCGGCCCGCGCAGCGCCGAGCAGGACGCAAGTGACGAAGCCGCGCTCGAGCGCCTCCTGCCGTCCTCGCCGCCAGCGCCAGTGCAAGGGGCCGGCGCCCTGGTCCCGCCTTCACCGGCGGCTGCACCGCCGAAGCTCGAACCAGCGCCCGTGGCCGAAGCCCCGAGGCCCGCAGCTACTCCAGAGCCGGCTGCGGCGCCGGCTCCGGTCGCCACAATTTCACCCCTGGAGCCCGCACCGCTCCCAGTCGCTGCGCCGGCGGTGGCGGCGCCGGCGAACGGCCATGGCGTGCGGAAGCAAATCGACGCGGCCACTCTCGAGGTGCCCGTTGCCCGAATCGATGAGCTGAACCGGCTGGTCGGAGAGGTCTCGGCGGCGCAGCTCCGTGTCGGCCACGTGTTCAGCACGTCGCTGCGCGCGGACCCGGACGCGGTGACCGAGTACCGCGAGCTCACGAAGGTGATCAACCAGCTTCAAGAGGTGACCGAGCGCACGCGCATGGTGCCCGTGGGCACGCTCGAGCCAATCCTCCACCGGACTGTTCGAGACGCGGCGCGCGTCGCCGGCAAGAACGTGCGATGGGAAGTCGTCGGCGAGGACATAGAGGTCGATCGAGGCGTGCTCGAGGAGCTCGTCTCGCCATTGCTCCATCTGGTCCGGAATTCCGTCGGCCACGGCGTCGAGCTTCCCGCCCAGCGTCTTGCCGCCGGCAAGCCGGAACAAGCCGTGGTCATGCTGCAGGCCACCCAGGTCGGATCCAAGGTGGTGATCGCCATCAGCGACGACGGTGCGGGGATCAACGTAGCCGCTGTCGTCGCAGCCGCGGCGAAAGCGGGAATAGATGTCAGCAACCTCACCGACGAGGAAGCGCTGCACCTGGTCTTCCGCTCGGGAATCTCGACCGCGAAGGTGCTCACCGAGGAGTCGGGCCGGGGCGTCGGCCTGGACGTTGTCGCGACGGCCGTGGCGGCCATCCATGGCACGGTCCAGGTGGTCAACCACCCGGGCGCGGGCAGTGAATTTCGGATCATCGTGCCGATCACGCTGACGGTGGTCCCCTGCTTGATCGTTTCCATCGGCAGCCAGTCGTTCGCGCTTCCTCTGCATCGAATCGTCCGCATGCTGGAAGCGCAGCACGTGCAGGTCGTGAGCGGGAGGAGGCTGGCCGTCGTCGACGGGGCCGCCATTCCGGTTTCAGACCTCGCCGGTCTCCTCGGCTTGCCCGCGGCAAAAGAAGGGCCATGGGTCCTGCTTGGCACCGCCGCGGATGCGCACGCGTTCCAGGTCGAGACCGTGCTCCAGAAACGTGATGTCGTGGTGCGCGGTTTGACGGGACGGCTTCGGGACCTCAAAGCTGTGACCGGAGCCAGCATCGAACCAAACGGCTCGATCCTGCTTGTGCTGGACATCCCGAACCTGATCGAGCGCAGCAACGCCGTCACTGAGACCGCGCTGAGAGGCGCCGCGACGATTGCCCTCCCCGCTCGCCAGCTGTCCGTGTTGGTGGTCGATGACGCGCTCATGGTGCGAGAGCTGCAGCGATCGATCCTGGAACGGGGCGGCTACACGGTGCGCACCGCAGTTGACGGCGCCGAAGCCCTCGTGATGCTCAACGAGCAGGCGTCCGACCTGGTCGTGACCGATGTGGAGATGCCCAACCTCGACGGCTTGCAGCTCATCGCGAGCATCAGGGCGCATCCTCGACTCGGCAACATTCCGATCCTGATCGTCTCCTCGCACGCGAGCGAGGAGGACCACCAGCGTGGCCTCGACGCGGGAGCAGACGGCTACATCGTCAAGGCCGCCTTCGACGAAGCGGGACTCCTCAGTGCCGTGTCGCGCCTGCTCGGCCGGACCGCAAGCGCGACCGCGCATCACAAGAGCTTTGAGCGCGCCCTGACCGAAAAGCAGACCACCACCGATCGCCCAGAGCCGGCGCCGAGGAGGCCGTGAAAGCCCTCGATCACGCGAGCCTGCTTCTACGCTCGAGAGCTGGACTCAAGGAGGAACCCGTGAGCCTGATCCGGCTCGAGCGGCTCCTGCATGAGAGCGCAAGCCTGGCCGGCATCGGCGTGAGCTCTTACGTCGACATGGTCGACAGCCAGCCCGCCGCGTTCGACGATCTGCTGGACCGCGTCACAGTTCAGCACAGCGCCTTTTTTCGCGACGCGGCACAATTCATCGCGCTCGCCGAGATCGTCCGCAAATCCGACAACCAACAGCACACGTTGTGGTGCGCCGGCTGCGGAAACGGCCAGGAGCCGTACAGCCTGGCGATGCTACTGGACGAAACGGGACGCAGCAACTGGCACGTGGTCGCGACCGATGTCTCATTCCACGCCCTCGCCCGAACGGAGAAAGCGCGATACACAGATGGCGAGGTCGACGGATTGTCGCTCGAGCGTCGAGTCCGCTACACAACGCCCAGCCATGGAATCCACGAGATCCATCCTTTCCTGCGGCGCAATGTGCACGTCGCGCACCACAACCTCGCCAGCGCTGACCCCCACACGATCGTTCCTCGGTCCGCGGTGGTGTTCTGCCGCAACGTTCTCATGTATTTCGGGCGAGAGGAGTCGGACGCCTGCATCGAACGCATCGCACGGAACATGACCCCGGGTGGCCACCTCTTCCTGGGCCACTCGGATTCGCCGGGACCGATCAGCCGGTATTTCGAACCGGTCAGGGTGTCCGGCACTCTCTGCTACCGGCGGCTGAACGAGCCGGCCCCGCCTTCCACCGCCGTCGCCAAGCACCAGGAGGCATCGGGCACGTCGTCTGACGTGCCGCGCCTGCTCGCGGAGGGCGACCAGGCGACATCCAACGGCGACATTCGAGCTGCGGTCCGTGCCTTCCGCCAGGCGACTTACCTCAACCCGAGCCTCGCCATTGCCTACTTCCAGCTGGGAGCAGCCCTGGAGCTCGCAGGCGATGCCCGCGAGGCGCGACGTGCTTTCGGAGCAGCGGGATTGGCCATGATGAGCGGCGATGGCGGTGAAGACCTGTCGGGGCTGGGCGGATACACGCGACGTGATCTGGCGCGGGCCATCGCTTCCAAGCTCACGGCGGAGATCTCCTAGTGGCTGACGACATCGTCCTCGTCGACGACGACCGCGTGATCCAGAAGATGGTCGGGAGCTTCCTCGAACGGAGGGGCTATACCGTACGCAAGGCCAGCGACGGAATCGAAGCCCTTCAGCTCATCCACGAGCGCGTTCCGGACATGGTCATCACAGACGTGCGGATGCCGGAGCTCAACGGCATCGAGATGACATCGCGCTTGCGCAGCGATCACCGCACCGCCGGCGTTCCCATCTTGATGTTCTCGGACATGATCGAGGCGCGCCACGCACTTGCCGGCTATGCGGCCGGCGCCGATGACTACCTGCCCAAACCCTTCGAGCTCGCGATCCTGGAGGCCAAGGTCCAGTCGCTGCTGCGGCGTTCGGCAGGTGGTACATCGAAGGCCAACCGCGGCAAGATCATCCTGTTTGCCCACGCCAAAGGGGGCGTCGGCACCACCTGCCTCGCGGTCAACATGGCCGTCCTCCTGGCCGCGCAGTCGACCAGGCCGGTTGGGCTTCTCGACCTCGACGTCGAGTTCGGCGACTCGGCCGTCTACCTGAATCTCCATCCGAACCAGACCCTGGCCGACCTCAAGCCGGCACCGGGCACGATCGTCGACGAGGCGCTGTTCCAGGGCTTCATCACGGAGTCGGG
>DASVEP010000259.1:0-22642 GCA_036380475.1 Candidatus Dormiibacterota bacterium
CGATGTTGACGCCTGGCGCGCGGTCGCATGATATCGAGCGTGTCGTCGCCTGGTGATGGCGGATTGCATCGGGCCATCGGCTTCGAGCAGATCGCCGACTGCGGATCGATGCGAGTGGTCGGGCTGCGCCTGGAACCGGGCCAGAACGTCCCTGAGCACCGCAATGCGATCCCGGTCGCGTTGATCGTCACCGACGGCCGGCTTCACTTCTTTGATGGATCGAGCGAGGGAGAGGTGGGGGCGGGCGAGATGCTGCTGATCAACCCCGGCGAGCGTCACACCTATCGAGTTGACGTCGCGACCTCGGCCTATCTTGTGTACGCCGGTCTCCCAGGTGTGCGCAGCCGCACGTGGAGCCTGCGCCGCAGAGCCTAAGGTCCGATCAGGGTGCGTTCCACATGGCTATGAGTCGACCGCGGTCAGGATCCTCCCGCAGCCGGCTCAGGGTCGCGACGTCGAGATCGAGAGCTGCGGCCGCGGTGATGTCGAGGCGCGGCCAGGCCACAGCCAGCGCACGAAGGAAGTGTCCGTGGGAGAACGCGAGCACGCGGCCGTTGACCGTCTCGCACAGTTGGATGAACTCGAGGGCTCGCGCATATATCTGTGCGGGCGTCTCGCCGGCGGGACAGCCATCGCTGTAGAGCTCCCATCCGGGCTGGCGGCTGCGAATCTCCTTGCTTGTGATTCCCTCGTACTCTCCGTAGTCGACCTCGCGCAACAGCGATGTCAGCCGCGGATTCGGGTAGCCGGCGATGTGGGCGGTGTGGACGGCGCGCTGAAGCGGGCTTGAGAAAACAGCGTCGAAGCTCAGGCGCTGCAGTCGCGGGCGCAGCGCGCGGGCTTCCTCCTCGCCGATGGCTGTGAGCGGGATGTCGGTGGTCCCGGTGTGCTGACCGCTGCGACTCCACTCTGTCTCGCCATGGCGGACGAGGTAGACGTCGAGGGTCAGGCGGGCTTGCCCATCATCTCGGGGCGCCCGGAGCGCAGTGAGCGGCTCGCGCTCTCGATGACGGCGCCGGCGCGTACGCGCTGGCCGGGACGTACGCACACCAAACCGACGGCAGCGTTACCACCCGTCGTTTTGAGCGCTTCGTTGACCGCAGACAGGACGCGATTGGCGGCGTGCGCAGTGCCGGCGACGTCGGTGTCCGGCAGGATGGCGAGGAGCTGCGGCGGTGTGCGGCCGAGCACGCCAGGGGTATCGACATCGCGGACGGTGCCGGCCAGCGCGGCCGCCATCATCTTCAAGGCCTCATCGGCGGTGCCGGTTCCGTTGGCCTCGATGAGGAGAACACCGAGGTTGCGCTGGTACCGGTGAGCTCGGGCGAGCTCGTCCTCGAGCACCGGACGCACGAACCGATCGTTGAACAGGCCCGTGGTGCGGTCGACGATATGGAGCGGCTCGGCCTGCGGGTCGTCGACCCTGACTCCGCACGAGGGACAGAAGATCGCACCCGGGGGAAGAGGGTTGCCGCAGGCTTGGCAGGTCAGAGCGTCCGGCCGGCGCCGCAGAAAGTCGCCAATCGGCATCCGGTAAAGCCTATCAGTCAGGGTGCTGGCGACTGGGACTGCCCTCGTTCATCACCTGCCGACCAGGTCTTAACAACCAGGGTTGTCGATTTCGCCTGCGACCAAATAGAGTCGAAGGCGTCGGTAGGTCGGGCTGGGGGAGGGGCCCAAACGGGAAGGGAGGGCCCGCGAAAGGTGTGTCTATCAGCCGACTGCGGCCGCGGCGGTGGCCAGCCAGCCGTCCGCCCATTCCTCCACGGCAGCTAGCACCGGCTGGAGCGCGCGCCCTCGTGATGTCAGTCGATAACTGACGCGCACGGGGGGACCCGGATCCACCAGGCGCTCGACGATGCCCTCGGTCTCCAGCTCTCGCAGTCTCTCAGTGAGCACTCGATCGCTGATTCCTGGGATGCCGGCGAGCAGCTGATTGAAGCGCGCAGGTCCGGGAAGCAAGGCCTTGACGACCGCCCCGGTCCAGCGCTTTCCAATCAGCTCGATTGCGCGCTGAAAGGGCGCGCTGTAGTCGAGGCCCCCACCGACCATGGGGAGTGATTCTATGCGCTATCGATGCTCTCGGAAGGCACCCGGTCTCCCTAATTTCGCAAATATTTTTTTGTGGGTCTCCCGCGCATCACACCCCGACCGCCCGGGCCGCCTCGGGGATAGACTCGAAAGACTCAATGGACAAGCTGCGGAGAGTCGAACAGGCGGTGCCGAATGGAAGTTTCTGATCGAGTTGTCGTCGTCACCGGCGCCGCCCGAGGCATCGGCCGGGCTCTGGCGCGCAGGTTTGCGACCGAGCGTGCAGCGGCTGTAGTCGTGGTTGATGTCAACCCTGATGGCGCTGCTGCTGTCGCAAAGGAGATCGGTGGCATGGCGGTAACGTGCGACGTCTCGAGGGAGGCCGATGTTGCAGACCTCGTCAGCCAGGTGCACAAAGCACACGGCCACATCGACATCTTTTGTTCGAACGCCGGCATCGCCGTCGCAGGAGGCCCAGAAGCGGCCACCTCCGACTGGCAGCGAATCTGGGACGTCAACCTCATGTCGCACGTGTTCGTGGCGCGCCATGTCCTGCCTTCAATGCTCGAGCGAAAGGAGGGCTACTTCGTCGGTACGGTCTCCGCGGCAGGACTTCTCAATCACGTGTTCTCTGCTCCCTATGGGGTGACCAAGGCCGCTGCGCTCTCTTTCTTCGAGTGGCTGTCCATCGCGCACGGCGACGAAGGCATCCGAGTCTCGTGTCTCTGCCCGCAGGGAGTGAAGACAGACATGCTTGCAGCGGAGAGGAATCTCGGCGTTGACTTTCTGACCGCCGGCGCCCTCGAGCCCGAGCAGGTGGCAGCTGTGGTCATGGACGGGATCAGATCGGAGGACTTCCTGATCCTCCCTCATCCCGAGGTGGCCCAATACTTCAACCGTAAGGCCCAGGACTACGACCGCTGGCTGAAGGGCATGCGCCGGCTCCGAGCAGGCTTGCTCGCCGGCACGAGGTAGGAATGCGCTGGCTCGCGCTGGGGGCGGGTGTGGTTCTCGTGGCTGTCGCCTTTTTCGCCGCAAGTCATGTCGCCAACACACGTGAGGGCCTGGTCTCGGAGGTAATCACGCTCCTGGCGGCGCTCACCGGAGTAAGCCTTCTGCTCTATGGCCTGGTGGCGGCGTTGAGCAGCCCGCGATCCAGTGCGCCGGCGGCGGCGACTGCAACCAAGGTGGGCGAGCAGGTGCACAACGCCGCCGAGTTGGTGATTGGCGGCATCGGCATTCTTGTGGCGGCGACGCTGCTGGGCGGCATCGCGATCACGGCCAGCGCTTTGTGGGCGCTGCTGGGCGCGGTCCTGCTGCTGCCGATGATCGCCGGTTGCTTGTATCTCTGCTTCGCGTTCGCCCGAGGGCCGCGCCGCGATTGGAAGGTCGATCTTCAGAAGGTCGTCAGGCGTAACTGAACGCGAAGGTTCAAGGTTTCCTTTCGAGATTGCGAACCAGGATCACCACGCCCAGCGTGATCAAGGCGGCCGGCCACACGACAGCCCAATTGATGATCCCGACATTGCTGCCCAGGATGCCGAGACCGACGATGACAAGGATCAGGCCGAACACCAGGGTCTGATTTCGCGACGCCCCGTGAGGTCCGGGCCCAGGAGCGGCCTGTGCAGTGCCCTGCGCTGGTTCAGGCGAGGCCGGAGGCGATTGCGGTGATGAAGCCGCACCCGCGGCTGAGGTCGATGGCGTTCGAGGCGAGCTGCTCAGCTGGCCCTGGAGCTCGCCCCAGATTCGCCTGAGGTCGGCCGTCATCGCATCGAATCCGCTCCGCTGGCCGCCACCCTCCAACCGCTCGGGCATGACCAGCCAGAGGATCACGTAGATGAAAACGCCGACGCCCTGCAGAAAGACAAGAAGCAGGAAGGCAGCTCGAACCCACAACGCGTCGACGTGGAACCCTTCGGCGAGTCCGGCGCAAACGCCGCCGAGGATTCGGTTGTTGCTGCGCAAGAACCGCTGATCATCCACGTGCTGCATGTTGGCGCCTTTGACCGGCAATTGACAACCGGCCGATCGTCAGCGCCGCAGCGCCAGGATTTCCCCCACGAGGTACAACGAGCCGCACACGAGCACGTTGCCATCCGGGCCGGCGAGCTCCTTTGCCCGGTCGAGGGCGGCCTCCGGCGGCGTGACCGCCTCGGCATTGCCTCTAAACATCGTTGCCAGCGTGTGCGCGGAGATGGCATGCCCAGCTGCGCTAGATGGCTCGGTGAATATCGCGTTGGCCGGAGCTAGAGTGCGCAGCGCCGCCAGAAGCTGGGCCGGGTCGCGCTCGCTCAACATCGCAAACACCGTCACCAGCCGCTCGGAACCAATCAATCGGCGAAGCGAAACGCCTGACTTCGTCATCGCGGCCGGATTGTGCCCGCCGTCGACGACGACGCGTGGCCTGGTCGAGATCGTCTGCAGGCGCCCAGGCCAGCTTGTCCTTGCCAATCCTTTGTGAACGGCTTCGTCGGTCACATCGTCGAGCACATGCGCGGTGGCGACAGCCAGGGCGGCGTTGGCCGGCTGGTAATCCCCTACCAGGGGCGTCCGGAGCTCGGAATGCTCGAAGCCAGGCCCGGCGACTGAGACCAGATGACCGTCCCACCCCATCGGAGTGGATTCGAAGCGGATCTCGTTCCCGAGCCGCCACAGGGTGGCTTCCGCGTCGCGGGCGTACTGTTCGACGATCGCGAGCGCCTGCCCTTCGCAGCCTGTGATCACACGATTGCCCTGCTTGATGATCGCGGCCTTCTCATTGGCGATCTGCTCGATGGTGTTGCCCAGGTATTTCTGATGGTCGAGGTCAACATTGGTGATCACGGCCACGCCGAGGTCGAGCGCGTTGGTGGCATCGAGGCGACCACCCAGTCCGACCTCACACACCAGTCGGTCGACATGCGGTGCGAGGTAAGCGATCGCCATCGCGGTGAGCATCTCGAACTCGGTCGCGTGGCCCATCTCCTCGGCAATCGCTTCCAGCGTGGGCTTCAGATCCTCGAGCGTTTGCACGAACTCGCGCTCGCTGATCGGCGTCCCGTTGACCTGGATGCGTTCGGTGTAGGAAACAAGATGCGGCTTGGGCATGAACCCGACGTTGTGACCAGCGGCTTCCAGGATCGAGGCGAGGCCCGCCCCGGTGGAACCCTTGCCGTTTGTCCCCGCGATGAGCGCACCCACCATGTCGCGGTCGGCTTTGCCCATCCGATCGAGGATCGCGCGCGTGCGCTCGGTGCCGAGCTTCATTCCGAACCGACCCAGTCGGGAGATGTATGCGAGGGCTTCGGAATACGTCACGAATGAAGCAGACCTCCTAGGGACGCCGGCGAACCTCGGCCTCATACGTATTGCGCACCAGCATTGCGCGAGTCATGGGTCCGACTCCGCCGGGATTCGGGGTCAGCCAACCTGCGACCTCGTCCACCCCTGGGCCGAGGTCACCCACCTGGACCCCTTCGGCGCGATTCGCACTCACATCGACCACCGCGGCGCCGGGCTTGACCATCTCCTTGGTGATCAGGTTCGGCTTGCCGGCCGCCGCGACGAGGATGTCCGCATTCTTGGTGTGTCCCGCTAGATTCTTGGTACGTGTGTGACAAACGGTCACGGTTGCATTTCGCTTGAGCAGCAGCAGTGCGGTCGGCTTGCCGACGATGTTGCTGCGGCCAACCACCACTGCATTTGCGCCGTCGATTCGCACCCCACTTCGATCGAGGAGCTCGATGATTCCGCTCGGCGTGCAAGGCTGGATCCCTCCACTGAGGCCCAGTGCAACCAGGCCGGCATTGAACGGATGAAAGCCATCCACATCTTTGACCGGGTCAACCGCGATGACGACCTGAACCAGGTCGATGTGCGTGGGAAGAGGCTGCTGCACCAGTATCCCGCTGACCGATTCGTCTCGATTCAGCGTGCGGATCAGCTCGACCAGCTGCTCGGTCGACGTTTCGGTGGGCAGTCGGTGGTCTTCCGAATCAATTCCCACTTGCCTGGCGTTTTTCTGCTTGCTGCGCACATAAAGCGCGGACGCTGGATTGTCGCCGACGATGATCGTCGCCAGCTTTGGCCGCGGTTTTCCCATCGCGACGCGTGCGCCGACCTTGGTGGCAATGTCATCGAGGATCTGTTGGGCCACTGCTTTGCCGTCGAGGACGCGTGCTGTCACGCGGTCAATTGTCGCGGGTGCCTGCGAACCACCGCTTCCGCGCAAGGCTGAGGGCGAAATTGCCGATGGCGAGAGACTAGTCCAGCCCTAGCTCCTGGCGGGCGGCAGCTGTCACGGCGCGCATGACCGCCGCCAGATCCCGGCCGGATTCCCGAGCCAGCCGGCGGCAGTCATCGTATTCCGGCGCGACGTCGACCGCCTTGCCGGCAAGCTCCTTCACCTTAGCCCTCGCGACGCCGAATTTTGTCTGCACCTCGATGGTCCTGCGCTGCGCGATGACGCGATCCGACTTCGTAAGCCTCACTCCGAGAGTCGTGCTGTGACGGAGGATGTGGTCGGCGAGCATGGCCACCATGTCCGAAGCAGCCATTACAGCGACCACGTGACCCGCCCTTCCCTTCTTCATCACCGCAGGAATCACGCTCACATCGAGCGCCCCTAACGCCATCAGGTCCTCGCACAGCGCGGCGACCAGATTGGGGGCCATGTCATCGATGTTTGTTTCGATGAGCGTTACATCGCCCTGGGTCAGGACTTCTTCGCCGATCCAGACTGCAAGCGCGTTGCCGGCGACCTCCCGTGCGCCGATTCCGTAACCGATCGATTGCAGGGACATGGTCGGGCGCATAAACCTGGCTGCTGCGGCGAGAATTGCGGCTCCCGTGGGCGTGACGAGCTCGCGCGTTTCGTCGGTGGCATGAAACGTCGCCCCCGTTCCCTCCAGGACTCGGAGGCTCGCCGGAGCCGGCAAAGGCATATCGCCGGCGAGCCCGCTTGGTGCCGGCAGGGTCGATGCGTACAGCTGCCCGACACCCAGGTTGTGCAGCAGCCAGAACGCTCCGACCAGATCGACCAGGGTGTCGGCTCCCCCCAGCTCGTGAAGGTGGACCTGAGCTTCTGGAAGGCCGTGGAGCTTCGCTTCGGCTCGACCGAGCCGGGTGAGCGCGGCGAGGGCGGGGGCCCTGACGTCGTCGGGAATGTCAGCCGCGGAGATCGTTCGCTGCAGGTCGGGCAACGTGCGATGAATCCGATCCTGGATCTGAACGGTGACGCGAGTGCCGCCTACGTGGCCGCGCTGCTCGTGGCGGACGTCAATGCTGACCTCGTCGCCCAGGCGCAGCGCTTCGACCGTGGCATCGAGGACCGAGCGGTCCGCTCCTGCATCCACGAGGGCTCCGAGTGCCATGTCTCCGGAGATGCCGGCGAAGCAGTCGAAATACGCGATCGTCATGCGCGCGTCCTATTAATGTGCACCGCGGCAGCGTCGATGGGCGCCATGCTGGCCGGGCGCTTGGCAACGCGTACGCCCACGGACCTGACATTGGGCAGGGTGAGGACGCCATCGGCGATCCGCGCGGCCAGGGTCTCGAGCAACTTCACCGATTCGCCTTCGATTGCGCTCTTTGCGATTGCACGCACCTGCGTGTAGTCGACGGTGTCAGCGAGCTTGTCTGTCCGTCCTGGTTGAGAGAGGTCGGCCTCCACCTCGATATCAACCCTGAACTCTTGGGGTTGCTCTCGCTCGGCGGGGCGAACGCCATGCCGACCCATGAACGACATGCCCTCGAGCATGATCCGGTCCATACCTTCCAATTCTCGCGCCCCCGCCCCTGCGCCACTCGGTGGGGCCTGAATAGACTTGTGGCCATGAATTGGAGGTGCTTCGTATGCAGGTGAGCAGCGGCAAGGTCACGATACGACCTGCTGCAGAGGCCGATCTCGCCCAGCTGAACGACATCTACAACAAATACGTGGTCGAAACCCACTTCACGTTCGACGTCGAGCCGATGACGCTCGAGGCTCGGCGTGAGTGGTTTACGCATTACGACAACACCGGCCGGTACCGGGTCGTGGTTGCCGTTGGCGATGCCTCGGTGGTCGGGTACGCGTGCAGCAGTCGGTATCGGCCGAAGCCTGCGTACGAGACCTCCGTCGAGACGAGCATCTACCTCGCTCCGGACGCGGTGGGCGCAGGGATCGGGACGCGTCTCTACGACGAGCTGTTCAAGCAGCTCCAGGGCGCGGATGTGCACAGGGCGTATGCCGGAATCGCCCTTCCGAATCAAGCCTCGATCGCGCTCCACGAGCGATTCGGGTTCAAGCGGGTCGCCCACTTCACCGAACAGGGGCGCAAGTTCGACCGCTATTGGGACGTCGGCTGGTACGAAAAGCCGCTCGGGGCCGCGTAACCGAGTAAACGGTCCCCTGGCGGGCCCTCCCTTCGATTTGGCTCCCTCCCCCGAGCCGAACAACACCTGGGTCGACTCTACATAGAGAGGAGTTGGGGCGACAACCCTGCCTGTTAAGAGCTCAAAGCTTCTCGCGTGGACCCGCCAGCGCATCGTGGGCGAGGCTGCCTATCACGGCAAACCCGATTCCAACCCCCACGCCCACGACCACATAACCGGAGATGCCGAGCACCCCATCGACCAGCATCAGCCATCCGGCCAGACCGAGGATCAGCGCCACCAGCGCCCAGGTGAGACGGGTGGTCACGCCGGTCGGCTAGCCCCCGCCAGCGGTACCCGAGCCCGTGCTTCCGCCACCGGTGCCTGTGCGGATGCCGCCGCCCGCCGGGCCGATCGAAATCGTCTGGGCGAGTATCGAGCCGTCAGCCTGGCGCGTGCCGGTGATGGTCACGGTCTGGTTGTCCATCAAGTCGGATGTCGTGCCCAGAGCCTGCTTCTGGATCGTCACGGTGGGGCCGAACGTGACCTTCACTTCGCAGCTGGTATTCGTCACGACCATCGACGTCCCACCGAGATTGGTGATCGTTCCGCGGGCCACCCCTGCGGTGCCGGCCGCCGGCGTCGCGCCAGGTGAAGGACAGACCGCGCCGATCCCTCTTCCGCCCGTAAAGGCGCCCGAGCCAAAGCCCGCGCCCGCGCTCGCGCGGTTGCCCGTCGTCGACGTGCTTGCGCTCACGTTGTTCTGGCCGACCTTGTATCCGCCGTAAAAGCCACCAAGCACGCCCACCACGACCACCAAAGCAACCACATACGCCTTCATGAGTTTTTCGCTCCTCTATTCGTGTCTCAAGGCTTCTATCGGGTGCAAACGAGCCGCGCGATTCGCGGGGTAGATGCCGAAGAAGAGTCCGATGCCGACCGAAACGCCGAACGCGAGCAGCACCGACGGGATGGAGACCACCGGCGGGGGAAAGCTCGAGCTCGCGATCGCGGGGATGTGCGGCGCTTCGTATGCGAGTGCAGCGCCTAGGGCGATGCCAAGCGCACCCCCGAGGCCGCTGAGAAACATCGCTTCGATAAGGAACTGCAGAAGGACGTCGCGCCACCTCGCGCCGATGGCTTTGCGAATCCCAATCTCGCGGGTGCGCTCGGTGACGGTGACCAGCATGATGTTCATGATTCCGATCCCACCAACGACCAGCGAAATGCCCGCGATGGCCCCGAGCACGAGGGTCAGCGCAGTGGCGATGGAGTTGGCCTGGGTAAGGATGTCCTGCTGGCTCTGCAGCTGAAAGTCAGCCTGCGCCGGGTCGGAGATCTGATGACGCTGCAGGAGGATGGCGGTGATTTCCGTCTCCGCTTGAGTGACCGTGTTCGCAGATGAGGCTGAGGCGACGATCTGGCTGACGTTCTTGCCGCGACCGCCGCTCAAGTACGCCCAGACCGACGAAATCGGCGCGACGACGACGTTGTCCTGCGAGCCGAAACCGGTGCCGCCTTTAGCCGCGAAGACACCGACGACGCGAAAGCTCTGGCGATTGATCTTGATCGTCTGGCCAACCGGGTCAGTGGTGCCGAAGAGGTTGGTCACGACGGTCTGGCCGATGACGACGACGCGATGCTGTGCCGCGACGTCGTCTTGCGTGAAGAAAGAGCCCTCGGCGATCTGGTAGTCACGTACCTGCGGAAAATCCACCGTGGTGCCTGTCGTGGGCGCGAAATAGTTCTGGTTGGCGAACGTGATCTGGCCGCCGCTCTGCGCAATCGGTATCGCGGCCACGACGTCCGGATCCTGCTGGTGACTGTTGATGGCGTCGACGTCGGCCATCGTCAATGTCTGGCTGGTGCCGAAACCTTGCGAGACGCCACCGGCGCCCTTGGCGTTTGATGGGTAGACGAAGATCACGTTGGCGCCAAGCGCCTGGATCTGGTTGTTGATCTGCACGCCCGCGCCGTTGCCGACTGCGACCAGCAGAATCACCGCAGCGACGCCGATGAGAATCCCAAGCATCGTCAACGAGCTGCGCAGCCGATTGGCGAGCAGGCCCGCGAACGCGACCCTCAGGGCTTCGAAGATGTTCATGCCGCGCGGCGCTCGTCGCTCAAGATGAGGCCGTCGCGAAGCTCGACGGTCCGCTTGGCGAAAGCGGCAATGTCGCGCTCGTGAGTGATCAGGACGATCGTGCGTGCCTGCTCCTGGTTGAGCTGAATGAGCAGCTTCATGATCTCGACGCTCGAAGAGGAGTCGAGGTTGCCTGTGGGCTCGTCCGCGAGCAGGATCGCCGGGTTGGTGACCAGCGCACGCGCGATCGCGGCGCGCTGCTGCTGGCCGCCGGAGAGCTCGGTCGGCTGGTGGTCGGCACGGTTGCTCAACCCCACCGCCTCGAGGGCTTCTAGCGCTCGTGGGCGGCGGTTGCTAGCCCCGGCATAGATCAAAGGCATCTCGACGTTGTGGAGCGCGGTCGTCCTCGGGATGAGGTTGAAGCTCTGAAAGACGAAACCGATCTTGCGATTGCGGATGATCGCGAGCTGATCGTCGTCGAGCGCGGCGACGTCTGTGCCGTCGAGGAAGTAGCGTCCGCTGGTCGGTACGTCGAGGCAGCCGATGATGTTCATGAGGGTCGACTTGCCCGACCCGCTGGCGCCCATGATGGCAACGAACTCCCCGCTCTCGACGAGAAGATCGACTCCTCGGAGGGCCTCGACCTCGACCTTACCCATCCGATAGGTCTTCTTTACCGACTCGAGCTTGATCACCCTCCGATGCGGACCGTCCCGCCGCCGCCACCCTGGCGGAGGCCGCCACCGCCACTGGAGCTGGACACTCGCAGAGTCGGGATGACCACCTGCGCACCCTCGCTTAGGCCGCCGGTCACTTCGGTGTATTGGTCGCCCGCAACGCCCGTCTCGATCATGGTCTGCACCGATTTGCCATTGACCAGCACGTTGACGTAGGCCTGACCGCCGAGCCTGGTGATGGCGAGGTTGGGAACGACGATTGCATTCGTTGCCTTGCTTACGGTCACGGTGGCGTTGGTCGTCATCCCTTGCTTTAGGGCCTGGTTGGTTTGATTCAAGGCGACGGTCGCGTAGTAGTTGACGACTCCGCTCTGAACGGTCGCGGCGCTCGCCACGGCGACGACATGCCCACTGATCGTCAGGTTCGGAACCGCGTCAAACGTGACCTGCGTGTCCTGGTTGAACGCGAGCTTGGAAGCATCCGATTCGGCGAACGGGATCACGACTTCCATGGCGCTGACGTTGCCGATGACCATGAATGCACTCGATGTGCCGGTTGTCGGGAGCGGGGCCTGCGATCCTGGAGCCTCGGGCGTCGTACCCGAACCGGTGATGGCGCTCTCGCCGACGACGCCGTTGATGCTGTTTACGATCCCATCCATGGGCGCGACGAGCGTGGTGTTGTCGAGGCTTTGCTGGGCCGCCTGCACCGCGGCCTGTGCGCTTGCGAGCTGCGCCTGCGCAGACAGAATTTGATTCGGTTTGCTCTCCGTCTGGGTGTTCAGGTTGTCCTGAGCGCTGGTCACCGACGCCGCAGCCTGATTGATGCTCCGCTGGCCGCTGGTCTTGTCTGACTGCTGTTTGGTCGTGTCCTGGTTCAGCTTGGTCTGGTCGGCGTTGACCTGGGTCGCGAACCCGTTCACCGCCAGCTGGTCTGCGTTGACCTTGCTCTGGTCGGTCGAGACTGTCGCGAAGTCGGTGATACATACGCCCGTGTACGGATAGGTCTGGCTCTTGCACCCGTCCGTGTTGAACAGATCGATGGCGGTCTGAAGCGCGGCCTGATCGGTTGCCAGGCTCTGCTTGGCGGCCTGAAACGCGGCGTTGAAGCTGAGCGCCTGTTGGTCGGCGCTCAACTGAGCCTGGTCGGCGGTGACCTGGCTCGCATCCTGCGTGTTGGTGAGGTTCACCTGCGCCACGGTGTCGTTGTATTGCTGCTGCGCGGTGGCAAGGTTGTCGTGAAGCTGCGTGATCTGCGCCTGCGTCAACGGCGTCTCAGCTGACTGCAAGTTCGCCTGGGCGATGGCCAGGTTGGCCTGCGCGCCGGCCAGGGTGTTCCGCTGCTGCGTCGGATCGACTCGCGCGAGCAGTTGTCCCGCGGTGACGTGATCGCCAACGCGGACGTCAATCTCCGTCAGGGTCCCGCTGACCTTGAAGCTGACGTTCGCCTGCTGCACGGGCACGAGGTTGCCGGTGCCTGTGACGCTTGACGTGACTGTGCGCCTCGCGACGGTGTAGAGGTTGAGAGTGGTGGCGCTGTTCTTCGTGCCGACGAAAACATCGCGATAGATCAGGCCTCCGAGCACCAAAGCGATCGCCGCGAGGGCGGCAACCACCAATCTCGTGTTCTTCAACAAGCGACTCTCACCTCCATTCCTTTTGCATCACCAGTCGAGATCCCGAAACGACCATCCGGACTCGGATCCAAAGCGCGTGACAACCGCCAGCCCAAGGCCGGCCATTGCGACCAGGGCGAGCGCAATCGCACCGGCATAAGGGATGACCGCGAGGTCGAACACGAGCAGGGCCCCGGCGAGAGCTGCGAGCAGGGGGTGTGCGGGGCCAAGGCGCATGCGGCGCTGCAGGAAACGGCCGGCGGCGAGGCCAAGGCAGGCGATCCCGAAGAGCGCCGCCCCAAGCGCAACGATCAGCAGGGCGGGGATGACCGCAATGAAGAAAAGCGTGAACCGCAGCAGCGCGGCAGCTCCGAGGGCCAGGGCGAACGTGGCGACACCCGCCGCCAGTGCGATCTCAGGCCCATGGCGACTTTCGAGGCGTTCGACGGCGATCCGCACACGGTTGGGAAACAGCACCAAGACCGCGAGCGCAACCAGCACGAGGCCGGCCCCGTTGCTCAAGAAGGCGCGCAATGCTTGCACGGGGCTGAACTGCCCCAGCTTTCCCAGCGGCGGTGCGAATACGACGCGGTCTGGCATTTTCGTGCGCACGAATCTGTCTGTTGGATGCGGGGTCGGCCGCGAGATGCCAATGCCTCCAGCGGGCCCGATCAGAAACGTGGCATAGGGATCAAGCGCTGGTCCGTACAGCGCGGTGTCGGCGACTGCCAGCAGCACACCTACAGCAGCGAGTCCGCCCACCAGCAGCGGCCAACCCCAACGTCGTGCGGGAGGCGGCGGGTCCGGTTGAGCAGGGCTTTGGGGCGCGTCACCTGTCGACGCGCCTTCACCCTCGTCCTGGTCGCTCACGCTCGGCGGTGCTCGCGGATGTGAGGCGGCGCGGGTTGGTCGAGCCTCGCGAGAACTGAAAGGTGGTACGCCGCGAGACTGGTCAGAGCGATGAAAGCAGCGAGCAAAAGCAGGTCGACAGCTGGAATGTTTGGAAGTGGCGCGCTGCCTGAGCCCCACACCGCGAGTCCCTGCAGGTCGCTCCAAGCGCCCGAGGCGAGAGCGGTGAGGCCATCGACGCCCGACAGGTACCACAGGATGAACGCCCCCAGGAGGGCTTCAGGGACCAAAAGGCCCCAGGCACGTCGTAAGCCCTGAGGCGTCGGCGCGATGGAGCTCATTACGCCGGCGACCAAGGATTCGGGCGGCGCCGGCGACCGCAAGGCCTTCATCCGGAAGGGGAGCGACACCGCCTGCTCGTGCTGGCGCCGACAGTCGGCGCACGTCGTGAGATGGTCTCGCACAGCTTTCGCGGTGTCGGGGTCGGTGAGCGCCAGGTCGCCGTCGACGTATCCCTCCAATAGAACGCGCGCGCGCGCGCACGTGAGAGTTGTCACTTGGGACCGGCTTCTTCGGCTTCGGCCAATGAGTTTCGAAGCAACGCCCGCGCGCGGTGGAGGCGAGACTTGGTCGCCGGCACGGAGAGGTTCAGGCTCTGGGCAACTTGCGCCAGCGGGAGGTCAGCATAGTAGTGGAGGAGGATGGGCAGGCGGTAGGCAGGGTCGAGCTGGGCCAGCGCGTCGACGAGAACCGGGTCGTGGGCTGATCGCGCTGCGTCATCGCCGCTGAGTGGGTGGTCGGCGGATTGGTCGGTGGGCATAGGCACGCGCTTGCGCCGGTAATTGATCGTGGTGTTGGCCGCCAGCTTCCAGAACCACGGTTCGAACGGGCGATCGGCGTCGTAGCGGGCGAGGTTGCGATAGAGCTTGACGAAGATCTCCTGCGTGAGGTCGTGGGCCTCGTCGAGGTCGCGAAGGTGCTGGTAGGCGAAGCCGTAGACGCGTCGCTGCATGCGGCGGACCACCTCTTCGAAGGCGGCGAGGTCGCCGCCAGTCGCCTGGCGGATCAGCTGGCCGGCAGCGAGTGCACGCGCGTCCGGGGTCCCGGTCACCGGGAGCGCTTCGGCGGCTGCCTGCGCATGCATCTACGGTAACTACCCCCTTGGACCGATGGCGGTTGCGCCCCGCAAAGCGGGCATACCTTTAGCGGGCCCTCCCTTCCGATCTGGCTCCCCTCCCCCGAGCCGACGCACCTTGCCGCCAGGCTAGTTGAGCGCCTCGACCGCTGCCAACCCTGCCTGTTAAGGCTCGTCAACTGGGACCGGGTACTTGACGCCGTATATCCGACTCCATATACTCCAAACGAAATATATGACCGAACTTGAAGCCGAGATCTCCTCTCCCCTCGCACTCTCGATCCTCGAGCTGCTCGACGAGCGACCTATGCATCCATATGAGATGTCGTCGACCATGCGCGCCCGTCACCACGACGAGTTCATCCGGCTGAACTTCGGAACCCTCTATCACACCGTCGATGTGCTCGAGCGAAAAGGGTGGATCGTCTCCGGCGAGCGCGAGAAAGAAGGGCGCCGACCCGAGCGGACGATCTACAAGCTGACCGCCTTAGGACGAGAGGTCCTGGGCCGTGCCCTGGGTGAGCTACTGCGCAAACCAATACGCGAGTACCCGCAGTTCGCGGCCGGCCTGATGTTCATGCACCATCTCGAATCCGCCACCGCCGCGAGTCACCTCGCCGAACGGGCGGACCTGCTCGATTCGATAGTCACCAAGTTAGAGCACGTGCTGTCAGAGCTTTACGCGCAAGGGCTCACGCGCCTTGCCCTTATCGAGATCGAGCACAAGATCGCGATGCTGGACGCTGAGCGCAAATGGGTTCGCAGGCTGGAAAAGGAAATCGTCGAAGGAAAGCTGGCGTGGAAGGTGGGAATCGATGCCGACCACGAGAAGTTAAGGAGGAGTCATGGCGGACAAGCGAGTTAATCCCTGGTTGGTCCTGGTGGTGCTCACCTCAGGATTTTTCATGATCCTGCTCGACACCACCATCGTCAACGTGGCGATCCCGGCCATGAGCGCCGGCCTCAACACGACGCTCGATCAAATCCTGTGGGTGCTCAACGCCTACATCCTTACTTATGCAGTGCTGCTGATCACCGCCGGCAGGCTAGGCGACCTCTACGGGCAGCGCAATCTTTTTGCGATCGGTCTCTTCATATTCACGGTCGCCTCCGCGCTGTGCGGCTTTTCGCAAAACGCCAACGAGCTGATTGCGGCTCGCATCCTCCAGGGCATCGGCGGCGCGATCCTGACGCCGCAGACGCTTGCGATCATCACGACTCTGTTTCCCCCAGAGCGCCGCGGAGCGGCCTTCGGAATCTGGGGAGGCGTCGCTGGACTCGCCACGATCACTGGGCCCACCGCCGGTGGGGCGATCATCACGTATATCGACTGGCGCTGGATCTTCTTCGTCAACGTCCCGATCGGGATCGCGGCCCTGATCGCCACGTTCGCGATCATCCCCGACATCCGCCCGGGCCGCAGCCACGGATGGGACGTGCTCGGCGTCGTCCTGGCGACAGCCGGTCTGTTCGCGATCGTCTTTGGCCTGATCGAGGGCCAGCGCTATAACTGGGGTGAGATCGGCTCGTACGGGATAACGATCCCTGAGGTGATCATCGGCGGAGCAGCAATCATCGCCGTGTTCTTGGTTTGGGAGCGGTACCAGGCCGAGCCGCTAGTGCCCCTTGCGCTCTTCAAGGACAGGAACTTCGCGGTCGCCAACTGGGTTGCAGCCGCCATCAGCTTCGGCATGCTCAGTCTATTTCTGCCGATCGTCATCTACCTGCAGTCCGTGCGTGGCTTCTCGGCGCTGACGGCAGGCTTGACGCTGGCACCGATGTCGTTGACTTCGATGTTCACCGCGCCGTTCGCAGGGCGGTTGGCCGACAAGGTCGGTGGCAAGTGGATCCTCACCACGGGGATCTCCCTGTTCACTGTCGGCTTCGGCTGGCTGACTTTTGTGGCGGGCCCAGATTCCACCTGGATCAACTTTCTTGGCCCGGCGATCGTGGCCGGAGCCGGAATGGGTATGACGTTTGCGCCGATGACCACTATCGCCATGCGGAACATCTCACCGCAGATGTCGGGCGCGGCCTCTGGGATCCTCAACACGACACGCCAACTGGGAGCGGCCATCGGCAGCGCTGTCGTGGGTGCCATCCTCCAAAACCAGCTGGCGACGACCCTGCACACCCAGGCCGTGGCGCATGCAACCGCGCTTCCGGCGAACTTCCGTGCTCAGTTCATCGCCGCGTTCAGCTCGGTTTCAACCAATGGTTTTGAGATCGGCACCGGGCAGAACGGAGCCAAGCTGCCATCCGGACTTCCACCTGCGGTCGCGCATGAGATCACCGTGCTCGCGCACGATGTCTTCGTCAGCGCTTTCATCGATGCGATGAAGTCGACCCTGTTCGTGCCGATCGCATTCCTTGCGTTCACCGCGCTGACCACTTTGCTCATCAGGCGGCGGCAGCGGCCGGCGGCGGCGCAGGGTGAGCCGGCCCAGGAACAGAAAGTGGCAGCCGCCGCGGGCTAGGCTGATCCGGGGTGCGGGAACCGGTCGACGGATGGCTCGAGCGAGATGGCGTCAGCCTCCACTACGTCGAGTGGAAAGCTGACGCCGGCACGCACCGCGACCCGCCGTTGTTTTTGCTTCATGGCCTGAGCTCCAATGCGCGTTACTGGGATCGCCTCGCTGGGCATCTGGACGCCCGGCGCGTCGTAGCCCTCGACCAACGCGGTCATGGATTGACCGGACGGCCGCCGCACGCCCCGCGAGATGCCGCGGGGTACGCCATGGAAGAGCTTCTAGAGGATGCCGCTTTCACGATCGAGCAGTTGGATTTAGGCCGTCCGATCGTGGTCGGACATTCCTGGGGGGCGACTGTCGCGCTCGAGCTGGTGGGCACACGCCCGGCTCACGCCTCGGCGCTCGTCTTCATCGACGGGCCCGTACAGAGCGCGGCGAACATGTTCAGCTGGGAAGACGCGCAGAAATTCATGCAGCCGCCGCTGCCGCGGTTCGCGAACTTTGCGGGGGCCATTGCAGAGTCGAAACGCGACTTCGCGGGCGCGTGGAACGACGATCTCGAGCCGTTCGTGAAAGCGCGTGTGATCGAGGACGCCTCGGGTCTGGTTCTTACCCTCACAGCTCCCGTGCGGCTGGAGCTCCTGCGTGGTCTTTACGACTCCCAGCCGGACATGCTCTGGCCACACCTCGACGTCCCAGCCGTCGCTTTGCTGGCGCATGAGGGTCCGGCCAGGATCTCGAGCTGGAAGGAGCACGGCGTCGAGCACCTGGCGACGATTGCGCCGAGCGTCGAAGTCCGTTGGTTCGATACACCGCACGACATTCCCCTCTTCGCGCCAGCGGAGGTGGCGGCGGAGGTCGAACGCGTCAGCTCCGCGGCGGCTCCAACCTAGGGGTCATAGGCGGCCGCCCGATAGCGCCTTCAGGGCCGCCAAGAGGACTGCGGCGCCGATGAACGCAACGACGATGCTGCCCCAGAACCCGACCGTTCCGCCGATGTTGAGAAGCCCAAGAAGAAAACCGCCGATGATCGCGCCGGCGACGCCGACCACTATGTCTGCGATGCAGCCGAAACCGCGACCAGCCACCACTCGAGCCGCGATCGCTCCCGCGATCAAACCGACGATGATCCACGCCAGCCAGGAACCTGGCTGGAGATTGAGGCTCGACGCCAGTGGCAGCACGGCAATCGCCTCGATCATGTCTTCGACAACCAGGCCGCGATCATGGCGAAAACCTCCTCGTTGTCCAGGTCGTTGAAGGGCTCATGGTATCGGCCCTCGAGGAGCCTTAGCTCGCTGACCGAAGCGGTCAGGCGGTGCAGCTCGCTGCTGCCCTGAGGGTCGATGAGGCGATCGTCCGTTCCAGCCAAAATCAAGAAAGGCAGCTTGATCTCGCTCGCGTGCTCGAAGATGCGCCGGCAAGCGGCTACCCATTCTGCGTACATGCGACTCGAGATCTTGTTGTGCACCAGCGGGTCGGTGCGATAAGCCTCCACCACCTCGGGCAGCCGCGAGAGCATCTTTGGATCGACTTCGTTGTCGAGGGTCAGCCTGGGCACGACCTTCGACGTCGCTTTGCCGAGCGCGAGCTTCCATGCCGGCACCGGCACCTTCAAGCGGAGCGCGGGGCTCGACACGATGAACCGCTTGGTGCTTGGCAGCTTGTCCGCGAGAACGGTGCTCAGCAGAGCCGCACCGCCGAAAGAATGCCCGACCGGAATCACTTCACCGCCGGCGACCGACTCGACTTGCGCGACGAACGCGGCCACATCCTCGGTCCATTTGCTCCACGAATCGACATGCCCCCGCGGCCCCGCGCTCTTGCCATGCCCACGCAGATCGACGGCAAATGTCGCGAAGCCATGCCTGGACATTCCTAGAGCAAATCGTTCGTATCGACGCCCATGGTCTCCAAGACCGTGCACAACCGCGAGCGACGCCACCGCGCCGGCCTTGGGCCAGGCACGGTAGAAGATCTCGGTTCCGTCCGCCGACTTGATCGATCCTTCGCGGGCGACGGCGCCCTCAGCCGGCAAGATGGCCGAAGCCTCTCAGGATCTTGAGCGCTTCTTGTTCAGCCTCGAGGAGGGTCGGCGCGTAGGCACGAATGCCGAACAGCGCATAGGCCCACTCTGGACTCGGCGGACTCTGTGAGTGAAGGCGAAAGGTTGGTGGGTAGAAGAGGATGCGCTCGCCCTGGACTTTCTTTATCACCGGCCGTTTCGCCAGGATCTCCTCCAGCGACTGGCCACTCGGCAGACGGCCATGGTCGAACTCAAGACGGCGCAGCTTTGCAAGCGGATGATCCTCATCCTTCAAGGTTGTCTTGATCCCGTACTCGGCGCTGAGGTCGCGCATGAAGATGGCGATGATCAGGGCGTCGGTTTCGTCGCCGGCCATTTTCACGAACCCGGCCGCGCTCGTGTTCGCGACGTCATCAATCTTGAGGTGCCTGAAGTACTCCATCTCGAACAGGCCACGTGAGCGCGAGCTGGCGATCCATGGTGGCTCGCAGCGCCATGTGCGAGCGGCTGCAAGGGCGTCGAACTGGGCGTGGACACGCTCGAGACGCTGCTCTGGAAGGCCGTACAGGCGGTAATGAAGAACCCGGCGCATCCAAATTAGCCTACCGGTAATCGGCGGCGGTCGCGCCGCCGCCCGCGCCAGCCGCATCGCGTCCTCCTGCCAGGGTGGCGCCTGAACGTGCACGGTGAGCCGATCCGGCCCCGCCGACAGCAAGAAGTCACCGCGTCGCGCGCCTTCGAGGAACGCCCGGTGCGGGGGGCTGAGATGAAACGCGCTCTCCAGCTTGGCGGCCTCGCCGGGTCGTTGCGCTCCAAGGAAAAGGAGAGCCGGGTTCGTGGCCACAACCGCTCCGTGCTCCGAGCTCAAGAGGTCACCAGGGTTCTGCGTCGCGAAGACCAGGGACCCGTCGTACTTGCGAATCCTGCGCGCGAGGCTGACGACGAACCTGCGAATGGTTGGGTCCTCGAACAGCAGGCCGAGCTCGTCGACCACGAGCATGCGGCGTCGATCCTTGCGTTTGATCCGCGTCCATAGCGCTTCAGCGAGGAGAAAATGGACCGGAGCAACCATCTCCTCACGCAGCTCCCGCATGCCGAATACAACGATGGGAGCTTCGAGGTCGATGTTGGTTGGCGCGCTGAACATTTGACCGAGGCTCCCGTACACCCAGCGCCGAAGGATGGCGGCCACTCGAGAAGTCTGCGGAAGCAGAGAGGCGACGTCCCGAAGCAGCGGCTGGTCGGCCCGACCGTAAGCGTCGCGAACGGACGCCTCGACCACGGATCGTTCGGACTCGTCAAGGCCGCCGCAGATGGCCGCGCACAGATCAACCGCGTCCGCGGTTGCGGCTCCAAGCCATGACTCGTCGCGGCGATCGGACGGACGCAGGTCCAGCACATTGAGCGAATGGCCCGACCCAAGAGCTAGCTGTACGTTGATGCCCCCGAGCTGCTCGGCCAGGCTGCCGTACTCGTGCTCCGGATCGATCACGTACACCTGCGTCCCGAGGCCGAGTGATCCCATGAGAAGCGCCGACATCAAGTAGGTCTTGCCGGCCCCCGAGTAGCCGAAGACCCCGATGTTGGCATTGGCATATCGCTGCTGATCGAACGGATCGACGAGTACGGCCGCTCCGCTGGCGCAGTTTCGGCCCACGACCAGACCGCCTGTCTGCTGAATCTCAGCTCCGGACCACGGGAAAAGGGTGACAAGAGCGCTCGTGTCGAGGACGCGCTTCCGGCCGAGCCGATCAACGCCGGCGGGCAATGTCGACACGTGACCATCAAGCATTCGGAACGTGCACGACTGCAGGTCGCAAAGAATCGCTCGAGCCGCGGACCGGATCTTTTCGGAACCCTCCTCGAGTCCCTGTTTGGTCGTCGAAACCAGTGTGATGTAGACCGAAACATGGAATGCCTTCTCTTGGCTCAACGCCAGGCGCCTCTGCAGGTCTTCGGTATTGGGCAACGCGCCCGCGAGCATCGGGTCGCTTGTGCCTGCGCTCAGCTCGTGCAACCGCGATGCGCGCATGTTGGTCAGCTGGCGCTGCAGGTATTCGACAATCCACGCGGCCGGCAGCGGATCCGCGTGCCACGTGAGTCGAGTCTTCAGGCCTGACGGGATGAGACGAAACAGCCAGCCGGGCTCGAGCTCCGTGCCGGGCATTCGCTCGATATACCAGGAGCGGCTCCAGCCCTCGGGGATCGTCAGGTGATTCGGGCGTTCTTCTCCGAACGCCGGTAGGTCTTTCGGAGTCGACGCTGCAAACTCGACTCCCATCTCGCGCAAGGCGCTCTGGAGCCGCACTGCGCCGGCTTGCGCGGTGACCAGCGATGTCAGCCGGCGATGTGCTGCAGGCGATTCGTTTATCTGATCCACGAAGCAGAGGTCGCCGGCACGCATCTCGTCGAAGTCAGAGGGCCTCGGAAGAGTAGCGGCTGGATCCAGGCCAGGGCCGGTCTCGGTTTCGATAAGCACCTGCAGCGGCGCGTCTAGACCGTCGAGCAGACGCCGGAACCCGTTGAGCCATCGAGATCGATCGGCTTCGGAAGCGCCATCAAAGCCAAGGGGACGCGTGCTCATCTTGATGATGTCGGAGGTGCCACGCCACAAGACTGATGGGCCGCGCGCAATCACCTGCACGGGACCGATGGTCAGGTGCCTGATGGTGCCGCCTGCGGGCGTATTGATGGAAGGCGAAGGAACGGCGGCCCCCATCGCGCCCTCCATACGATGCGGTGGCGGCGCAAAACGAAAGTCGCCATGTCAAGCAGCCATGAGTCAGCCGGTCTGCCCCTCCAGCGACCCCACGCCATCGCCGCACCCACACCAACCATCAGCAGGCAAGAGGCCGCGCGCGCAGCTTGCGGTGACAATTGCGACGACCAAAGTGCGAAGCCGGCGAGTATCGACAGCACCACATACGCGAGGCGGGTCGGCGTCAGGCCGTAAAGAAGCTTGTCTTCGAGGTCGACGTCCAGTGGCGCTCGCACGGGCATGCGAAGCACGCTAGAGGCATGGAGCAGCGGGGGGAACCCAGCGTGTTAACTCCCGTGGAACCTTAGAATCGACTGTCGGCCGCTGTCACGCTCGCGTAGCTCAACTGGCAGAGCAGGGGACTCTTAATCCCAAGGTTCAGGGTTCGACTCCCTGCGCGAGCACCACCATGTTTGTGCAAGTTCGGCTGACTGGTCCGAACAGGCCTTCGGCTGATGCGTCACACACCTTCGGTTGATGTGTCACAGCTACTTCGGGTGATTTGTCACGCTCCCGCGCACGAGAGGGGCTGCTGCATGGCCGAGGACTCCATGCCAGAACAGCTATGCGTTCCGCACCCGGGGACGTCTCGCGCCGCCGTTAGGTTTCCCCTACTGGATGCGTAGACAGGGTGTGGACGATGTCGCCGGAGGACTAACT
>DASVEP010000260.1:0-4712 GCA_036380475.1 Candidatus Dormiibacterota bacterium
AGCCCTGGCCTGAAGATCTTGAGCGCGGTCCACGTAATGGCTGACGGTCGCCTTTCATGCGTCGTTGCGGCGGCCGGCCGCGAGGATGTCTTGCGCCTGTTTGAGATCGCATTGCTCCCTTCGGCGCGAGTCCTCGAGGTCGTGGACGTCTAGTTAGGCGTCAGTTCGTGTGCCACCCAGCTTGAGATCTCGACTCGGGAATTGACTCCAAGCTTGTCGAGGATGTTGGAGACGTGGGTCTCGATTGTCCGCTCGGACAGGAAGACACGGGCGGCGATTTCTTTGTTGCTGAGGCCCTGGGCGACGAGCTCGGCGATCTCGACCTCGCGCTTGCTCAAGGTCATCGCGCTCGTCCTTTTCTCGGGACGTGCGAGTCGCTCAGGCTTCTTCTCGTCGAGTGCGTAGGCGATCGCCTCGTCCCTCGCCATCCGCCTGCCAGCTTGCGTCTCGGCCTCGAGTGCCGCCGATCCAAGGGATGCGGAAATGGTCTCCCGCGCCCGAGCAAGTAGAACTTCCAGATGTCGCATCAGCCGAATGCCCGTCTCAGCCTGCAGGCTCTCCGCAGCGCCCAGCAGCCTTGCGGCCCGCTGAGGCCGGCCGACCATTGCCGCCTGGCAGGCCAACGCGTCCAACTGATACACGATCATGTCTCGGTTCTCGAGGCGCCGCTCGATACCCAGCGATTCCTCGAACAAGGGCTGGGCCTTGTCCGGCTTGCCGCTCTGAAGGAGCGCGAATCCGTAGGAAGAAACCAGATAGCTGAGGGTTTGGATGTCGCCTCGATCCCGGGCACGGGGGGCCCACTCGGAGTAGACGCGGGCCACCGTCTTCAAATCCGTGTCGAGGAGAGCGACGAAACCCTCGGTCAGAGCGAGCATGGCATCGGCACCCGCGTCGTCAAGGCCGCCTGCCAGCGTCTTGGCATCGCGGAGCTGGGACTGAGCCCCTTCGAGGTCGCCGACCATGACGCTGACGCCCGCAGACACGGCCAGAATCCGGGCGACCAGAGACAGATCGCCTGCCGCGCGAGCATTCACCTCAGCCTCATCGAGTGCCGGCCGGGCAGCCGATGCATCTCCCTGCGTCATTGCCATGAATCCGCGAGCGTAGAGAGCACGAGCCAGTGCGGAGGCGTCGGCTTCTCTGCGCTCGAGGAACAGATCCAACCAGTAGGCGCCTTCGCTCGTAGCGCGTGCGGTCCAGTACCAGAGAAGCGAGCCGACCATGGACATGCCGAGGGCATGGTCAGGACCGTTGAGGCAGTGGCGGAGGGCTGCCCGGACATTGTCGGCCTCGCCGTCCATGCGCTTCAGCCACTCGACGACATGGACTGACGGCGCGGCCGCCTCCGCGACGCCACACATGGTGGCGTAGAACCGGATGAAGGCGTTGACCGCAGCTGCCTCCTCCTTGGCGTCGCGCAGCTTGAGCAGCCCGTACTCGCGCATGGTTTCGTGTTGGCGGTAGCGGGCGATCGCGGCGATTGGCAGGCGACTCACAAACGACTTCTCAACCAGGCTGGACAAGAGTTCGAGCACGTGTGAACGATCGATGGTCGTTCCAGCGACGACCGCTTCAGCTGCATCGAGCCCAAAGACGGAAGGGAAGACGGCAAGCCGGCGCAAAGCGGCCTTCTCCTGGCTGCTCAACAAATCGTGGCTCCAGTCAATAGTGGCCCTCAGGGTCTGCTGCCTCGGAAGCGCGGCACGGCTGCCGCTCGTTAGCAACCCGAATCGGTCGGTCAATCTTTCGATCAGATCCTCGAGCCCGATCGTGCGCAATCTGACGGCGGCCAGTTCGAGAGCAAGCGGCATGCCGTCAAGGCGGCGACACAGCTCGAAAACGAGGGCGCGAGTGACGTCGGTGTCGTCGAGCTGAACGCCAGCGTCGGCTGACCGCGCCAAGAAAAGTGCAACCGCTTCTGAGTGCGCAGAGCTGGAACCTTCTTCGGGCAGCGTCAGCGGCGCCACCTGTAGCACGCGTTCGCCGGAGATGCCTAGCGCCTGGCGGCTGGTGGCGAGAAGGCGAGCTCCTGCGGCTTCCTTCAGGACCACGTCGGCGAGGACGGCGATGGCGTCCAGAAGGTGCTCGCAGTTGTCCAGAACAAGCAGCGTTTCGCGAGAGGCGAGGTGGGTGACCAGAAGCGAGGTCGGCCACTCTCCGGATTTGTCCGCCAAGCCTAGGCTGCTGATCAGCGTCTTTGGAACCAGATGCGGATCCTCTAGACCGGCGAGGTCGATGAACCAGACGCCGTCGCGAACGGTCCTGCCGAGATCCGCGGCGGCGCGTAGTGCGAGGCGCGTCTTACCGACGCCGCCCGGCCCCACCAGAGTCACAAGGCGTGTGCCGGTGAATGCGGCCTTCACCTCGGCCAGCAATCGCCGCCGGCCGACGAAGCTCGTGGATTCTGCAGGGAGCTTGCCCGTGGCGGCTCGTTTGGAAACCGGCACAGCGCCAGTCTAGGTTGGGCCTACACCGCCCTGGCAGCGTCCATGTCTCCCCGCAAGATCGCGTGAACGGTCCGCGACAGCACCAACTCGATCGTGGCGGGGTATTCATGAAAAAGCCGGGTGATCGCCGCGGCCTGCCGATCACCCTGGCGGCCGACTAGAGAATCCCCGGCGGTGCAGCGTATTAATTGTCGCAGTAGAGATGGGTTGAAATCACGCCGCGTCGACCGGCCTCTATAACCTCCAAGGGCATTCGTCCGCGCCAGTCAATCAGGTGGAGAATCTCGACATGCCGAAACCAGAGCACTTCGACTTGGTCATAGTCGGCGCCGGCGCCGCAGGCTGCGTCGTGGCCGGTCGGCTGGCCGAGGCGGGCGGCCGCATCCTGTTGCTGGAGGCTGGTCACGACCCGCGGCCCGAGCTGCCTCCATCGTTGGTCGACGGCTGGCGCATCACCCGTGATTTCGACTGGGGATACGCCTCCGAGCCGGATGCGTTGGGCAAAGTCCACAAGCTGCGCCGGCACAAGCTCGTCGGCGGCACTGGCTGGGTTACTCGGTACGCGCTGCGCGGTTCGGTCGCAGGCTTCGATGACTGGCAAACGCTCGGCAACGAGGGTTGGGGGTTCAACGACATGCTGCCGTGGCTGAATCGGCTCGAGCACGACCTCGAGTTCGGCGAGCGACCCTTCCACGGCAACAACGGTCCGATCCCGATCACCCGCTATCCGAAACTGCCGTCTAGCGCGGTCGGCGAGGCGACGCTGCGCGCATACGAGGCGACCGGTTTCGCAGCGGTCGACGATCTGAACCAGCCAGGTATAGTCGGTTCCGGCCGCATGCCGATGAGCTCTCGGGACGGCATGCGTGTCACCACGGCTCAGGCTTACCTGCCGGCGCGCGACGCGGCTTCAGCGCTCCGCGTCCAGTCAGAAGCAACGGTGGACGCCGTCACGTTCGCTGGTTCACGGGCTACCGGAGTCAAGCTTGCCGACGGCACGGTCATCGGCGCCGATCGCGTTGTACTCTCCGCCGGGACGTATGGAAGTCCTTTGATCCTGATGCGGTCCGGGGTCGGGCCGGCGGAGCACCTGGGCGCGCTTGGGATCGCGGAAATCGTTGGCCTGGCCGGCGTCGGAAGTAACCTCGGATCGGACGTCGCCGTCGATGTTGACTGCGGCTATCGGGGCCAAGCGCAGAACGCGCCGACGTTCCGTTATGTCGCGATCTTCCACAGCTCCGATCAGCATCGGGAGGATGCTCCGAACCTAATGTGCTGGCCCGCAGATCCCTATGGCGATCCGGCGGCGTACACGATCGACACCTTGCTTCTCAGGCCCGCGTCGCGCGGCTCCGTTCGACTGAGCTCCTCCGACTTCCAATCTCCTCCCGTAATCGACCTCAGCCTGCTGACGGCGTCTTCCGACCTGGAGCTTCTCGCGGAAGGCTATGAGCGGGCGTACGAGGTCGCGGCCCATCCAGAGCTGAGGCGCCTTTGCGAAGGTGCTTTACCCCGACCGGTCCGCAACCACGACGAGCTATTGCGGACCGTGCGCGAGAACGCATACCCGCTACCCCACGTCTTTGGTACGTGCCGGATGGGACCATCGCCTGACGACGGCGCCGTCGTCGATACGTTGGGCCGCGTGCATGGCACTGAGGGCCTGTACGTGATCGACGCCTCGATCATGCCGAGCGTGCCATCGGCGTTCACACACATCCCCACGATCGCCATCGCCGAGCGGCTTTCCGAGGAACTGGCGAAAGCCGTTCATATGGCCTGCTAAGCCAGTACCTCGTCAAGGCGCTGGCCTGCCGCCGCCGTTTTGGACGTCCTGAGGCGTCGCGCTTGTGTCAGTGGGTCGAGGGCGGACTGTAAGCCGGGTTCTATCAGAGTGAATTTCAATTCTCGTCCGCGAATACGAAACGACATCAAACGACACGGCCCGATCGACCGCGACTGTTCCCTAATTGTTCCCTGAGGAACGCTGACTTACGTGTCGGATATGGCCGGGCGTCGCGTCGGGTAGCCTCGTGGTTAAGTCGATCCCGATAGCACGCCATACCCCATTCGAGGGGAGAGTTGAAAAACGGGGGCCGCGCCCCCGTCTTTCTCTTTTCAACCCGATAGTTGACATGCTTTAAGAATGGATCACACGGCACCGAAGCCCGGGCCGGAGTTGAGGGTCCCACTCGAACACCGAGTCGGATGGGGCTTCATCTCTCTATTCACATTGGCGTTCATGAGCACCAACCTCCTCTT
>DASVEP010000261.1:0-7988 GCA_036380475.1 Candidatus Dormiibacterota bacterium
CCGCCTCGAGGGGCGTGGTCAGCCTTCGCTGGGGACTCCGCGGCAAATACAGGAGCTGGTTCGAACGTGCCCTGCGCGCCCTCAGCGAGTGTTGAAGAGCGCGACCATGCGCCTGCCGAGGTGAGGTGCAGCAATGTCAACGGCTTCAGCGGCAACTAGTTCAGCGCCACGTGGCCTGACCGACGCACGCCCGGAAAGGGTCTCCGCTGAGCTGGCACGCCAGATTTTCGAACAGCTGTCCGCGCGGGAATTCTTTGAACGGCCGGACGGCGATCCCGCCCCCGCGGGGGAGCTGGTCTTCGAGGTTGACCTCGGCGGTCAAACCTACTTGCTCATCTGCCGTCCCCGGCCAAGACCGCTTGCCTCGCTGGGACTGAGCCCCCGCGAGAAGGAAATCGTGCGCCTGGTCGCCAGAGGACTACCGAACAAGGCGATCGCCAAAGTGCTCGATATCAGCCTGTGGACCGTCGCCACCCACGTCCGCCGAGTGTTCGCGAAGGTTGGGGTCAGCTCGCGCGCCGAGATGATCGCGAGGATCCTCCAGGAAGGCCTCCTGGAGTCACGGGTACAAAATCACAGTCTCAGCCCAGATCGCTGAGCACGCCCTCGCTCGCAAGCTGGGCGACCATGGCGGCGCGGGTTGAAACGCCCATCTTGGCGAAGATGCGCCTGAGGTGTGTGCCAACCGTCCAGTTACTTATGTCGAGCACTGACGCGATGGTTTTGTTCGCGTAGCCCTTTGCGACCATGCGGGCGATCTCGCGCTCGCGCGGACTGAGGCCCGATTTGCGATCGTCGCTCGGAGAGCGAATGAACAAACAGCGGATCCCCTGAACTTCTGCGTCGAGGATGACGGCTGGAGCATCGCCGCCAAGCTCATGGCGGTCCGGCAGCAAGCGAACCTGGCGCACGACCTCGCCGAGCAGCTCGTCGATGCGCTCAGAGGCCGTGAACCGAACAGCCGCCGCGCCATTTGTCGGCCTTCGCAGCGCCACGCATCCCCCTAGGGAACTCCTGAGAAATCGATTCGCTGCGTGACTTTCTACACCGCGCGCGAGCCTATGAATATCGCCCAAACGAAGTAGATCGCTTGGGGCCACACAGTTGAGCAACCACACACATGCGACCCCAAAGACGCGAATTGGCCGACCTGATTTCGAGACCTACCGTTAGGCCGCTTCACACAGCGGTTCAAGGAGGTATCGAACCATGGCCACCACCTACGAGAGCGAACTCGAAGAAGAGTTCGAAACCGAGCTCGAAGACGAGTTCGAGGCCGAAGGCGAGGAGGAGTTCGGAGGCATCCTCAACGCGATCGGCGGCCTCCTCGGCGAGGAAGAGGGCGAAGAAGAATGGGAGTCCGAAGCCGAGGGTGAGGAGGAATTCGGAGCCATCCTCAACACGCTCGGCGGCCTCCTCGGTGAGGAGGAAGGCGAGGAGGAGGATGAGTCCGAAGAGTTCTTCGGCAAATTTCTCCGGCGAGCGATGCCGATCCTCAAGAAGGTCGCAAAAGTTGCCGCACCCGCAGTCGGCACCGCCGTGCTCGGCCCGCTGGGCGGAAAGCTCGGCGGCGCCCTGGGCGGGTTGCTCGGCGAGGAGGAGATGGAGCTCGAGGGCGAGGCTGAGGGCGAGGGTGAGGAGGAGTTCGGCGGCATCCTCAGCGCGCTCGGCGGATTGCTCGGCGAAGCCGAAGCGGAAGTCGAGTCCGAGTCCGAGTCCGAGGGCGCAACGATCGGCGAGAGTGAGGCGATGGCCGAGCTGATGGCCGCGGTGGCTTCGACGGCCGAGACGGAGGAAGAGGCGGAAGCGATGATCGGCGCCGCAACGGTGACCGTCCTGTCGCCGCGCGACCGGTCCGCCCTGCAGGAGCTGCTGCCCGCTCTCGTCCGCGGGTCTGCGGCTCTGAGCCGGATCCTTCGCCGGCGACGCATCACCCGTCCAGCTGTCCGCATAGTGCCGCGGATCGCCGCCAACACCGGCAGGATCCTGGCTCGCGCCGCCGCATCAGGCCGCAGGCCGACGAAGCGGACGGCAGCCCGGGTCATGGCCCGGCAGACGCGACGCATCCTGGGCAGCCCGCGCCGGAGCGCAGCCGCGCTGCGGCGGAACACTCGGGCTACGCGTTCGGCCGCAACAGCGCGCCGGCGCGTTCGGCGAATCGCCCCACCCCGCTCCGCCCGCCCCCGGGCTCGGGCGCGGTACTAGACGGCCCGAGAGGCAAAGGACTGACAGATGAGCGCAATGCAAGAGTGGGAATCCGAAGAAGAGGTCGAGGCTTACTCGACTGAAGACGAGGGCGAGGCCGAGTTCCTGAACACAATCATGAACCTCGCCCAGAAGGTGCTCGGCTCCTCCGACATGCAGGAGGCCGAAGCTGAGTCCGAGTCCGAGTTCGAGTCGGAAGACGAGGACGAGCTCGAGGAGGAGTTCGCGAATCCTCAGGCGCGAGCGTATCCCGACGCCCTCATGGAGCACCTCGGACATCTCGCGGCCGAGGCGGAGAGCGAGGCTGAGGCAGAGGCATTCATCGCGGCGGCGATACCACTGGCCGCGCAGCTGCTCCCGAAAGCGCTGCCTCTCATCTCCAAAGCCGCGCCCAAGTTGATCAAGGCGGCCGGTCGCCTCACGCGTACCCTGCGCCGCAACCCGCGTACACGCAAGTTGGTCCGAACCGTGCCGCGGATGATCAAGCGGACGGTTGGCAGCATGGCCAAGCAATCCGCGCGCGGGCGTCGCGTGACGCCGGCGACAGCGACTCGGACCTTCCGACGGCAAGCTGCTCAGGTGGTGGGGAATCCAGCGCAGTGCGCCCACGCATGGCGAACCAGCAAGGCTGCGGACCGAAAGTACCACCGGGTGGCGGCTCGGCCCACACCGCCCATCACGACCGCGGCTGTTCGTCAGCCGATCAGGACGTCTGCCCCAGTGGCTCGACCGGTCGTTCGGCGCCAGCCGGTGACGACTGGCCGACCGGTGCCGACAACCGGACAGCAATGCATCTGCTGCGGAGCGGTGCGGTAGGCCGTGGTTCAAACCCTCCCCGAGAATGCGGCGGCGACTGGCGGGCAAGAAGTCGTCGCCGCCGCCCCCAGGGTCAAGCGGCCATGGCCGGAGCCTACCCCGGCGCCCGTCATGCGCCCGTGGCTCCGATCGCAATCGGTAAGCGTCGCCCGCCACGCTGCGGCCCTGCGACCTTACGTGTCGGGCGAGTTCGGCCCGGGACCGCAGTCGCCCAGCGAGGGCCACCTCCAGGCGGTGAACGCGCTGATCGAGCGACTGCGCGCCGAATTGATCAAGGTCTCGCGCACCGTCAAAGAGGCGGCGGATCTTGCGATCAAGGAGCCGAGCACCCAGAACCTCCAGGCCGTGGTCACCCGCAAGCAGCGCGCACATGACCTGGTGCGGGGTATCGAAAAGGTCTGGGATTTCTATTTCGAGCTGTTCGGCCAGCGCCAGTCCAGCTTCGGCAACTGGCTGCTGAGCACAGACCGGATCGCGCTCGACTGTTATCGCGGCGTCTACACGCGGGTCGGGATGCCGAAGCCTGTGCCGGCGCCGCCTCCATTCACGTACATGCGCACGGGCTTTTCGCCGGCCACTTTTCGTCGCGGCATCCGCCTGTCGAAGCTCGGACGCCAGCTGAATCCGTTCCCGCTGATACAGCTCCCCTATCACCGGATGGTGAATCCGTGGACCCTCGGTGCTGTCCTCCACGAGGTCAGCCACAACCTGCAAAGCGACCTCGGCCTGTCGAAGGTCGTGCCCACGAGCATCGCCAGGGCTCTGCTGGACGCCGGGCTACCCGCATCGGTGGCGGCGACCTGGGCACGCTGGAACCGCGAAACCTTCGCCGACCTCAGTGCAGTGTTGCTGGGCGGTCCGGCAGTGGTCGGCTCGCTCATGGACGTCGTCGGACGCTCGCCCGAGCAGACCCTGAACTTCGTCCCTGGCAAGCCTCACCCCACCCCTTATCTGCGTGTGCTCATCAGCTGTGAGCTGCTGCGCCGCATGGGATTCCCCGAGGACTCCAAGCGACATCGCAAAGCTTGGATGCGGATCTATCCCAACCCCGCCGCCGGCACGATTCCTGCTCCGATGCTCGAGACGTTCGAGGCGGCCAACCAAATCGTGGTCGACACCGTGTGTTACAGGCCGCTCGCCGAGCTCGGTGATCGGACGCTTGCCCAGGTCGGACGGTTCCGGCCGGAGCACCAGATGATGATCGAGGAGGCGGCCCGACGCCTGGCGGCAGGAAATGACCCAGGCATCGTCCCCGAGCGCTTCTTGATCGGAGCCGCGCGGGTCGCCCTCGACCGCAAGCTGGCTCGGCCGGGTGTGATCGCGACCAACTTCTACAAAGAGTTGGAGAGACGCTGATGGCACTACAGGGCGCCTTCACCGAGCTCGTCGAGAAATTCCAACGCCTCGTCGAGGTCGCCTCCGACCTTCGCGTGAACACGGTCGAGGATCCCCCACTTCGTGACAAGCCACTTTTCGTCGACTGGCTGGCCGACACCGTCGTTCACTTCGAGAGCCTGGCTGAGCAGGGCCTCTCCGCTGCAAACAGGGCAGCCATTGCAGCCGGCTACCCGGTCGACCTGGAGCGATTGCGGGAACAGCAAATCGCCACACAGCGAGCCTTCAACGACCTTTCGAGGATTTTCAACTCCGAGCTGCTGGCCCGCCCGGGGCTGAGCGAGCTGAAAAGGATCGGAAGCGAACGCAGCATCGAATGGGAGTCCTGGACCGAAGCCTTCATTCAATCGGTGGCGCGGTGCGAGCAACCGATCTTTGAAGCGTCGGAGGCTCTCTTCCGCTGCTGGCAGGAGATGGTCGAGCGGATCGGAATGAATTCGATCTCTGTTCAGACGAAAGCTGTCGGCCAGGAGATAACGGTGCCGGCGTCGGAGTTGGAGGAGGTAATCGAACGTGTTGGTTGAAGAGCGGCGGCTTTGGCGTTCAGGTTCGCCCGTAGTTCATCGAGGAGTTTAGGTATGGCCCCAAAGAAGAAAACGATCACCGACGAGATCGACGAGGCAACTGCCTGGCCGATCATGGTTTCAGACGGGCTGCCATGGGCCGCGGGTCCGCAGGTTCCAGGCCCGGCTACGCCATCGTCCGACCTCGGAGCTTCCGCCTTGTCTGCGATCAAGAACGTGCTCGGATGGGCGTACCGACCGGGCGCAGATCCCAAAACGTTGGTTGGTGCCCTCAACCAAAAGTTCAAGGCCATACCACGACAGGGTCGCGTCGACTACGAGTATCAACCGAGCAACTCCGTCGCAGTCCAGGCGGACCTCGGCAAGGTAACCGGAGCCCAGGCAAGCCTGTACACGAGGGCGAAGGCCAGCCTCGATCAGATGATGATTCTGCTGGCCGGCTTGAAACCACTGCTGCCAGATCCCGACATCAGCGAGATCGAGGCCATCCGGTCATTGGTCAGGAATGAGATCAACGACGTTGTGCAGCAACTCGGCGCCGAGGGTGGGCCGAACGTTCAGCTGGTGGACGAGGCATTCACTTTCCTCGGCGGACCCAGCTGGGGTGCCGATGACATCTCGGCTTCCGGCACTTCCCTGAGCTTTCGGGATGTCGGAGGCCACCTCGGTGCGCTTCGTCACGGCTTCGGCTTTAGCAACCGCTGGGTCAACACCATCGACGAGGAGCAAGACCTCACCAACTTCATCGTGTTGGTCGACTACGTCAATACCGTCTACGAAAGCTGGAAGGCCAACCGGAAGTACTTCGATGGCACCGAGACGCATGCCTTCATGGGCACCGCTCTCATACAGGTCTCGAGAGTTCTGGCCGTGATCGCTGAGACCGTGGACGAGGTGTGCTATGTGTGCAACACGGTGTTCCTGGGGCCTGCCGAGCGCCAGACGATCCAGCTGACATATGGAGCCGGCAAGCCGACGATCTTCTTTGCGGACCTACTCGAGTGGGTGCGCGGATTTGCGGCGGACGAAGGCCGGCGGATCATCAACGAGTCGGGAAAGGACGGCGTGCAGACGTTCACCCGAACTGCCCGACGATTGAAGCAACTAGTCGAGGGCGCACTCAAACAGGAACCGGACAACGACACTATTCCAGACGCGTTCAGGACGAGGCGGATCCAGGTCGCGATCGGCAACCTCGCCGGTCAGCTGGAGATGGCGATCAAAGAAGCCCGCAACATCAAGCGGGTGCCACCGCCACAAATCTACTGGGCTGATGTCGAGTTCCGTGGCAGCAATCTTCTGATCGAGATGGGCGGCATCGATATCAGCCAAGACGCGATAGTGCGTATGGGATTCGGCGCGGCCCGCCTGACGGATGCCGCGGCGGTCGATGCAAACGCGGTCACAGCGAACTACAGGTACGTCACTGCTTCGACGCTAGTTCGGGCCGGTTTCGACCCATTGGACGAACTCCGCAAGCAGAAGCCCAAGAAGCCATACACCGGCTATCTCATCGTGAAAAACGACGACGGCCAGATTGCGTTGTTCGAACTTCGCGGTGAAGACAACGAAGAGGTGGTGAACAACCTGTGAGCAACGAACGCGATTACCAGGGGGTCATTGACCGGATAGCGGCTCTTCGCGAGCAGGTCACCAACCAGCTTGCGGGGCAGCTGATCACCAACCCGCAGCTTGCCGACGCCCTCAACAAGCAGTTCGAGGACATGCTGCAGTCAGTGGTCGACGCCGACTCGGCGACTCCGCCACCACCGGACAAGGGTCTCGCACAACTGATCGGCGTCGGCCCGGAGGCCGCCGGCGACTTCGGCGTTACCCGCGTCCCACAGGGCGTGCAGCCCTACGACGAGACGGTCGCCTCCGAACGCATAGTTGCGGTCGGCGACCTCTACTACATCTACCAGCACGAGAAGATCGGCGTCTTCAAGGTCGTGCAGAAGCTCCAGGAGA
Organism: Candidatus Dormiibacterota bacterium; assembly: GCA_036380475.1. Classification (GTDB taxonomy): domain Bacteria; phylum Chloroflexota; class Dormibacteria; order Dormibacterales; family Dormibacteraceae; genus UBA10449. The sequence continues at coordinate 6,909 of DASVEP010000261.1, forward strand.
TGTTCAAGGCGGGCGCTGTGTACCTGTCAGCCGGGGCCGGCGCGTATTCCCTCTACCAATTCGATCGCCGCGAGGTCCTGCGCTACACGCTGCGGGATCGGCTTGCCGCATACAAGCGAGCGTTCGGCTATGGCGGCGCTCCGGTGCCGCCGGGCGCGCGTGCGAACAGCGAGTTTCACGGCATGCTGACGCATTTCGCCAATCAGGTCGCGCTCTTCTGGCGTGACAAGCGCATCTCGGATGTCATGCGAGAGCGCGCGTACGACCCGAGCTTCGGCAGCATCGCCATCGTGCGCCGCTCCGGACTCGATCTACGCAACAACCTCAAGTTCATGTCATACGGCCACATCAACGTGCTGCGCGTCGAGGTGATGCAGCTTCTGGATGAGGCATTCCGGATCCTGGAGGCCGACGACGTGAAGCGACTGTTCGGCGCAGACACCGCGTGGGACGTGGTTGAAATCGTGCTGGCCCAGCAGTTCAAGCAGCAGCTCGTCACGTCTCCGCGGCAGCGCATGGCGGTGGCAGGCCGAGAGCTTTTCCGGTGGCTCGGGCAGCCACATATCTTGCAGGCCCAGCGGGCCCAGTTCGAAACGCTCCTGCTCGAGATTGCCGAGTATGCAGAGGAATGGCTTACCAGCGCTCAATCAGTGGGCATCGCCCAGCGCATGCCCGAGCAGCACGTCATGCCGTACGACCGGCGCCCGCTTCGAGTGCCGACGCCCGGGGCACGGACCCAGCCGGTGGGGCGGCCTGCTCCATCGCAACGCAAGTCCCCCAACGGGCGGTCGACCGGAACCGCGGGACGCGTGTTGGCTAGGCCGGGGCCGGCGTAGGAGGAGCATCAAGAGCAGAGCGCATCAGGAAGGGACGTGGTCATCGACACCCACTGCCATGCCGGCGCGGGTGACGGGCTCACCGGCCCGTGGGATACGGAGGCGCCGCTAAGTGGCTACCTCCGGAGAGCAGATGCCGCCGGGATCACCAAAACGGTGATCCTGGCGCCCTTCCATCGCGACTATGCATCCGCCAACGCTCAGACGGCAAGGCTCTTAGCCGAGCATCGCGGCCGCCTCATCG
>DASVEP010000262.1:0-10827 GCA_036380475.1 Candidatus Dormiibacterota bacterium
GTGCCGCACCTGCTGGAGCACGATTTTGCCCGGCTGAAAGATGGGGGTTCCTGGGGCGTTGTTCAGGCCGAGAGCGGTGCAGTCGATGTGCACAACCTCCGGTCGGGTCGCGGCCTCCCCGCGATCGAGCAGGAGGCGGTCGGCTTCGATCCTCTTTATATGGCCGAGCCTGAGAACGTCTTTGATCTGACGCACGGCGTCCAGCTCGCGGGAGCTGAGCATGGTCCCGCGGAACATGGTCGCCGGCCGAGAAGGATCGACGCGAACGAGCCGGCCCGTGTTCTCGAGTCGCTCGAAGAGATCGCCGATGCTCGACGCCTGAGCACCCGCCTCGGCGTCGAGTGCAAGACCCTCGATGATTCCGGACACCAGGTCGAGCGGCTGAAAGTGGCGACGGTCGTAGAACCAGGCTTCGCGCGGCCTGATCCAGCGGATCCGATCCGGCTCAACGCCGTTATCCAGGAGCCAGACGCAGGCGTCCACCGCCGTTTTGCCCGATCCGAGCACTGCGAACAAGGCTTTCGGTCGCGTTACCTCCGGCAGGTCGTTGACGGGGACTACCCGTGCGGATGGCACTACCTCGAAAGAGGGAACGTGCGCGGCCGGGATTGACGCCTCCAGGTAGCGGGCGTCCACGACCTTTTGGCGCACGCGGATGTCGTGGACCTTTCCGGTCGAAAGATCCCGGACCTGCTCACCGTCGGGTCCGCCGCCCAGGTGCTCGTGGCCCGCGAGCAGGTGGACGCGGCCAGTTTTGATGAGCCGCTCGGCAGCTTTGGCGAAGTATTCGCGGACATCCTCTCCCGTCGCCCGCTCGTAAAAGCCTGCGTTCTCTCCGGACTGGTCGATTCGATCGTCGCCGAGTGTCGACGAGTTGACGCCGTAGTAGGCAGACGGTGTGTGCAGGCGCACGAAGGGGTACGCCTGCCGCCAGTGGCCCCCCGGCGCCTCGCGCCGATCCACCAGCGCGACGTCGACGTTCGCTTCGGCCGCCAGCGTGTCCGCGAAAGCGAGGCCGCTCGCGCCCGCTCCCACTACGAGATAGTCAGTGTCGATCCCCCCAGCGTATCGGCCCTCAGCACGCTCGTAGCGAGGAATTCCTCCCACGTGCGGCGTCCGACGGCCCGATCCGGCGCGAGGTTGGCCCCTTCCCTGACGGCCGCCGCGGCGGCGCCGGGCATCGTGATCTTCAAGATTGGGCGGTGCTTGCCGACGGCCTCGAGGTAGCTGCGGAGCAGGCTTTTGGCGTCATAGATCTTCGGCCCGGCGAGGTCCGGCACCTGGCCCGCGGGCGCGCCGAGCGCGAGCTCGACCAGCGCGTCCGCCACTTCATCGGCATCGACTGGCTGAAATCGAGTGCCCGCCGGCAACGGCACGATGGGCATCTTGGACATCGCCCGCACCATCACCAGAATGAAGCCGTCGTGGAACTGTGTGGCCCGCAGGTTGGTCCACGGCAGCCCGGACTGTTCGATGACGAGCTCCTTGGCCCGCTGCGACGCGAAGTAGGCGAACCCCGCCCGGTCGATTGCGCTGCGCACCGGGATCCTTTCCGCCCCGACAACCGAGATGCTCACCAGGTGGCGAACGCCGGCCCGCTTTGCGGCGGCGACCAGGTTCCGCGCCTGGGCCGTGTCCTCTTTGATCTTGCCGACGCCGGCGCAGTGGATGACAATCTCCGCCCCGGAGATCGCCTCGTCGACGCCCTGATTGGTCACCAGGTCGCCGGCCATGTACTCGACGCCCTCGAATGGGTCGCCTTGGTGCCGGCTGAGCACTCGCACGGTGCGTCCCTTGCCGCGCAGGCGGGCGACCACCCGCCGGCCCAAGGCGCCGGTGCCGCCCGTCACCACGATAAGTCCATTCGCTTTCATAGCTCGATTCTCCTTGTCACATCGATCTTCTTAGGTGTGTCATCACCATTGACACCGAACAACGTGGAGATGTGACGAGTGACTGAAAACGACTGGCTGGCCACGCAGTTCGAAGAGCAGCGGGGACACCTCCGGGCGGTTGCATATCGAATGCTGGGATCGCTGGCCGAGGCTGACGACGCGGTCCAGGATGCGTGGCTGCGCGCGAGCCGCGCCGACGGGGCCGCTGTCGAGAACATGCGGGGCTGGTTGACGGCGATCGTCGCGCGTGTGTCCTTAAATATGTTGCGGACGCGCAAGACTCACAGCGAGGAGTCACTCGACGCGCACCTGCCTGATTTCGTTGTGAGCAGCGACGCGTCGCTGCAGCCGGAAGAGGAGGCGCTTCTCGCCGACTCGGTCGGACTCGCGCTGATCGTGGTGCTCGACACGCTCGAACCAGCGGAGAGGCTTGCGTTCGTTCTGCACGACGTGTTCAAGCTGCCGTTTGAGGAGATCGCGCCGATGGTCGAACGAACGCCGGCCGCGGCGCGCCAGCTGGCCAGCCGAGCGCGGCGGCGCGTCAAGGGCGCCGGCGCCACACCGCCAGAAAAAGATCGGCGGCGCCAACGACAGGTTGTCGATGCGTTCTTCGCGGCCGCGCGGGGAGGTGATTTCGACACTCTCATGGCGCTGCTGGATCCCAAGGTAGTGCTCCGCGCGGACTTCGGCCGGCGCCGCGCGCCGGCGCCCGCCGTCACCCGCGGCCCCTCCGCCGTGGCGGCGCTGGCGCTGACCGGCGCGCGCCTGCCGAACACGAAGCTGATCCCGGTCCTCATCAACGGTTCCGCCGGCGTGGTGGTAACCGTCGACGGACGGCCGTTCTCACTGATGGCGTTCACCGTCGCGGGCGGCAGGATTGTCGAGATCGATGCCATCCTCGACCCGCGGCGCATCGCAAGGCTGGCCGGCGCCGTCCTTCGCTAAGCGGGAAGGGTGAACCAGCCCGGTGGAGGATCGGCGGTCACGAGGAGTGAACGAACGGCGCAATCGCCATCACGACGACCTGTCCGTGAAGGCCCCGAACTCGCTTCTCAACCACTACATGCAAGCCAGAGGCCAGGAGCCGGCTCTGCAGTTCGGCGCGCTCGGGGAACTGGTGAAGCCTCAGCACCCTACGCATAAACCCGACGAATCCGGATGCTACGAATTCGGCGAGCAGCCATCGTCCACCCGGCTTCAAGACCCTAGCGACTTCGGCGATGCCGCGGCCTTGGTCGCTCCAGTGGTGAAAGGTCATCGTGCTGAAGACGAGGTCAAAAGTCGCGTTGGGAAATGGCAGCTCCTCGGCCACCGCCTGCTGAAACCGGATCGCGCCGTCCGCGCTCGAGGTTTGCGCCTGTCGCACCATCTCGATTGCTGCGTCGACGCCAACAAGCTTGGCTTCGGGAAACCGCCTTTGGGTCAACCCAAGCAACCTCCCGGTGCCACATCCAACGTCGAGGATTGCGCCTGGCTGGGGAACCTGCTCGGCTGCGAGCTTCAAGACCGTCTCCTGGACCGGCTCGAAGATGACCCGCTGCATCCAGTGGCGGTCGTAATCGCTCGCCCAGCGATTGAACCGATCAACGTCATGGCGATGTGCCATTACGCCTAAGCCGCCGGCTCCAACTCGCGAGAACGGTCGGCCGGGACCGCCGCGCGGCCTATGCATACTGGGTACATGACGATCAAGAGATTGGACCACGTCGGCGTCGTCGTCGACGACCTTGCAGCCGGTGTCGCTTTTTTCACGGCGCTCGGCATGACGATCGAAGGCGGGATGCCGGTCGAGGGCCCGTGGGTAGACCGCGTAAACGGGCTCGAAAGTGTCCAGGTCGACATCGTTATGATGCGGACCCCGGATGGGCATGGGCGGCTTGAGCTGACGAAGTTTCGCAATCCAAAACTGGTCGAGATCGAACCGGCGATCGCACCGCCAAACACCCTGGGCCTGCGGAGCGTCATGTTTACAGTTGAAAGCGTCGACGACACCGTCGCTCGGCTGCGCGCCAACGGCGCCGAACTCATTGGCGAGGTGGCCCAGTTCGAAGACATGTACAGACTCTGCTATGTGCGAGGCCCTGCGGGCATCATCGTCGCGCTGGCCGAGGAACTTCGACACGTCGCAAGTTCGAAATAAGGAACGTTAGGTCGAGAAAAGTCGGGGGGAGGGGACACTATTTGAATCGATCTACCGAGTTCGCGACAAGCGTCCTGGCCATAATCCGCGCTTACATGACTACAGCTGAACTCGATAGGTGGCATCGAAGTTACCCGACTGTGGTGTTCAGATTTGCGTCGCGACTGGTCACCAAGATTCTTCGGGCTGCCTGATCGGCGCGCCCACCCCAGCGTGCAGCGCTGATGATCCCGATGACGGTCCCGAACTAGCCGGCCTGGAACCTCCCGACGGACTTCTACGCACGCCACCGGCTCGAACCGGAACGGCGGCGAGTGGAGAGCATAATCTCCGCGTGCCAGGTAACCCCGGTCGGCTTGGAACCGCGAGCACCGGGCTCGCCAGGCCTCCAAAGTCGGCCTTCATCGTGTGCGGTTGTGTGGTCAACGGAGATCGGGCGACGGGGTGATTTAGATGGTGAGGGATCGCAGCGATTTCGACGAGATGTACTTGCGATTTACCGAGGAGATTCTCGCTCAGGTGCGGCGGGAGACCTACGGCGAGGACATCGGGCAATACAGCTGGACGACTAAATCCGAGCTCGATGCGATCTATGAGGCTCTCGGACTTGGCCCTGGGCGCCGGCTCCTCGACGTAGCCTGCGGGGCCGGGGGACCCGCCCGCTTCGTCGCTCGTACTACGGGCTGCGAGGTGGTCGGCGTGGACAACAGCGAGGGAGCCATCGCGACTGCCTCCCGCCTGTCTATCGAGGACGGGCTTCAGGATCGCGCAAAGTTCCAGGTGGCAGATGCCGGCCTCCCGCTCCCCTTCGCGGATGCGTCGTTCGATGCGGTCTTGTGCGTGGATGCCATCGTCCTGTTGCCCGAACGGGCGGCCGTCCTCCGCGACTGGACACGCCTGCTACGGCCCGGAGGCCGGGTCGCGTTTACAGACCCGGGGGTGGTTACCGGGCTCGTGACGCTCGGGGAGCTCTCTGGGCGGACGGGCGGCACGGAGTCCTTCTGCTTCTCGACTCCGGGAGACAACGAGCGTCTCCTACGCGAAGCCGGCCTCACGCTCCTCCGCACCGAGGACGCCACCGGTGCGATGGACGAGGTGGCGCGGGCTGCGCAAGCCTCGCGTTTACATCATCAGCCCGAGCTTGAAAAGATCGAAGGGAAGGAGTCGTTCCGGGAGCAGCAGCACTTCTATGAGACCACTCATCTCCTGGCTCGCGATCGTCGTCAATCAAGACTCGCCTTCGTCGCAGAGCGTCCCATCGAACGGGCCGCACACTCGAGGCCGAACGAGGAGTCAGGCTTGCTGTAGCCGACCCTGGTGATGCTGGCCCCGAGAGCTGACGTTACGCTGATAGAACTTGATCTCAGTACTTCTGGGTGCCGGTGCTTGTTGATGACCCGCTTAGTCCCGTTTGCACTGAACAAGAGTCCCGCTTGACACCTTTGACACCAAATTCAGCCTCGCGATGGCATATTTGAGTTCAGGTGATTGGTCGGGGAGGCGGGATTTGAACCCGCGACCACCTGACCCCCAGTCAGGTGCGCTACCGAGCTGCGCTACTCCCCGACGAAGAGGTAATGGTACCTATGCCCTATCGCCTAACCGCGGCCGGCGTAAGCAACCAGACCGCGATGAGTTGCACTGAATCCGGCCTCGCGGATCAGGCCATATAGGGGCGAATCCATCACTGACACTCCATCGACCTTCTGCAGCTCCACCCGGCCCGCGAGCAAAGCCATTCCAATCAAGGCGCGCAAGTGGTCGGCGGAAATCTCGCCGTTTGTCAGCAGCGATCGTCCTCCTCGCTCGAGGTAGAGAACCAACCGCCCGCCGTCGATAACGCAGTAGGCGCCAGCCGCTCGGGCCATCCGCCCATCGGACCGCGGCCACGCCAGGACCGACCCATAGGGGTTCGCAGGGTCGGAGGCTGCAATAGCGACGATCCGATCATCTTGTTCGCGCAACGCGCGCAAGCGGTCGACAGCTCCCGGTAACGCGAACTGCGAGCCACCGAGGCCTTCTACGAAGTAGCCGCGTCTGATGCGGCCGGACTCCTCCATCGCGCGAAGAACGGGGTACAGGCTCGCAAATCCGCCCGGCCAGCCTTCGCCGGCGACCGACTCGCGAGTGAGCACCCCGTACCGCTGCAGAAGCACGCCCGCGGCTGCATGCAGGCGTTCGGTCGGATTCGCCCCCGATCCGACCAGGTTGGTGACCAGCGACCACCGGCCCGATGCCCTCGGCTGCGTGAGTCGCGGAAGCCGTGGCTTGCCGACCGGCCGTCGTGTCGCCGGGCCCAGAAGGCGGAGCGGCGCGAACGTGTCGTTCGTAACCTCGCCTGCCCAGACCAGGTCCCACAACGCATCGAGCATCGCCTCCTCGTCCCCTCCCCCGCACGCCGCATACAGGTCGCGGAAGAAGCTGGCGCCTCGCGCGCGCAGATGATCACGCAGCCGCACGTGCACCTCCCCACTCGGCGCGTCGGCCGGCTCGGGCACCAGCCGCGGCGCGTCGCCACGCAGGTAAAGCGCCACCCTTCCATCCGACGCTCCGAGGGTGCCGCGCCCAACCCACACGACCTCACCCATCGACACGAGCTCGTCGAGCAGCCGCGGGTTGTAGCCGGCGACGCGTGCTGCGATGACGTCACGCTCGATGACGCTCGCCGGCAGGGCCGCGCCCTGCAGCTGAAAGACAACTTCGAGCAGGCGATCGACGCCACCTGCGTGAACGCCGAAACCATGCCAGGCGGGAAGGAAACGCGCCAGGGTCTCGGGTGGAACGGATTCGATCTCGCGGCGAAGGGCGGCAAGGGAACGCCTGCGCAACATGCGCAGCACCTCCGGGTGGCACAGCTCGCGGCCGCGCGCAGCCGGGCGAAACTGACCCGCGATCACGTCTCCGCGCGCGATCAGCGGTGCGAGCGAGCCCTCCACCGAGGCCGCAGCAAGGCCCCATCGCGAGGCGATGTCGGACGCGACGAAAGGGACGTGGGTGCGCGCCCAGCGGCGAAGAAGTGAAGCCATCGGATCGCGGCCGGGATCCAGATACGCATCGGGCAAGCCGACTGGCAGCATCACCCCGAGCGCATCCCGGTAGCGCCCGGCGTCCTCGGCCGCGATCCATCGAGGCTCGCTCCCGATTCGGGCGCTGACCACTCGCCGTTCGCGTTCGAGGGCTGCGAGCCATTCGACGGCGATGCCTCGCGCGGCCGCCTCGTCATCGTTCAGATCTCCGAGCTGCACGAGCAGGTCGTGAGCTTCGTCCGCATCGCGTGGGAACCGCTCGGGAAGAAGGCCTTGCAGCTCGAGCTCCACTGCGGCGATGGATTCAGGGTCGAGGAGCTCGCGCAGGTCCTCACTGCCGAGGAGCTCCGCGAGTAGATCGCGATCGAGTGTGAGCGCCTGGGCACGGCGCTCGGCGAGAGGCGAATCCCCCGCGTACATGAACTCCGCCACATAAGAGAAAAGAAGTGACGAGGCAAAGGGCGAGGCCCGCTCGGTGTCAACGGAGACGACGCGAACTTCCCGCGAGCGTATCGATCGCAGCAATGTCGCCAGGGCGGGCATGTCGAAGTAGTCGCTCATGCACTCGCGCCAGGTTTCGGCCAGGATCGGAAAGTCTGGATACTGGCCGGCCACTTGCAGCAAGCCCGCGCTCCGCATGCGCTGCTGCCACAACGGAGTCCGCTGGCCGGGCCGCCGCCGCGGCAGCAACAGCGAGCGCGCGGCATTCTCTCGAAAGCGCCCCGCGAACAGCGCCGAGGCAGGTAGCTGGGCCGCAACAAGGGCCTCCACTTCTTCGGGATCGAGAATCAGCTCATCGAGGCCCGGAGGTGACTCGACATCTGGAAGGTGGAGGGCAATTCCATCATCGGTCCACAGAGCGCGGGCATCGATGCCAAGGCGCTCCTGGAGCCGTGCTTCGAGCGCGAGCGCCAGCGGAGCGTGAACGCGGCCGCCGAGCGGTGTATGCAAACAGACCCGCCAGTCGCCGATCTCGTCGCGGAAGCGCTCGACCACGACGGTGCGGTCGTCCGGCACTGCACCCGTGGCCGCAGCCTGATCCTCGAGATATGTGAGCAGGTTCTTGATGGCGCGATCGTCGAAACCGGCGCGCTCGCGGAGCCGGCGCTCGGCCGCTTCCTTGGGGAGTGCACGCAACTCTCGGACCATCTTCCCAAGCGCCACTCCGAGCTCGGCCGGCCTGCTTGGGGCGTCCGCCTTCCAGAACGCAATCTTCCCCGGCTCGCCGGGCGCAGGTGTGACCAATACCTGCGAGGGCGTGATCTCGGCGATTCTCCATGTCGATGCGCCGAGGACGAAGGTCTCGCCGACCCTGCTCTCGTACACCATCTCCTCGTCGAGCTCCCCGACCCGCCTGCCGTCCTCCAGCAGGTTGACCGTGTAGAGGCCGCGGTCTGGAATCGTGCCCGGGTTGGTCACCGCCAGGTGCTGAGCGCCTGCGCGCCCTCGCACCGTGCCCGCGACCCGATCCCACACGATTCGAGGACGGAGCTCGGCGAACTCGTCAGACGGGTACCGGCCGCTCAGCATGTCGAGCACCGCGTCGAGCGAGCGTGGACCGAGCTCGCTGTATGGATATGCGCGCCGCACCAAAGAGCCCAGGTCGTCGACCCGCCACTCGTCCATCGCGCACATCGCGACCACCTGCTGCGCCAGCACATCGAGTGGCTTGCGCGGCACGGTGGTCGATTCGATGCGGCCTTCGAGCATCCCTTCGACGACGGCTGCCGTCTCCAGCAGGTCGCCGCGAAACTTCGGGATGACCACGCCGCGAGAGATCTCGCCAACCGAATGCCCCGCGCGCCCGACACGCTGGATGCCGGCTGCGACGCTCGGAGGCGCTTCGACCTGAAGCACGAGATCGACCGCACCCATGTCGATTCCAAGCTCGAGGGTCGAGGTCGCAACCAGGCCACGCAGCGTTCCGGCCTTGAGCTGGTCCTCGATCAGAATGCGCTGCTCACGCGCGATGGAACCGTGATGCGCGCGCACCATGTCTTCCTCGGCGAGCTCGTTGACGCGAGCGGCGATCCGCTCGGCGAGACGCCTCGAATTGACGAAGACGATCGTTGAACGATGGGCGCGGATAAGCTCGAGCAAACGGGGATAGATCGCCGGCCAGATGCTGTTTGTCGACTGGCCCGAATCGTCATAGAACTTCAGCTGCGACATGTCCTCGACCGGGACCTCGACCTTTACCTCCATCGTCTTGAGACGGCCCGCGTCGACGATGGCCACGTCGCGCGCCGTGCCGCCGAGGAACTTGGCCACCTCCTCGAGAGGTCGCTGCGTTGCGGACAGGCCGATTCGCTGCGGCTCGACCTCGGTCAGCGCCGACAGTCGCTCGAGACTCAGCGCAAGGTGCGAGCCGCGCTTGGTGGCGGCGACGGAGTGAATCTCATCGACGATCAGCCAGCGCACCGAGGCCAGGATCTTGCGCGCCGCGCTGGTGAGGAGCAGATAGAGCGACTCCGGCGTTGTGATGAGGATGTCGGGCGGGTGGCGTTCCATCGAGCGGCGGACCTCGGAGGGCGTATCGCCGGTGCGAATCGCGACAGTGATGTCCGGCGCCACGCCGCCGCCTGTCTCGATCTGCCGCCGGAGCCCGACCAGCGGCGAGCGCAGGTTGCGGTCGACGTCGTGCGCGAGCGCCTTCAGCGGCGATACATAAAGGACGCGACAGCGCTCAGCCTCCGCCGGCGTGGGTTCTGATGCAAGGCGATCGAGGCACCAGAGGAAGGCGGCGAGGGTCTTGCCGCTTCCGGTCGGGGCGGCCATGAGGACATGCCGGCCTGCCGCGACCTCGCGCCAGCCGCGCTCCTGGACAGCCGTGGGTTCCAGGAAGGCCGCGCGAAACCACTCCCTGGTCGCCGGAGCAAAAAGGTCGAGAACGTCCCCCACGCAATCAAGTGTGACGCGTTCTTAAGCCACAAACAAGTGTTCGTTGTTAACAATGGGACATGATCTCGGACGTGATCGACCGGCAGCGATTCCGCGACGTCATGTCCACGTTCCCCAGCGGTGTCGTCGTGCTCACGGCTTTCGGCAACGACTCCCTGCCTCGCGGCCTTACGGTCAGCGCGTTTTGCGCCGTTTCCCTGGAACCACCCCTCGCCCTGGCCTGCGTCGACAAGACCTCGAACACCCTGCCCGCCGTTCAACAGGCCGGGGGATTCACGGCCAACATCCTCGCCGCCGGCCGTGAGCAGCTGGCGCGGCGGATGGCCTCCAAGCTTTCCGACAAGTTCGACGGGATTGCGTGGCGCCGGCCCGATTCAGCTCAGGGCGGCCCGATCCTCGACGACGATTGCGCCGCCTATGCGGTTTGCACGCTCAAAGAAACCATCGAGGCAGGAGACCACTGGATTCTGATCGCCGATGTGGTCGATGGTGACCACCGCGAAGGCATCCCGCCGATGATCTTCAGCCGCCGCGGCTACTTCGGCCTGTAAAGAAGCTTCACAGGGTCGGCGACGGCCAGGACGGCACCAGCTGCGTAATGCCTGTCGAGAGAATCGCCAACTTGTTCGTCAGCAGAAGAACTCCCATGATGAGCAGCACGCCGGCTGAGGCCAGGTCGATCGCACGCCGATGGCTGTTGATCAATCGCACGAGCGGCCGTGCACTCTCCAGGGCGAAGGCCAACACGATGAACGGAACTCCGAGCCCAAGGCAGTACGCGATCATCAACACGAGTCCCTGGCCGGTGGTGCCGGATGTGACGGCTGAGCTGAGCACGGCGCCCAGCGTGACCCCGATGCAGGGC
>DASVEP010000263.1:0-6275 GCA_036380475.1 Candidatus Dormiibacterota bacterium
GGCGCCGTGTGGGCCTTCGCCGCGGCCAATGTCGCGGCTTTCATCGCCGCAGTTGTTCTGGTGCCGGCTGCCCTGCGCCTGCCGGACCTCCGTACCGCGCCCAACCTCCTACGCACCCTTGCTGCGTTCGGGCTTCGGGCCCAGCTCAGCACCGTTCTTCAATTTCTCAGCTATCGCCTCGACCTGTTCATCCTCAATGCCACTGCCGGACTTGGGGCCGCCGGCATTTACAGCGTCGCCACGCTCCTTGCCGAGTCCGTGTGGTACATCCCCAACGCGATCGGCCTGGTGCTGGCCCCTCGGGTCGCCGCCGGTGTAGAGGGTGAGGACGATGAATCGACCGCTGCCATCTGCCGTGCGACCGTGCTGGTGAGCGTCGCCGGTGCGCTGGTGATCGCAGCGCTCGCCCCACTCCTCGTGCTGTTGCTGTTCGGCTCGGCTTTTCTGTCCGCCGTCCTGCCGCTCTGGGTGCTGCTGCCCGGTGTCGTCGCAGTCGGCCTCGACAAGCCCATCGCGAGCTACCAGCTCGGAAGAGGGCGGCCGCAGATCTCCCTTTACGTTGCGTTGCTGGCCACGCCAATCACCATCGCGGCTTACGTGCTGCTGATTCCGAGGTACGGGATCGTCGGTGCTGCCGCGGGCTCGACCATCTCGTACATCGCGACCACCGCGATCGAGGTGTTCTTCCTGCATCGCGTCAGCCCGCTGCGTCTGCGCAACCTCGTCATCCCGCGCCGGTCCGACTGGCGGCTGTACGCATCAGCCTGGCAGCGCCTCCGACCGGCATTGACCGCCGGCATCCCATGGTGAGGCGATTTCCTGAGCCGTCAGAGCGGGTCGCGAACTTCGCCCTGGCCGCCATCGTGCTCGTATCGACGCTGGTGGCGTTGACGTGGGTCTTCTACGTCCCGATGTTCGAGGCGCCCGACGAGACCGTTCACTTCGAGTACTCCGCCGCCCTGTACAGCGCGGGCGGCCTGGTCGCGCCGCGCGACGCGAACCAAATCACCGTGCCGCGCGGCCGCCCAATCCCATACCCGGCCTACCTCGAGGACCAGGCAGCGGTGGCGGTGATCGCACAGAAGCCCGACGTGAAGGCGCCGGCAGGCTATGGCAGCAGCGCCTATTACTCCTCCGTCGACCGCGGCATGCCGAACATGCTCTCCGACCAGGCCTTGCTCAACCCACCACTGCTGCGCTACTACCCCTTCGGCTACTACCTCCTCGACGCGGCCGTGATGGGAGTGGCCGCCCTGTTCACGACCAGCCAGGTGGCCCTGTTCTTCGCGGCAAGGTCGCTGTCCGCGCTGCTGCTTGCCTGCAGCCTCGTGCTGACATACCTCTTGTTTCGCCGGATGGGCACCGGCCGCATGCTGGCGCTCGCCCTCACCGGGGTGATCGGCCTTTTCCCAATGACGACGATGCTCAGCTCGTCGGTGCAGTCGGACAGCCTCAGCTTCACGCTGGCAACGCTGGCGCTGCTGGCCGCCCTTGAGGTGCGGCGACGCACGCATGACATCCGGTGGTTGGCGATCCTGGGTCTGGCGCTGGGTCTCCTGCTTGTAACCAAGTTGCATTTCTTTGCGATCGTGGCGGCTGCCATCGGCGCGATGATCGTGACCCAACGGCTCGACGCTCACGATGCTCGGGGTTGGCCGCGCGAGGTGGCCGTGCTCGTCCTCCCGGCGATGGTTTTGGAATCAATCCAGCTCTGGACGCAATGGGGTTCGCCGCCGCTCATCGCCGCCACTCAGCTCGGCGACCTCGGCGATTACCGCTCGGCTCTTGCCGGTGGCCCGGTCGCCATCGCCGCGTACGTCGCGCACATCACGAGCTTCAGCTTCCTCGACCATTCCTTCGGTCGTGAGTTCAGCAGTTTCTGGGGCGCCTTCGGCTGGGTCGACACGCCACTCGTGCTGGGCTCGCCATACATCACAGTTGCGGTCTGGTTCCTGATCGCGGGCTTTTCGATGGCCCTGCTCGGATGCACCCTCGTCCGGCTCGGCACGGTGGCGTTTCGCCTGTTCCGAGTGGCTCGCCGCGGCCGTGTTCGGCGCGCCCTGCGAATTGCGTTCTCGAACCCGGTTGCGATGGCCTTCTTCTTGCTGGCGGCCTTTCTATTCAGCGTCGAGGGATACCCCGGAATCCAGGGCCGCTACTACTTCCCGCTCCTCCCGGCGGTCTTCTGGATCGCCCTCAAATACGCGCCACGCGCGCTTCCCGGAAAGTTCGGCCCGGCGCTATTTCGTATGCAGGCGGCCGGCCTGGTCGCGTACTCGGTGGCCGGCGCCATTTTTGCGTTTCCGACCCTGACCGAGCGGTTCTACGCGCACGGGCGCGACCTGGTGTCGATCGCTCGCACGAATCTCGCGGACGACCCTTTGGTGGGGCACTACGAGGTGACCCGCTTGAGGCTGCCCGAGGGCTCGCTCGGCGTCGGCAAGCTGCCACCAGATCGCGTCGCCGTGATCGGCTGGGCGGTCGACGACCAGGCTGGCTCGCCGGCGCGGACCGTGTTCATCGATGTCGACGGCGTGCAATTTCAGCAGGCGGTCTACGGCGACGACAGCCCGCAGGCGGTGGCCGCCCTCGGCAACGCGCGCTACGCGACCTGCGGATTCGACGCGATCCTGGACACCACGAGCCTGACCCCCGGCCCACATCTGCTCACGGTGCGAGTCGTGAGCGCCGATGGCCGGCGACTCTACGCAGCCGGACCGCCGCTCGAATTCGTCGTCGGTGCCTCCGTTGGCCCGGGCTCGCCTTGATTCGTCTTCTTCAACAGCCAGATGTACGTCGGTGACAGCCAATAGGCGGAACCGAGCGCGAACAGCGCGAATCGCTGTTTGAAGGTTCCAGGCGTGATGACGTCCGTCGCCTGGAAGCGAACGGGATCGCGGATGACCGCGGCTGTGTAGTCGTGAATCTCGAATCGGGCGACAAGCTTGCGCAGGCCCCACAGCGTTCTCGTGGCCTCGTAATAACGGTCGCCCCTGCGCATCATCCTCACGTATCGGTGCGCGAGCGGCCTGGGAATCAGCGACAGCAGCGGAAGGTGGTTGTCGGCCTCCATCAACGTGAGCCGGTTGCCCGCGATGAACAGGCACGCGCCGCCGACCTTCAGGACCCGGAAAATCTCGTCCATCATCCGAGCCGCGTCGGGCACGTGCTCGTAGACATGCGTGCACGTGACTGCGTCCACCGACGAATCAGGCAGCCGCGTGTCCATTGCGTCGCCGACCCGATACTCGATGTTCGGCATCGCGTTGTTGGCGATCGCGTACTCGATGCCGGGCTTGTCGAAATCGATGCCGATCACGGTCTCAAAACGCTTCCCATAGAACCTGGTCATGAGGCCGTTTGAGCAGCCCAGGTCGAGGAGGCGCAAGGCGCTCAGATCGCCGAGCCCGTCCTCCAGGATCGCCAGCACCTTGGCTGCTTTGAGCTCCCGGCTTCGAGCGTCGTACATCTCGGCGGCATGGGTCTCCGAGAACCGCTCCTGGTACTGCATGCCGGCCTAGGCTAGAGCGTCAGTACCCGATTGCGGTAGAACCTTCAGGACCTGAAGATGCGAAAAACGACGGGGATGGAAGCTGCCTGGCGGACGCTGCTGCTCACGCTGCTCCTGTTCGTCGCGGCATTTGGCACCCACGAGGTCATGCATCTGCTCGTTCTCTATGCCGTCGGCGGCCACGGATCGCTGATCGTGCGGCCCTGGCGCATGGGCCTCGTCGACGCCGATATCTACGCGCTGCATGTGCAGCCGGATCAGCCGATCGGGCTGGTTCGCCAGATGCTCATGAACTTCCTGGGACCGGCGCTGGCCGCGCTGCCGCTGGGGGCGCTTCTGCTCTATGTGCGCGAGCCTGTCGTCCGCGTCGCGCTTTGGGCCAATGTGGCGATCCTCGCGTTCTACGCGATCATCGAGGCGGGCGACCTTCTCCTGGAGTCGGCGTACGAACTTGACCTGTCGATCCTCGCCATCCCGGAGTTCAATTACGGCGTTCCCACGCTGATCGTGCTCGTCGCAGTATTGGTGGCCTGGCGTCAGACAACCGAGGTGCACGTGGCCACCGGGTGAAGACCCGGCAGCGACCCGCCGCCGCACGCCCACGCTCGACCCTGGAAGATCGCCAGCTCGAACCCGTGTCGCGGCACCAGCATCGGCGGCTGTGAGGTCCACGCGCCAGGGTCGGGCAGCCGGGCGAACTGATCATTGATCCTCGTCTCCCGAGCATCCTGCCCACCGAGGATCACAGAGCTGCCATCGTCGAGAGTCGTCGCCCCGGCTCCGCTTGTCGGACGTGGAAGGTCCGGAAACCGAACCCAGCTCGAGCTTTCGAAGTTGTAGCAGTCGACCCGAGCGGTCGCAGGGGCTCGCCCGCCGGCTGCGCACACGTTGGCTCCGAACACAAAACCGGAAACGTGATTGCGTGGCGCTGGAAATGCCGGCAGGTCCGACCAGACGTCCAGCTGCGGGTCGTACACGTCAGCAGCGACCACATTCGCGGAGGACGTATTGCCGCCGATCGCATACAGCCGGCCGCCGGCTGCAAGCAGCGTATGGCCGCCGCGGGCGTGAGGCATCTGCGCGAGCTCTGTCCACGAGGTGCCGTCGAGGCGGAACAAACGCGCCGAATCTCGGCCAAAGCTATGGCCACCGGCGACATAAACATGGTCGTTGAAGGTGGTGGCTGAAGTGTGGTCAAGCCCGAGCGGCAACGGTGGCCCCGCGCTCCAGGCGGTGCCGTCGAACACCCATACAGTCTTCAGGCTGTTCCCGACGGCGTCAAAGCCGCCGATCACATAAAGCTTGCCTCCGGCCGCCGCCGCGGCCGACTCTTCGAGCGCCTCTGGCAGAGATGCCTCCATGCGCTGCTCGGGCGGCGGAGCCGGAGAGGGCGATGGAGTCTCAAAGGTGGGGCTGGCGATGGGCGATGGGGAGGAGGCGGACGGGCTCACCCCGGCAGCCTGCTGCGTGCCGCACGACACCAGCAACATGGCAAGAAGCACGCCGGCCGCAAGCCTGACCAAAACCGATTGAGACTAGCTGAGCAGCCCGTCGACCAAGGAGCGCGGGCTGCCGGATACCCGCTACTCGCCCAGCTTGCAGATGAAGCGGATCACCGCCTCGATGCCGCGGTAGTAGTTGTCCACCGTCAGGCGCTCGTTCGGGGAATGCGCGGCGGCGTCGGCCTGGGCGATCCCGCTGATGAGGATGGGGGCGCCGACGGCTTCCTGGAAGTCGACCGATACCGGGATCGACCCGCCGACTCGGATCAGCGCTGTGTCCTTTCCGAAGACCTCGGTGAACGCCGAGCGAAGGGCTATGGCGGCCGCGCTGTCGACCGCGCATGTCACCGGTGGCGCCATCCCCAGGACGTCGATCTTCACCTCGACGCCAGGCGTGGTGAGGGCCTGGACCTGCTCCTCGATCGCAACTAACACCTTCGCGGGATCCTGGTTGGGAACGAGCCTCAAGCTCACTTTGGCTGACGCGCGCGCCGGGATCACGGTCTTCTTGCCCGCGCCAGTGAAGCCGCCGACGAAACCGTTGGCGTCAAGCGTGGGCCGGCTGCCCGTCCGTTCGATGGTCATGAACTCGGACTCGCCTTCGAGGGCACGTGCACCGGATAGCTTCAGCGCCACTTCCGCGTGACGCTTGTCCTTCTTCTTCCACGCAGCCAGCTCTTCTGCGCTGGGCGGCTGGACGTCGTCGTAGAAGCCAGGCACCGTGATGTGACCGTTTCGATCCTTCAGCTCTCCGATGATCCGAGCAAGCGTGTTGATCGGGTTCGGCGCGACCCCTCCGAACATCCCGGAGTGCAAGTCGACGGCAGGCCCGCTCGCATGCAGCTCCAGATAAAGCAAACCCCTAAGGGCGGTGGCAAGGGTCGGGTTCTCGTCCTCATCGAAGCCGCCGTCCCAGACGAGCACCGCATCGGTCTTGAGCTTTGATCCGTTCGTCCTGAGATAGCGAGGCAGAGATTCTCCGGTGATCTCCTCTTCGCCTTCGAAAACGAACCGGAGGTTGATCGGCGGACCCCCGGCTGCAAACAGGTGCTCGACAGCCTTCACCGTCGCCAGGTGGTTGCCCTTGTTGTCGGCGCAGCCCCGGGCGTAGATGCGGCCGCCGCGGATCGCCGGCTCGAACGGGGGCGACTGCCACTCGTCGAGGGGATCGGCGGGCTGGACGTCGTAATGCCCGTAGATCGTCAGGTGCGCCTTCCCGGGCCGGCCGTTCCATTCGCCGACGACGACGGGCAAGCCGCCTT
>DASVEP010000264.1:0-9249 GCA_036380475.1 Candidatus Dormiibacterota bacterium
GCGGCATTGTGCGCAAGCTTCGGCGGCGGCGGTCACATTCGTGCAGCCGGCGCCGAGATCGACAAGCCGATGGAGGAAGCGGTGCGGCTGGTGCTCATGGCCGCCAAGGAGGCGATCGGTGCCGCCTCAGCGAAATCCTGATCACACCTTTATAAGCGGCGTCCTCAACGTAGACAAGGCTGCGGGCGAGACGTCGTTCCAGGCCGTGTGGCGCCTGCGTCACCTGACAAGCGCCCGCCGTGTCGGCCACGCGGGCACGCTCGATCCGCTGGCCACGGGCGTGCTGCCCATCCTGTTCGAGTCCGCGACCCGGCTCGCCGAGTTCGCCCACCGCCTTCCGAAAACCTACGTGGCCGATATCCACCTCGGCTTCACGACGGCGACGGATGACGCCGAGGCAGAGCTCGAGGCGAAGGGTGATCCCAGCACGCTGACGCTGAAGGACGTGGACCTAGCCTTGCAGCAATTCACGGGCCGCATCCTCCAGGAGCCACCCGCCTTCTCGGCGGTCAAGGTCGAGGGACAGCGCGCCTACCGTCTGGCTCGTCGGGGCGAGGAGCCGAAGCCTGTTGCCCGCGAGGTCGAGGTGTACGAAGCCCGCGTGCTCGAATTCACGCCCGGGCCGCGGGGGGTCGCGCGTGTGGAGATTCGTTGCGGCAGCGGGACGTATCTACGTTCGATCGCTCGCGACCTGGGCCGCAAGCTGGGAGTGGGGGGCTACCTCGGGCGGCTCGTGCGAACCTCATACGGCCCACTGACTGTCGAGACCGCGATGACGATCGACGCCAATACCACCGCCGAGGACGTGCGCAGCCGCCTCCTTCCGGCCGAAGTCATACTGCCCGAGATGGAGCGGGTAAGACTCAACGTCGAGCAAGAGGCGATGGTCCGGCAAGGCCGCGCGGTTCGCGTTTTGCCGGAGCCGGGCCCAGGATTGATTCGCGCGCACGACTCTGTTGGGCGCCTGGTCGCGCTCGGTCATGCCGACCCGTTGCGTCGGACTTTCGTGCCTGAAAAGGTACTGAGCTGAAAGTACATTTAGGGCTGCCTTCGAGCCCGATCGGTCCTGTCGCAATCACCATCGGCAGCTTCGACGGCGTTCACCTCGGGCATGCCGAGGTCATCAGGAAGACGGTGGCCGCCGCCGGCGAGGAAGAAGCCCAGCCGGCATTGATCACCTTCGAGCCCCATCCGCGCTGCGTGCTCGACCCGGCCAACTGCCCGCAGTCGATCACCACGCTGCAAGAGAAGCTGGCGCTCATCGAGGCGCGTGGGATAGAGCACGCCATCGTTCTGCGATTCGACCGCGCGCTGTCCGCGCTATCGCCACAGGAGTTCATAGACCAGCTATCCGCTGTCATGGAACTACGCAGATGGGTGATCGGTTTCGATTTCGCTTTCGGACGCGAGCGTCGCGGCAACGCTGACTGGCTTCGCGCCAATGGCCATGCAGTCGACGTTGTGCCTTCTCTCGTCGTGGAAGGGACCGCGCTGCACAGCTCGGAGGTGCGGAGGTTGGTGAACATCGGCGACATTGACACCGCCAATCGACTTCTGGGCCGCGAATATTCGCTTTCGGGCCCAGTCGAGGCGGGGGATAGGGTCGGGCGCACGCTTGGCTTTCCCACGGCCAACATCGCGATCGAGCCGAACAAGCTGGTGCCCGCGCTCGGCGCATATGCGGGTAGGGCGACCGCGCCGGAGGGTGAATTCATCGCCGCCCTTTCTGTCGGCTACCGCCCGACCTTCGGAGGCACCCAGCTTCGGGTCGAAGGATTCCTGCTCGATTTCGAAGGCGACCTCTACCAGCAGCGGCTGGAGTTTCGTTTCGTTCGGTATCTGCACCCGGACATCGCATTCCCGACGGTCGATGATCTCGTCCAGCAGCTGAAGCGGGACGTGGCCGACACGAGGCGCATCGTCAAGCGGTGAGGGTCGTGGTCATCGGCGGAGGAATCGCCGGCTACAGCGCCGCGCTTGGCGCGCGGCGCGAAGGCGCTGAGGTCACCATAGTTGCCCGCGCTCCGGGCGCAACGGCTCTGTATGCCGGAGCGATGGAGGTCGTCGACGACCTCGACCTGATTCTGAAAACGCAGCCGCATCACCCGTTCACGCGCCTTGGGCTCGACTCGATGCGCCTCGCGACAGAGCTCGACACAGCCATCCAGGCGTTGCTGTTGGCGCTGGAGAAAGACGGTTTGAAGGTCGAGGGAGGCTGGCGCTCGCGTGGACTCTATTCCGACATACATGGGCTCGCCCGGCCGGGCAACCTCGTCCCCGCCACCGTTGCGCCCGGCGAGCTGCAGGCACTGGCCGGCCGGCGCGTTGCGGTGGTCGGCGTGGCGGAGGTGGGCGACTACGATGCGAAGGCGACGGCACAGGCGCTCACTGAGCTGCATGGCATCCATGCGTTCGCGGAAGAGATCTCGCTGGCAGACCTGCCGCGCCCGGCGGCCCTCACCGACCTTTATGGCCGGCGCGCGCCCGCACTCCAGAAGGCTCGAGCTGCCTCGGCCGCGTATCCGCCTGGGTTCACAAACCTGCCGCCGGACTCGTTCGAGCTGCTTTCGTCGCCTCCGTCCCCGCACGGCTGGCGACTCCAGCAAGCGATCGGCCTGGCGGCGATAAAGGCCACGGCGCAGTCGGTCGAGTCCGCGCACGGGCGGATCACCACGGCGCGTGCCGGCGACCGCACGATCCGTGGGGATTCGTTCATCCTCGCCACCGGACACCACATCGGCGGCGGCATCGAAGGGGGACGAATCGCCCGAGAGCCGCTGTTGAACCTTGGCGTCTTCCACGATGGCGAGCCGGTCGGACGCGCCGGGACGCGGCTTCAGCACCTTCAGTACATCGACGCGGCCGAGGCACTGCGCAGCGGCCTTCGCACGGATAACCAACTCCATCCCCTCGACGACGAGGGTCAGGTGCCGTACACAAACCTATTCGCGGCGGGCGCGATCCTTGGCGGCTACGACTACGCAGGAGCATGCGGCTTCGGCGTGCCGATACTCACCGGCTGGCTCGCCGGCCGATGGGCGGCAAGATCGTCAAATTGAGGGCCGAGCTCGAGGCCATCGTCGGCGCGGCGGCTCTCGATGAGCGGCCGGTGCGGGACCTTTGGCCAAAAACGATCATGGAAGAGCGCGCCGGCAAAACGCCGCTCCGCGTGCTGGTCGCCCGGCCGTCAAACAGGGCACAGGTGGCCGCCATCCTTCGGTGGGCGTCGGCACAAGGCGTCGCGGTCACGCCGCTCGGCGGTGCGAGTGGGGTCTGTGGCGCGCTGGGGGCGGAGACAGGCGAGCTCGTGGTGGACATGGGGGCGTTCGATCGCATCCTGGAGATCGATGAGACCAACCTGGTCTGTCGGTGCGAATCGGGTGTCAACGGGATGGCGCTGGAGGAGGCCCTAAACAAACGAGGCCTCACGCTCGGCCACTTTCCCAGCTCGCTTCCCGGCACCACGGTCGGCGGCTTGTGCGCCACAAGGTCCTCGGGTCAGGAGTCGAGCCGGTACGGCAGCATCGAGGACATGGTGATGGGACTCGCGGTGGTGCTTCCGGACGGGACGTTCGCCGCGCCGCGGCCCGGTCCCCGCTCGGCGGTCGGGCCGGCCCTTCACGAGCTGTGGCTGGGTTCCGAAGGCGCGCTTGGAGTGATCCTGGGCGCAGACCTGCGGGTGCATCGATTGCCGGAATCCGTGGTTGGTCGGGGGTTTGGATTCTCCGACCTCGAATCCGGGCTCGAAGCGATGCGCGCGATCATGCAGTCCGGCATCCGGCCGCTGCTCATGCGCCTTTACGATCCTGCCGATGTTGCTTTCAACGGCTACGACCTACCTACGGGTGGCTGCCTGCTTGTTGTGGCGACCGCGGGGCCGACCGGCGTCGCTGCCGCCGAGGCCGACGTCGTCAAGAACGTGGCCGCCGGCGCCGCGGATCTTGGCGAGGAACCATGGGAACGCTGGAAGCGCCACCGGTTCGATCTGTCCGCTGAGCGGCTCAAATCCTTGCTGGCACCGCCTGCCTCGTACGTCGACACGATCGAGCTTGCTGCCAAGTGGACAGTGCTTCCGCAGCTTTACGCGCAGGTCCAGGCCGCAATTTCGGTCGGTGGACTGGCGTTATGCCATTTCAGTCATGCCTATGAGCAGGGCTGCTGCGCCTATTTCTCGTTTGCGGGCGCGGGGGATACCGAAGAAGGTGCTCGGTCGGCTTACAACCGAGCCTGGGAGGGGGCTATGACGGCGGCACTCGAGCTCGGCGCGACGATCAGCCATCACCACGGCACGGGCCAGGCGCGCGCGCGTTGGATCGCCGACGAGATGGGCGGCTGGATGAGGGTGTGGAGAGCGGTCAAAGAGGCCCTCGATCCGCCGGGGATCATGAACCCGCGTGCGCTCGGAGGCGCGCGCTAGCATGGCGGCGGACGTACTTTTCATCGTCAACCCATCGTCGGGTGGGGGGCGCGCGGGACGCGAATGGTCGTCGATTGCACAGTGGCTGCCTTCGACCGGGATCCCTTTCGAAGCCGCGATGACAACGCGACCACTAGAGGCGACAGAGATGGCCGAGCGCGCGGTCAGGGAGTCGCGACCGGTGATCGTTGCGGTCGGTGGCGACGGCACTCTCAACGAGGTCGTCAACGGCTTCTTTCACAACGGCGCACCGATCCCTACGACCAGCCGCCTTGCGATGCTGCCATTGGGAACAGGCGGCGACTTTCGGCGCACCTTGAAGATTCCTCTGGACCCGAAGGCCGCGATCGAGGTTCTCCGGACCGGCATACCGCGCCGTCTCGACGCCGGGTGCGTGTCCTTCAAGGCCAACGACGGCAGCACAGGCGTCAGGCATTTCATCAACATCGCCGACGCAGGCCTGGGCGGCGAGGTCGTGCATCGGGTGAACCACGGCAGCAAGCGGATGGGTAGCGCAACGTTCTCGCTCACCTCATTCATCTCGCTCTTGAGCTGGAAGAACAAGCCGATGAACGTCGTCGTTGACGGCGTCTCGCATGATCTCAAGGCGCAGCAGGTGATCGTCGCCAACTGCCAGTACTTCGGTGGGGGGATGCGCATGGCGCCAACGGCATCTCCAACCGACGGCGTCTTTGACGTGATCCTCGTTGGTGATGCGGGGAAACTGGAGACGATCAGGGGCATCAACACGGTCCGGAGCGGCGCGCACCTCGACGAGCACAACCCAAACCTGCAGCTGATGTACGGCAAGCGCATCGCGGTCAGCTCTCCTGAGGAAGTGCGAATCGACCTCGACGGCGAGGACCCCGGGTTCCTGCCGGCGATGTTCGAGATCCAGCCCAGCGCGATCGAGTTCATCACCCCTAGATAAGAATCCCCACGAACTCAGAGGCGGGGCCTTGAGTTCGCGGGGGCCCCGATAATTCCTTCCGTGACGAAAGGGGTAATTGCCACCCCGCACACGCTCGCGTCCGAGGCGGGCGCTCAGGTGCTGCGCGATGGCGGCAATGCGATCGACGCCGCGATCGCCGCTGACGCTGTGCTGTGCGTCGTGTATCCGCAGATGACGTCGGTCGCCGGAGATTTGATGGCGATCGTCTGGCCTGCCAACACCGAGTTTCCAGTCGGGTTCGTCGGCGCCGGGCGGTCCGGCGAGCTAGCCACCATCCAGGCCGTTCGTGATCGGGGCCATGAAACCATGCCCGAGCGCGGCGTCCTGAGCGTCACAGTGCCCGGCACTGTCGAAGCGTGGGGCCGGCTGCTCGAGCGCTTCGGAACTCTGGGCATGGGGGCAGTGCTCGAGCCGGCCGTCGCGCTTGCGCAAGACGGATACCTGATCACCGACAGGCTGGCCGACTTCCTCAAAGAGGCAGCGCCACTGCTGGCCAAAGAGCCGGCGGCGTGGAACCTGTACCCGCCGATGGAAGGCGGCATGCTCCTGCGCAATCCCGACCTGGCGTCTGTGCTGCGCGACGTAGGGCGTGGTGGGATCGGTGCCTTCTATCGTGGTGATATCGGCGAAGCCATCGCGGCAGCGATCAAGAAGCGCGACGGCCTGGTCACTGCGAAGGACATCGCCACACACCGCTCCCAGTGGGTGGAGCCGCTCAGCGTTCGCTATCGGGACCTCACGGTGTTCGAGCTGCCGCCACCGACACAGGGCCTCACCGCGCTGGCGATGCTCGCAAGGCTCGACCGGCTAGATTCCGAGCAGATGCAGCCGGGAGTTGACTTTGTCACCGCGTTCAAGCGCGTCCGCGACAGCTGCTATCCGTTGCGCGATCGGTACATCACCGACCCGGAGTTCGCGGTCGCACCCCTGGAGCCGTTTCTGGACCCAGGTCACATCGCGGTCGGATCGAGTGACGCCCACGATGGGGGAGACACCATCTATTTATGTGCTGCTGACGAGCATGGAAACCTCGTCTCCCTGATCCAGAGCGTCGCCTACGGCTTCGGCTCGGGGATCGTCGCCGAAGGCACCGGGATGCTGCTCCAGAATCGCGGCGCTTATTTCAAGCTCGACCCTCACCATGTCAACCGGCTCGAGCCCAAGAAGCGGACGATGCACACGCTCATCCCGGCGATGGCCGCACGCAACGGCCGCCCGGCCATCGTGTTCGGCTCGATGGGCGGCGAGGGCCAGCCCCAGCTGCAGACGCAGGTGTTGATCAACATCGTCGACCGCGCCCTGGAGCCGGCCGAAGCGGTGGCCAGGCCGCGCGTCCGCGTCCAGGCGGGCGGGGATGTGATCTCTGTCGAGGCCGATGATCCTCATGTTCGGGAGCTCAACCGTTCCGGGCTGACGATCGAGTTGAAGCCGGCCGGGCACCACAGCCTCGGTCATGCGCAGGCGATCGTCATCGATGGACCGGGTGCCTGGCGCGCAGGAGCCGATCCACGGTCCGACGGATCGGTGGAGCGGGCCTGAGAACCGTCCCGGACGGCCTATTGTCTAAAGGCCGGTATAATCGCTCTTCGGTTTGGCAGAAGAGACTGAAGTCAAGGGCAAGCTGATCGCCGAGTACAGGCGAGCGGAGAAGGATACGGGCTCCCCCGAGGTCCAGATCGCCCTCTCGACTGCGCGCATCCGGGAGCTCACCGAGCACCTGAAGACGCACGCCAAAGACCACCACTCGCGCCGCGGCCTACTACTCCTTGTTGGCAAGCAACGGCGTCTGCTGAACTACCTGAGAGACACTGACGTCGAGCGCTACCGCGCGCTCGTCGGCAAGCTCGGGATCAGGAGATAGTCGCGGAGTAAATCAATCGGGAGGCTCGCCGTCGCGCGGGTCAGCTCTTAGAAGCTCTCTCCAAAACCAAGAAGTTTGGCGGCAGCTGCTAGGAACCTGACCCAGGTCGCGCGTCAAGGGACCTCCCTTATTGGAGGTTTGTCACGTGGCAATAGTCACGAAAAACGTAGAGGTCGCTGACAAGCGGCTTTCGATCGAGACCGGCCGGGTGGCCGAGCAGGCCAACGGCGCGGTTGTGCTGCGCCAGGGCGACTCCGTCGTCCTCAGCACGGCGGTCATGGCGAAAGAGCCCAGGGAGGGAATCGACTGGTTCCCGCTCACATGCGATTACGAAGAGAAGCTGTACGCAGCCGGCAAGATCCCCGGCGCGTTCATGCGCCGCGAGGGCCGGCCGAGCGAGGCCGCCATCCTTGCTTCGCGGCTCACCGACCGCCCGCTTCGGCCGCTGTTCCCGGATGGTTTCCGGCTGGATGTGCAGGTCGTCTCGACAGTGCTCTCTGTCGACCAGGAGAACGACCCGACGATTCTGAGCATCAACGGAGCGTCGACCGCGCTGGTCATCTCCGACATCCCATTCGCGGGCCCGGTCGGAGCTGTGCGCATGGGCCACCTCGACGGTCATCTGGTCGTCAACCCGCCGATGTCGCGAATCGGCGAATCAGAGCTCGACCTCGTCGTCGCCGGCACGGCCGACGCGATCCTGATGGTCGAGGCGGGGGCAAAGGGGGTCACCGAGCAGGTGGTCCTCGAAGCGCTCGAGATGGCTCACGAAGCCATCAAGCAAGTTTGCGCCGCGCAGCTCGAGCTGCAGCGCGAGGTCGGCAGGCCGAAGCACGAGTACATTCCGCCTCAATACCCGGAGCAGATCGTCGAGGTCGTGAGCGAGTACCTCGCCCTCCGCCTCGATCAGGCTGCCTTCAACCCCGACAAAGCAGCACGGGAGGCGGCCGTCGACGAGCTTCGCAAGCGCACCATCGCCGAGCTCGGCGAGCGGTTCCCTGAGTTCGCCGACATTCTGGGCAAGCTGTTCGACAAGAAGCTCAAGGACCGCGTCCGCCAGCGCATCGTCGAAGAGGGCATCCGCCCGGATGGCCGTGGCCTCAAGGACGTGCGCAACATCACGGTCGAGGTCGGCGTCCTGCCGCGCACGCACGGCTCCGGTCTCTTCACACGCGGCCAGACCCAAGCGCTGACCATCGCGACGCTGGGCTCGATGTCAGACCAGCAAAAGCTCGATGGACTTTCTGCTGATGAGTTCAAGCGCTACATGCACCACTACAACTTCCCACCGTTCTCCGTCGGCGAAGCCCGCCCGCTGCGCGGCCCGGGCCGGCGCGAGATAGGTCACGGGGCGCTGGCCGAGAGAGCGCTGCTCGCGGTCGTGCCGCCAGTCGAAGAGTGGCCTTACACGATGCGCCTCGTTTCCGAGATCCTCAGCTCCAACGGCTCGACATCGATGGCGGCCGTTTGCGGCTCAACGCTTTCGCTCATGGACGCGGGCGTCCCGATCAAGGCGCCGGTCGCAGGCATCGCGATGGGTCTGGTGACACGCGAAGGCAAGTTCGCCGTGCTCACCGACATCCAGGGTGTCGAGGACAACCTGGGCGACATGGACTTCAAGGTGGCAGGCACCAAGGACGGCATCACCGCCCTGCAGATGGACATCAAGATCAAGGGCCTGACCCACGAGATCCTGGCGCAGGCGCTCGAGCAGGCTCGTGAGGCGCGGCTGTTCGTGCTCGACAAGATGCTCGCCGTGCTGCCGCGGCCGCGCAGCGAGATGAGCGCGTTCGCGCCCCGAATCACCACGATCATGATCAACCCCGACAAGATCCGCGACATCATCGGCCCGGGAGGCAAGATGATCCGCAAGATCACAGAGGAAACGGGCGCTCAGATCGACGTCGAGGATGACGGCCGGGTCTTCATCGCGGCAGTCGACCAGGAGGCCGGCCAGAAGGCGATCGACTGGATCAAGGGCCTGACCGACGAGGTCGAGGTCGGAAGGATCTACCGGGG
>DASVEP010000265.1:0-6709 GCA_036380475.1 Candidatus Dormiibacterota bacterium
GTAGACGTCATCTTTGAAGGCGTTCGCCCGAACCAGGTCCATTATCCCGGCCGTCAAGGTGGCCCTATCCATGGCCGGTCTCATTCGAAGCATCTTCATCGAGTCGTAGAACCGGTCGAGGTGGTCGTCCAGCCTGAAGACGGTCAGCCCGCCCTCACCGTTGTAGGCCTTGATGCCTTCGAACACGATCGAGGGTGCGGCATAGATGAAGTCATGAACCTGGACTGTTGCGTCGCCCCACGGAAGCAGCTCGCCGTTGCGCCACACGAACGGAGGTGGTTCGACGGACTCAGAGCCTCCGCCGATAAGGCTGGCAATGTCTGGCCGGTCGGTCACATCGGTCTTCATACGCGATCTACTCTCCATGCGGCCCGACGACGAATGCCATCGCGTCGACCTCGACGCGCGCACCCAGAAGCAGGCCCGCGACCTGGACCGTGGCGCTGGCTGGAGGCGACTGCGGAAACGCACGACGGCGGGCTTCGCTGTATTGGCTGTACAGCCCGAGGTCGGTGATGTAAGCCGTGATCCGCACGACGTCACTCATCTTCGCGTCGCATTTCTCCAGGGCCGCCCTGATGTGCGCGAAGCACTGGTCTGCTTCATGGCTGAAGTCGCCAGATGCGATCTTGCCCGAGTCGTCGGTGCCAACCTGGCCGGACACGAGGATCCAGCGGCCTTCGCCGTCGACCTGGACCGCATCGCTGAATGTCGGACTGAAAGTGCTAGCGACCCTTTTGATGCCCATCGCGCCCCCCTTTATCCATCCCGTTAACTCGGTTGTCCACCAGCCGTTTCCGCAGCTCCGCGGTTTCTGGTCCGCTCACCGACATCGCCTCTCCCGAGCCGCTCAGAACCACGCCGTAGATGTCCCGCGCGGCCTCCATCGACACCCACTTCTCGAGCACGTCGCTGCGCACCTTCTCCGGATCGCGCTGCAGCGGATCGCCATATCCGCCCCCGCCGGCTTCCGCGCCTTTGATCCACTCGCCGAGGACCAGCGTCGTGTCGCCGATGGCTGGCCTCGGCGTCTCGGTTCCGTCTCGTTCCACCTTGACGATCCGCGCTAGGGAACCAGGCTCGCCGCCCCACACACCCTTGGCTGCGTTCTGCGCAAAGTCGGCAAAGTAGAAAACGGCGATCGGATCGCGTTTCGGTCCGATGACGATTTCGCCTGCCGGTGCGCCGCGAAAACGCCCCGGCCCGCCAGTGTCGGTCAGCAGTCGTATCGAGTCAAATTGAATCGGGTATTTCTGCTCGCTCACCTCGACGCTGTCGATGTAAGTGACGAACGCGCCATCCGGCATCGAGAACGTGATCCAGCCGTCGCACCATGGCGTAGCTGGACCGCCATTGTTTCCATTGATGATCTCGTTGACAAATGGGGCTCCGCCACGGCGGAAGTCCGTGCCCGAAACGACGGCGTAGCCGACACCGCACGCGCCTCCGCCCTCGGCCAGGCCCCAGCCCTCGCCGATGAGCGCGAACGCCGACTGAGTCGCGTTGATCACTCGCTCGCTCAGGTTGGTCGTCGCCGTCGAGCACGAGTGAGGAAAGCGGGGGATGCCGACGACGCAGTTCTCACGCAGCTTGACGTCCACCCTCCGGAAGCTCCCGGCGTTGCGCGGCACGCTCGGATCGAGGCAGTTGAAGACCCCGATCATCGCTGCGCTCCGCGCGGTCGCCTCGGACAGGTTCACCCCGGCGGGCACGCAATCAGGGTTCTCGGTGAGATCGACCTCGATGCGCCCCTTAGCCGAATCGACATCGACGATCACCTTGACCGGGATGCCTTCCGTCACCATCGGCAGAGGGTCATGCGCCGAATGGCCAATCAACCGCCCGCTGGGAAGCTGCCTGATGGCATGATCGGCGCGCCGCTCCGAATAGTCGAGCCACTCGACGATGAATCGCTCGATGAGATCGCGGCCGTACTTTTCACACAGCTCTTTGACGCGACGCTCTGCGATGCGCCCGGCGCCGAGCGCCGCGAGGTAGTCGCCGTACCACATGTCCGGCACCCGAATCCGCATGCGGCACATTCGAATGATGTCGCCGACGTCTTCATAACCTCTCTGCACCCTCACGCACGGGAAGTTCAGGCCACCCTCCTCGTAGATGTCGATCGCATGGGCCATGTAGGTGGTTGCTTGCGAGTTGCCGCAGTCCGCCTGGTGGGCCTTCGCGCTGGCGGTGAACATGTGCTCGCCGTCGATGAAGATCGGCACCAGCACGGTGTGGTCGGCAGTGTGCGTGTTGCCGAGGTAAGGATCGTTATGCAGGAACGCATCGCCCTCGGCCATATCCGGGTGGAATTTGCGCATGTAGGGCGTCTGCAGTCCTGTGCCCAGCAGGTGCACCTGCAGCCCTTCGGCGGTGGCCAGCAGCTGGTCGTGCGAGGTCAGGATCCCGCAGGAGAAATCCCGAGCCATGTTCAGCACTGCGGACCTGCCGCTACGGAACAGTGTGTTCGTCATCTCGCGCACGATCGCGTCGAACCGGTTCGCGATCACCGCCAGGAGGATCGGGTCGAACGCCTCACCCTGACCGACGCTGCCCGTGCGCTCTTCGACTTTCATCACTCCACCTCGACCAGGTAATTTCCGAGCTCGGTGACGCGGACAGCCGAGTCCGGATAGACCACGATGGTCGTTGTCGGTTCCTCGATGACCGCCGGGCCGTGCACCACCGCGCCCGCGGCCAAAGCTGCGCCCATGTGCACCTCGATGGGCTCCTCGCCGGTGGCCGGAAAATATGCCGACCGCAGGTGCCGGGCTTCGCCGTTGGTGGGACCGGCGCGCTTGCGGAGCGGCGGCTTGTCGAGCACGGCTGTCAGCCTTCCTTTCCAATAGACGCACTCGACTGTCTGGCCCGGGTCAGTGATCGCAAAGACCCTCTGATGCGATGTGTGAAAGTCGGCAACGATCGAAGCGACGTCATCCGGCCCGACCACCTGGTCACTCTTCATCAACAGCTCCAGCTCCCAGGCCTGGTTGACATAACGTGCCTCGACGAAATACTCCTTCCGAAACGTCGTGAAGTTTCGCTTCCGAAGACCCGCCGCGAAGTCCTCCATCCTCGAGTCGAGAGCGCGCAAGGCCGCATTGACGCCGGCGTAGTCGAAGTCTCGCGAGTCCGTGAACTTGCTGGCGCTGAACTCCGCGACGATGTCGGAGTACTGACCGCCACACGCGCTCAGAGCCGACGCCGTTCGCGGAATCAGCACCTGCCGGCACCCGAGCTCCCGGGCGATCGGGATGATGTTCATGCCTGCCGCGCCGCCGCCTGCGACCAGAAAGCTGTCTCGCGGATCGACGCCCTCATCGACGGTGATCTCTTTGATCGCTCCCACCATCAGCTCGTTGGCCACGGCAAGAATTCCGTAGGCGGTGGTCAAGGGTGGCTGGTCGAGCTTGTTTGCGATCTCGCCGACGACCCTTCGAGCAGCATCCGCGTCCAGTTTCATCCGGCCGCCCAGAAAATAGTCCGGATCGAGGTAGCCCAGCACCACCGCTGCGTCGGTGACCGTGCAGAGGGTTCCGCCACGGCCGTAGCAGGCCGGTCCGGGATCGGCCCCCGCACTCCGCGGGCCCACGCGGAGGAGGCCGCCCGGGTCGATCCACGCAATAGATCCTCCCCCGGCGCCGATGCTGCGCGCATCGACGGACGACAGGCCCGTCAGGTGGCCCATGAACTGCTCTCCGAGCCACGTCTCCCGCGTGAAGACGACCCTCCCGTCACGAACCAGGCTGACGTCGAAGCTGGTTCCACCCGTGTCGCAAACGATCACGCGACCATGTCCGGCCTCGCCTTCCGCGTAGGTCTTACCAGCGACTGGAGCCAGCGATGGACCGGATTTGACGGCGTAGATCGGGCGACGCGTCAGGTCATCCATGTGCATCACGCCGCCGAACGAGGTGGCTGCCACCAGCTCACCGCCGAAGCCGGCGTTTGAAAGGCCCTCGTCGATGTCACGAAGGTGGTGCTGCATCAGAGGCTTCAGCGATGCGTCGATCGCCGCCGATGAGGTGCGCCTGTACTCGCGAATGATCGGATTGATCTGATGCGAAAGTGTGTATGGAACGTCCGGCAGCGCCTCTTCGATGAGCCGGGCCACAGCAAGCTCGTGCACCGGGTTGACAATCGCCCACAGGAAGCTC
Organism: Candidatus Dormiibacterota bacterium; assembly: GCA_036380475.1. Classification (GTDB taxonomy): domain Bacteria; phylum Chloroflexota; class Dormibacteria; order Dormibacterales; family Dormibacteraceae; genus UBA10449. The sequence continues at coordinate 4,161 of DASVEP010000265.1, forward strand.
ACCGCAATGGCCTCGACCTGCAGCTCGCGCAATGTCGCCAGGATCTGCCTCACCCGCTCTTCGTCGAGAGGTGTGTAGATCAAGCCCTCGGAATCGACTCGTTCGGGTATCTCGAAGGTCAGGCGCCGCGGCACGTAAGGCTCGGGGTTCTCCTTCGCAAAGTTGAAGGGGTCGAGCCTTCCTCCCTCGCGACGAACCAGTATGTCGGGGAAGCCCTCTGTCACCAGCAGCGCGGTGCGTGCTGTGCGGCCTTCCAGGATTGCGTTTGTTGCCTGGGTGGTGCTGTAGACGAACAGATCCGTCGATTGCAAAAGCGTGCGAACGTCGAGTCCGATCTCTGTCGCTGCGACGGCGACCGCGCTCTCCAGTCCGTGATACAGCCGTTCTGGCGTCGTCAGAGACTTGCCAAGGTGCAGGTTGCCATGTTCGTCGGCGACGACGGCATCGGTGAATGTCCCGCCGACGTCGCACGTGATGCGATACCTCATCGCATCTACGTTAGGGCTGAAAGTGTCGTGTAGACGTCTTCCAGGGCCGCGCCGAAGCCGGCGATCACGAGGTCGACGTCTTCGTCGGAGAGGACAGTTGCCATCGCGACCTCCCCCCCGCTTCCAGGAAAGAGGCCATGGTTGAGGCAGGCAAGATGGAAGAGGCCGGCGCGTCCGGCATCCGGATGCTGCCTCGGTGATGGAAGCTCGGACTCGAGGTATACGCCCATCACCGACCCCTCGCGCGAAACGACCACCGGGAGATCGAGCTCCGAGGCCTTCTCGTCGAGCGCCGCGTGGATGCGCTCCGCCTGCCTGTCCATTCTTGCGATGGCGTCGCCGGTGAGGTGTTGAAGCGCAACCCTTCCGGCCACGCATCCGAGCAGGTTGCCGTTGAAAGAACCGCCGTGGTACATCGGCTGGTTGTGACGCGGGTCGAGATGCCCCATGACGTCACTCTTGCCAGCCACGACTCCTACGGGCAGTCCGCCGCCGATGAACTTCCCGAGGAAGGTAATGTCGGGATCCAGGCCGTACTTCTCGGCTGAACCGCCTTCGGCCAAACGGAACATCAAGCAGTCGTCCAGGACGAATAACGCCCCATACCGCCTCGCCATAGCTTGAACTTCCTTGAGAAAGCCTGGCGGAGGAGGGGTGACCACGCCCGTATACATCACGGGCTCGAGCACCACGGCGGCGACCTCTGAACCATACGTGCTCAGGGCTCTCTCGAAGGACTGGACACTCCCGAAGTCGGCGAGTACGGTCCGTCCAGGTATCGGTCCCTGACCAGCCAACCCGGCCTCGAGATCGTCATACGAACCGTGGTAGCCCGCCCAGGCCTTCAAAACCAAAGGTCGGCCGGTGGCTCGTCGCGCGATCTTGACGGCCAGCATGCCCGCCTCGGTTCCAGTGTTCGTGAACCTGACCAAGTCCGCCGACTTCACGCGTTCGAGAAGCGCCTCCGCGAACTCGATCTGCTCCGGCGATGCCCCCGGCCACGCACTCCCACGCGCGAGCACCGCGCCCAGCGCATCCACAACCGGTCGGAAGGCGTGGCCGTGGATGAGGCTGAGGCCGTTGTAGACGAGGTCGACATACCGATTTCCGTCGACGTCCCACAGATACGGACCCTCGCCTCGCTCGATCACGAGCGGGTACGGCTCGTGCCACCCGAAGCTTCGGGTGCTTCCACCGGGCATGCCCTTCGCGGCGCGCGTCATCAGCGCCTGCGACTTCGAGGTGCGTTCCGCGTACTCATCGCCGATCTGGCGCAGTGAGCTCAACGCCTGCTCACTTCGCCGCATTGCCGTGTTTGAGCCTCTTCTTGGCCAGAGACGGATCGTCGGGACCGACGAGCGCCTGGCTGGGACGCCCGTCGGCCGGAGAGGAGGTGGATCCCTTGAAGAATTCGGGATGCCGGACCAGCGCATGGCGTGTACGCCGGATGTGAAGCAGGTGAAGCTGGCCTGCGTCCTCGGACGCCTTGCGCTCGACGGCGTCCAGGATCAGCCGGTGCTCGCTCGTCGACGCGATGAGGTTTTGCGGCAAGCGTGTATAGACTCGCTGGTACTGGTACGCGGTGTTCCAGAGGCCATGGATGACGCGCTGCAGGCGGCCGAGCCCGGCGGCCTCGAACAGCGCGTAATGGAACAGCCGATCGAAGTGATGGTATCCAGGAATGTCGTTGGCGCTAGCGCATATCTCGCTCTCGGTCAGCAGCTGTCCGATCTCGTGAAGTTGGCCTTCGGTAAGGTGCTCGACCGCATGGAGGACGGCCAGCGGCTCGAGGGCCTCTCGCATCATGTACACCTCGAGCAGCTCGGCTGAATCCAGCGACCGCACTCGGGCACCGACGTCGGGTTCTATGACGACGAGGCCTTCGCTCGCGAGCTCTCGTAGCGCCTCGCGGACAGGGATGCGGCTCGTGCCCAGCTGATTGGCCACAGCGTCCTGAACGATGCGCTGTCCAGGTACCAGTTCACCGTCGAGGATCTGCTTGCGCAGGGCGCGGGCGACGTAATGGGTCAGCGGCTCCGTGTCGCCGGCCGTGAGCCTGGC
>DASVEP010000266.1:0-12342 GCA_036380475.1 Candidatus Dormiibacterota bacterium
TGGTATCGAGCGATCTTCAACCCGCCCGAGGCGGGCCTCACCGGCGCTTTGCCCGAGATCACGCCGATCGCCAACTTCTACGTCGTTTCGAAGAACTTCAGCGATCCCGTCGTCGATCCCAACACCTGGAGCCTCACCGTCAACGGCCTGGTGGACAAACCGCTGAAGCTTTCACTTGCCGAGCTTCGAGCCCTCCCGCGCGTGACCGAGTACGTGACCATGCTGTGCGTCAGCAACAACGTCGGCGGCGACCTCATAAGCACCGGCAGCTTTTCGGGCGTTCGGCTGAGCGACCTGCTCGCGATGGCCAGCCCCAGGCCCAATGGCACATGGGCCGCTTTCAAGGCCCGCGACGGATATGCGGAGAGCCTCCCGATGAGCCTCATCCAGAGCGCGCCAGAAGTGCTGGTCGCTTATGACCTGGACGGCGCGCCTCTCCCGGAGGCCCACGGCTTTCCAGCCCGCATCGTGCTTCCAGGCCACTACGGCATGAAAGCACCGAAGTGGCTTGATTCGATCCAGGTTGTCGATCGCGAAACCGGCGGCTACTGGGAGATGCAGGGTTGGGACCACAACGCGGTCGTCAAGACGACATCGCGATTCGACGTGCCCCGCGACGGCGACATCGTCAAGCTGGGCGCGGTTTCGCTGTCGGGCGTGGCCTTCGCCGGCACGCGCGGGGTGAGCAAGGTCGAGTACAGCACGGACGGCGGCCGGAGCTGGACGGGAGCCGACCTCAAGCCCCCGCTATCCCAGTTGACCTGGGTGCTGTGGTCGGCGACGTGGACGCCTGCAGCAGAAGGCGCTTACCAGTTGAAAGTGCGAGCCACCGATGGCACCGGGGCCGTGCAGGATTCGATCAACGGCGCCAGCTACCCCGACGGCGCCAGCGGTTACCACACGATCCGGATCAACGTGGCGAAAGGCTAGGCCCCTACTTCATCGCCCACAGGGCTTTGACCGTGTCCAGGATCATCTTCACGCCACCTTCCTTGCGGACCATCTTCAAGATCTTCGACTGCTTCTCCCACTTCGAGGTCCCGTCGACCCTGAAGAACTCGTCGAGGGCGCGATCCGCGATCTCGGGGTACTTCGTGAGTAGCTGCGGATTGTGTTCGAGCAGCGGCACCGCCTTGTCGTACTTCTTCATGTCGGCCATGATCCAGGAGGCGTCGAGCAGGCCTTTGTAATCGCGCAAGCGCCGCTCTGAGAAATCGCCGGTCTCCTTGGCGTGAATCACGGTCTCGCCTGCCAGCTGACCTGACACCATGGCCAGGTTGGATCCCTCGCGGTGGACAGGATTCGACAGCATCGCGGCGTCGCCGCAGACGAGATAGCCCGGGCCGTAGACCTTGGGGATGCCCCTGTACCCACCTTCGGGGATCAGGTGCGCCAGGTATTCGACGGTTTCCGCGCCCCTCAGAAGCGGCTTGACGCTCGGGTGGTTCTTGAAGTGCTCCATGAGCTCGTTGGGGCTGCGCAGCGTGGCGTTGAACTCGCTCAGCAAAGCGCCGCCACCAACCGACAGCGTGTCCTTGTTGGTGTAGATGAACATGAAGCCGGACATGCCCATGGTCGAGTCACCGAAGCATTCGATGGTGCAGCCTTCGCCGGCCTCGCAGTTGAATCGCTCCTCGATGAGTCCCGAGTCGAGCTGCATGATCTCTTTCACCGCCATCGCCACTTCGTTTGGCCGGAGCTTGCGGCGAAGGGGCTTGCCGTTGATGCGGGTGCTCTCGAGTAGGCCGACGCCGAGGCCGATCCCCTCGCAAACGATCACGACATCCGCGTAGATGTCGTCGCCACGGCCCGTGCCCACGCCGACCACGCGGTTGTTCTTGACGATCAGCCTCTCGACCACGGTTTCGGGCACCACCACCGCGCCTACCGCTTCTGCCTGCTCGGCGAACCATGGGTCGAATCGCGCGCGCAAGACCGAGAACGAATGCGGGCGCTCGCGGTTGCGAAGGTTCTTGTAGTCGAGGCCGATGTAGGCCTTTGGCGTCATCAGCCAGCGCCTCTCCTCGACGATCGGCCGCTCCAGCGGTGCCTGCTTCCAGGCGTCGCCTACGATCTCCTCGAGGTAATGGTTGTAGAGGATGCCGCCCATGACGTTCTTGGACCCCGGCTTCGGACCGCGCTCGAGCAGGACAACCTGGAGGCCCGCCTTCGCGATCGTGTACGCCGCTGCGGTGCCGGCGGGGCCGGCGCCGACGACGATTGCGTCGAACTTCTCCTCGTCCCCCACGAGGGCAAATCCTAAGTGAACCTCGTCGGTCTGACGGGTGGAGTGGGCTCGGGCAAGTCGACGGTGGCCGCGATGCTGCGCGAGCTCGGCGCCGACGTGGTCGACGCAGACGAGGCCACCCATGCGGTGTACGAGCCCGGCAGCCCAGGCTATGACGCGGTCGTCCGCGAGTTCGGTCCGGACTTCGTGCGCGACGGAGCGATTGATCGCTCCAAGCTGGGCGACCTCGTATTCCGCGACGCCGACGCGCGCCGGCGGCTGAACGCGATCGTCCATCCCCTGGTCCGAGAGTGGATGGCGAAGCGGACGGCAGAGGCTGTCGAGCGGGGCGCAGACGTCGTCGTCCAGGATGTGCCGCTGCTTTTCGAGAACTCGCTCGAAAAGCTCTTCGCGTCCGTGGTGCTGGTCTACGTTCCGGAAGAGCTTCAGGTCGAACGCCTGGTCGCAGGCCGCGGCTTCACGCCCGAGCGGGCCCGCGCAGTGATCGCGGCACAGATGCCGATCGAGGCCAAGCGCGGGCTCGCGCAGCACACCATCAACAACAGCGGCACGCGCGACGACACGCGGGCTCAGGTCACCGCGGTCTGGAAGCAGCTACAGGGCTAGACCACTCCGTCTTTCTGCAGCGATGCGATCCTGCTCGAATCCAGGCCGAGCTCAGCGAGGATCTCCGCCGTGTGCTCTCCCAGCGTTGGCGCGTCGCGACGCCGCCAGTCTTCGCGAATCGGAATAGCCGGCCGCACCTCGACACCCCAAGGTCCGCTCGAGATGAGGCGGCGGGCTGCGATCTGCGGATGCGACGCCACTTCGGCCAGATCGAGCACCGGCTCGCAGCACACATCGAGCCCGGCCAGCCGCTGATCCCACTCGTCTCGTGTGCCGGACAGGAAGGCATCCTCCATCGCACGGTGCGCGCGCGCCCCTTCGTCGCCGGTTGCAAACTGGCTTGCGATGAGATCGGGGCGTTCGACCGCGTCGCACAACGCAGTCCAGAACTTCGGTTCCAGCGCGCCGACGCTGTAATAGCCGCCGTCCTTGCACGCGTAGACGCGGTAGCACGCGTACCGCCCGGTCAGCCGCTGGTCGCCTCGGGTCACGGCCTCGTCCGCGCCCTGCTCCGCCAACGCCAGCGCAAGCCAGCTGACTGCGCCGTCCGTCATCGAGACGTCGAGCCACCTGCCCTGGTCGCCACGCTGGACGCCGACGAGGGCACCGAGGATCGCGACCGCGGGCTGCAGTCCACCTCCACCGACATCAGCGAGCTGGATCGCAAGCGGCACCGGTGGTCCGAAGTGCGTCCCGTTGAGCCCGAGGGCGCCGGCGGTGGCGACGTAATTGATGTCATGGCCCGCGCGCGACGCCATCGGGCCGTCCTGCCCATACCCGGTGATCGAGCACATGACCAAGGCCGGGTTGCGGGCATGGATCACAGGCCAGCCGAGGCCGAGACGCTCCATCACGCCAGGGCGGTTCCCCTCCACCAGCACGTCGGAGCGGTCGACGAGGCGAAGGAGAAGATCGCGACCAGCTTCGGACTTCAGGTCGAGGGTCATGCTTCGCTTGTTGCGGTTGAGGGCGTTGAAGAGCACGCTCTGGCCGTTGGCGAGAGGTGGGGTCCAGCGCATGTAGTCGCCGCCGGACGGCTCTTCGACCTTGATCACATCCGCCCCCATGTCGGCCAGGAGCATCGTGCAGAAGGCGCCGGGCAGCAGCCTGGTCAGATCCAGCACGTGGATCCCGCTCAGAGGCATGTCGTGACCAATTCTCGTCTAGGTGACGTTTGAGGGCACGCCGTGCGTTAATAGGTCATGAAAGGCGGCCGGCACACAATGCGTCCCAGCAATCAACCCCTGTCCGAGCTCACGATCAAGGTTCCGGCGCCGTTCGCCGGGGTCTCCGACCTTGGGTTCACGGCCCAGTACCGCTCTCAGAACTTCCAGGAGCCGGCGCGTGACGTTCCGCTGCTGATCGAGGGCCCGTCGCCGCCGATGCGGCGCCTGGCCGACCTGCTCCAGCTCCTGACGGAAATCGAAGGATCTCCCTACGCGTGGAGTCACCCCGTGATGCTCAGCGATGAGGTCGTGGTGCTCGCGTTTCGCGACCGCAGCCTCGGCGGCGAAGCGCTTTCCGATGGCGCGACCGCCCACACGTCCTACTTCCTCAACCTCGTGCAGCCAGTCGTGTTCACCTTCCTCCGAGACTGCGCACAGACGGCGCACATCCGCCTCGCGGACGAGATCGAGATAAGGGTGACGGCTGAAAAGGCTTCGATCGCAGAGTTTGTGATGCCGATAGGCCGCATCGTGCGGTCGAACGGAAACGAGCTCCTGTGGAGGGTTGCCGGCTAGCCGACCCCTAGGGCGACGGAGTCGGCGAAGGCGTTGCCAGGGGCGTGGTGGGCCCGCTCGCGCGAGCGCTGCTCGAGGTCGATAGGTTCGGTACCGAAATCGGGGTCGGCGTCGCGTTGGTGAAGTAAAGGGCAAGGGGCACCACGATCATGCCGACGATGACTGTCAGCACGAAAGTGACTGCACCCCACTCCCGACGCACGAATGCCCAGTTCACGAGCGGTGAATTTTAACCAGTATCTGGTTCTGGGGTTCCGCTGCAGATTCGCGGCACTGGCGGCCGGTGCCAAGGAAGGGGTGGCGCGACGAGGAGCGCACCGTTAGTGCGTGACGAGGAGCGCCCGGGCCCCTACGCCGGCATCAACGCCGAAGGCGTCCGGCCGCCCGGGCCGTCGAAGATGCGCGGAACATCCGGAATCGGATACTGACAGCTAGAAGTCGTCGTCGTCGTTGCGGGTGCCCGCGAGCCCTTCCTCTTCCTTCTTCTTGCGCTGGTTCAGGAGGCGGATGAAGTCCTGGGCGCGTGCGAGCGCCTTCCAGCGCTCCGGGAAAAAGTCCTGGACCAGGATCTGCTTGTCCGGCATCTGGTAGACCGTGACGCACCATTTGTTGAGGGTGCGCGAAACTTCAACCTCGAAGTCCTTCTCCGCGGTCTCGTACTTGACAACCTTGTCGTCGTCGAATCTTCTTCGTCCTGAAACAGCCATAGGTACATCACTCGGGTAGGGATTCGGCTCATAGAGCGTATTCCAAGTATAGCCACCTAACTGGCACTCCCAAACGTGCCGCGGAAGCGCCCGCTACTCCCCGAGGAGCTCCCGAAGCAAGGGCGTCAGCTCGTCGCGAAGGCCCTCGCGACGCATCGCCAGCGTCAGGTTTGCGCGCAGGTAGCCGGGCACCGTGCCGGTGTCGTAATAGTCCCCCTCGAACTCCACCGCCACGACCGGGTGGGTCCCGAGGGTGCGCTTGATGGCGTCGGTCAGCTGGATCTCAGAACCCGCTCCGGGAGCAGCCCGTTCGAGCTCGTTGAACACGGCCGGGGCGAGCACGTAGCGGCCGAGGATGGCGAGGTCGGATGGCTCGGTCCCCGGCTTGGGCTTTTCGACCATGTCCGTGACCTGGTGAACCGGGCCTTTTCCGCCGTCGGTCTCGATCACGCCGTACCGCCCGAGCTGGCTCCGCGGAAACCGACGCACGGCGAGCACCGTGGCGCCCGTCTTCTGGTGTGCGGCTATGAGCTGCTTCAGGGCCGGCTCGGCATCCCCAAGGATCACGTCGTCCGCCAGCAAAACCGCGCACGGTTCGCCTTCCACCAGCTTGCTCGCGGTCCAGACCGCGTGCCCGAGGCCAAGCGGTTCCTTTTGCTGGGTGTACACGATGCGGACCCGGTCGCTCAACTCGTCGACCTCTTTGAGGATCGCGAGCAGATCCTCGCGCCCGCGAAGGCGCAGGTAGTGCTCGAGCTCCAGAGAGCGGTCGAAATGGTCGACGATGGCGCGCTTGCCACCGCCCGTCACCATGATCACCTCTTCGATCCCACTGGCGATGGCCTCTTCGACGCCGTACTGGATGGTCGGCTTATCGACCAGCGGCAGCATCTCTTTCGGCTGCGCCTTGGTGACCGGCAAGAAGCGGGTGCCCAGACCTGCGGCCGGAAAGATCGCCTTGCGGACGCGGGCACCAGTGGTCACGGACAGAGGCCCCGGCGAGAGATTTGGGGGATCGGCGCCCCAGATGCAAGGAGCCGACGAGCACGCGAGGGAGCGCATCGTCTATGCGCGACCGAGCGCGCGCAGGAGGCGACGCCGCAGATGGGGTGCCTAGACCCCAAAGATCCGGCGGGGATCTCTGTTCGCGACCACCTTGTCAAGGACTAGATTGTCAGCGATGGCGACCATCGAACGCATCGAACCCGGCATCGAAGGTCGGCTGGAGCGCGTCGTCGATGGTGAGCTCATCACCAAGCACGTGGGCGGGAAGGGCACGTTTGCAACCCCGGCGATGGTCGGACTCATGGAAATCACAACCCATCGCTCGCTCGAGCACCTTTTGCCTGAAGGCCAGACCACCGTCGGCTACGAGATTCACGTCCGCCATCTCGCCCCTACTGCGCCGGGCAGCACCATCGTGATCACGACCAGGCTGACCGAGGTCAAGGGCAACAAGCTGTACTTCGACGTAGCCTGCCACCAGGGCGATGTCCTGGTCGGTACCGGAACGCACAAGCGGGCGATCGTGCCCGCCGATTTTTAGGAAGACCGGCCCGTCGGCTTGGGTTTCTTCCGCTTGTCGGCGAGGTGCAGGGCGAGCTTTTTCAACCCGGGATTCACTGCGATCACCTTTGGCCCGCGAACCTTCTTGTCACGCGCTTTCACATGCGCACCTTCACGCGGTTCGATCCGGTCGAGGTCGTCAGTCATGCACCTATCATTGACCGAGCGTTGAGGGAAGTCGAGTACGAAACCGCTGGTCTGACGCCCAGCTCGGTGGAGGCTGCCGCACGCGATCTGGGGGCGTACCTCGCACCGACGCCTCTCCAGTACTCACGCGCATTCACCGACAAGGCGCGCTGCTATGTCCACATCAAGATCGAATCGATCCAACCCATCCGCGCTTTCAAGGTGCGTGGCGCGCTAACAAAGGTGATGCGGCTTCACCCCGAGGAAAGATCCGCCGGTGTGATCACAGCGTCGGCAGGAAACCATGGCCAGGGCGTCGCCTACGCCGCCAGCGTGTTCAAGATTCCCGCGACCGTCTACGTCCCCGAGACCGCCAACCAGCTCAAGGTCGAGGCGATCCGCCGGCTGGGTGCGCAAGTGGTGCCGGCGGGCCGCAACTACAACGACGCGTACCTCGAGGCGATGAGGCAACAAGAACAGAGCGGCGCGACTTTCGTGCATGCCTTCGACGACCCCGATGTGATCGCCGGCCAGGGCTCGATTGCGGTCGAGCTGCTGCGCGACCTCGAAGACGTGGACACGGTGCTCGTCCCCATCGGCGGCGGCGGGCTGATCGGCGGAATCTCGCTGTACCTGAAAGAGAAGCGCCCGCAAATCAAGGTCATCGGCGCGGAGCCGACGGGCGCCGACGGCATGCGTCGCTCGCTCGAGGCCGGCCGCATCGTCACGCTCGACCGCGTGAATACGATTGCCGATGGCCTCGCAGCGTCAGCTCCCGGGAAACTGACCTTCGAGCTGGCCAAGCGCTACGTCGACGAGGTCGTGCTGGTGGAGGAGGCGGAGATGCTGCGCGCGATCCGGTTGATGTTCGAGTGGGAGCACCTTCTCGCCGAACCTGCGGGGGCCGCCGCCCTGGCCGCGCTTCTGTATCACTACAGCCCGGGTCCAAACGAGAAGGTCGTCGTCCTTTTGTCGGGCGCGAACGTCACCGATGAGGTCATGATCCGCGCCCTCAAGTCGCGCTGAGGGAGTTACGCTGACACCGTTTTCAGAACGCTGGATTTGGGGGTAGACGAATGAAGGCTTATGTCCTGATCAACGCGTCGCCCGGGCGAGCGCTCGAGGTCGCAAAGAAGATGGAGGGCGTCAAAGGGATCACCGCGGCCGATGCCATCACCGGCGAGTACGACGTCATCGCCGTCTGCGAGGCCCCGGATGTGAATTCCATCGGATCTTTGATCGTGGACAAGATCCAGAAGATCGACGGAGTCTTCAAAACCGTAACGTGCCTCGCCGTCAAGTAGATTCGTAGGCCAGACAGGCGTCGCAGGCAGGCCCGATTTATTCGGGCCGTCACCCAGGCGTGCAACTGCCAAGCGCCGCCTGGCGTGGCTAGGAGTTCGCGGTGAGGCCTGCCTCACCGCGCTTAAAACCGTTACGTGCCTGGCGGTGAAATAGCCTCAGGCTGACGCAGCGGCACCGAACCCGGCAGCTCAGACAGCCAGTTCGCCATCTGCGGCATCGCCTGCTCGAAGCTGCCCACCGACGGCGACCACGTGAGCTCTCGCCGGGAGTGGGAATCGTCGAGCAGGTGAGGCTTGCCGATCACGTCCACCGCGAAGGTGCCCGGCCAGATCACTGCGCCGCTGGCCGTCGTCGCCTCCGCCGCCAGCGCTCGCACGTAGGCGAGGTCATACGGCAAGCTCGCGATGTCGGCGCTGATGCCGGCCGCACGGGCAGAAGACTCGAGCAGGTCGCGCCACGTCGAGTCAAAGCCACCGACCAGATAGCTCCTTCCGGGGCGGCCGCGGTCAGCCGCCGCCAGGCAGGCACGGCCGACATCTTCGGCGGCGACGAACGTCTGCATTACTCGGCCGCCGGCCGGCAGCCACAAGCGACCGCGCGCCAGCGACTGCATCATTCGCGGCAGCATCCAATCCTCCCCCGTCCCGAAGATCCGGGCCGGGCGAAGCACAACGATCTCGAGCTCTTCGGCCGCCTCCTGCAGCCAGGTCTCTTCGTGGAGCTTCAGGCGTTCGTAAGCGTGCGTTGGTTTGAGCCTCGACTTCTCGGTGATCTTCGCGGCGTAATCGGAGCCATAGACGTCAGCCGTCGACACGTGGACCAGCCGCCTAACACCCGCGCGGCGTGCAGCCTGGACAATCCTCGTCAGCAGCCGGGGCGGATCCGGACGGAACCGCAAACGCCGTGCCGGCGACCATGACTCGGCGCAGTTGTGAACCACCTCGACCGACCTGATCGCATCGGCGAGCGTCTCGTCGTCGGCATCCGCATTCAGCTCTATGACTGGCGCCTCGACCGCAAGCGCCCTCGAAACGTGGGTGCCGAGAAACTCGCCGGCGCCGATGACCAGATGCAAAGCCCCCGGATTAAAGCACGGGGTGCCAGGCGCGAGGTTGCGGTGGCTAGTGCTCTGGCCGGCGGGTTCGTCGCCGCTGGAGGCCGGTGGTGATGGCGTTCTGGACGCTTTCGACCACCTGCGCAACCCTCTGCCGCACCGACCACCACGCGGGTGGGTCGGGATGGATGGCCGGCCCGATCGTCACGTCGATGCGGCTGAATGGGCGGAGCACGTCAGTGCCGCGAACGGCAACAGGCGATATCGGCACGCCGGCTTGCAGAGAAAAATGTCCGATGCCCACCTTCAGCGGCCGCAGCGCGCGCCCGCGCGAATACCGGCCTTCAGGAAACATGAGGACGACGCCGCCGCGCTCCAGGATTTGATAGACGGTGCGAAGGCCCGCCTCATCGAGCTCGCCACGATGTGGAGAGATCGGGAACACTCCAATCAGCGGCAGCAAGCGGCGCTTCCATTCGCGGTTGAACACTGTCTCGCGCTTCGCCATCGTGTAGATGACCGGAGCCTCTGGAAAGAACGGAATGATGAAGGCAGGATCGAACCAGGCCTGGTGGTTGGCGGCGATGATGTACGGCGGCGACGGGATGTTCTCGAGACCGGTGACCGTGATCCGGAACAGGTGCAAAACCAGCCAGCGGACGACTCGCCTGATCAGCCTGTAAAGACGCGGCGGGCGCTTCGGTTCCGAGTGGACCAGTGGGTCGAGCGGGGCGTCGACCAGCGCCCGGTACTCGGGTCCGGTGTATTGCTTCGGACCTACCGGAGGAGGCTGCCCGGGGGGCTTGGCGAGAGATTCGGTGTCCAGGTGGGTCAGATGCTAGGCGCCGTCGAGCAACGCAGCGAGCGCATTGTTAATGCGTGAGCGAGTAGCGGAGGCGGCAACAACGCATATGACCCGCATGGGCGCCGAAGATCCGTCGAGCATCCCCGGGCGGCCTCCCTCACTCTCTGAGGAAGTCGAGGAGGACGCGGTTGAACTCCTCCGGCCGCTCGGCCTGCGGCGTGTGGCCGGCACCCTCGATGACGGCTAGTCGCGAATTCTCAACGAGCGCGTGCGCACGGGTCGCGTGAATCAACGGAAACAGTGGATCGTTCGCCCCCCAGATCAGCTGCAGGGGAACCTTGATCTCACATAGACGCCCGCTTACGTCGTACTCATTGCCAAACAACGCGGTCGGCGTCACGAGCGAACGGACCGTGGCCAGGTAAGCGTCGTGGTAGCCCTCAGCCGCGTACAGCTCGCGCAGGTTGTCAAGGTAGCCGTCGTCCATCGTGCGGCTCAGGTCTGCGCTGGCCCCGACGTAGCGGCCTGCGACTCGCCGGATCATCGCGGCAGGAACCCAGTTGAGCGCATTGCGGGTGACGTTCATCATGGTCTCGCCCACGCGCGGCAGCGTGATAAGGCCGTAGGTCAGCCTCATAGATGGTCGCCCAAGACCCAGCGAGTTCACGAGCACTAGCTTGCTCACGCGCTCTGGATGCTTGAGGGCCAGCTCGAGAGCGACACGGCCGCCAAGCGATGCACCGACGACGGCGGCCGAGCGAAGTCCTTGGCCCTCCATGTACCGCTCGATGAATCGGGTGAAATAAGGAATCCCGTAACGCGCTCGAGGTTTCTCGCTGCGTCCAAAGCCGGGTAGGTCGGGCGCATAGACGCGGTGACTGACAGCCGTGGGCTCGAGGTTGAATCGCCACTCGAGATAGCCGGATGACCCGAGGCCGTGAATGAAAAGAACCGGCGCGCCGCGGCCGCCATGTGTGTGGTGCACGCGCAGGGAACCCATATGCAGCATTCCGGCATGAAGCGCTTTGGGGCGGCGGCGAAAAACGGACTGGATCACTTTTCGTCCGCAAGTATGCGTGCGGGCGCGCGCAGTCCGATCACCTCCTCGCCAGATGCAAAGCGCTTGACCTTGGACCCCTTGATCACCGTTACCCCGCCGGGGCCCATCGCACGCCAGGTGCGTTCCTGCCAAACCGTGGCGCTGCGCTCGTCGATGCCCAGCAGCGTCGCCTCGGGCAGCGCATGCTGCGCGGACTCGACCCATTTGTGGCCGAAGGTGTCGAAATGCGGAAGCACCGCGGCGCCGGCCACCAGCCCGAGCGCGTCGTTAGGACGGCGATTAAACCGATTCGGCCAGCTGGCGCGGATGAGCGTGTGGCTGCACAGGGCCATCGCGCCGGCTGAGGATCCAGCCAGTGCCGCACCGTCCTGCCAGGCTTCCACGATTGCGTTCCAGACCCTCGACGACTGCAGCACCTGGACCACGAGGCCTGGGTCGCCTCCGACCAGGTAGAAGAAACTGCCGGCCCGAGCAAGCGCGGCCAGCTCTTTCGAGTTGGCGTCGGTGCGCTTGAGCACCGGCAGCTCCTGGAGGGCCACATCGAACTGCCGGAACCATTTCTGCGCGTGTGCAACCGCGCGTTCGGGGCCCTGGCGGGCGGCGGCCGTCGGCACGACGTAGGCGGGTCCGGAGCCGGCGGCCGTGGCCAGTACGCGGTCCTGCTGCTCGTTTCCTGGGTTGAACTCGTCCCCACCCACCAACGCGAGCACTCCAGCCACGTCCCTAGAGTATGGAAGTGCCTGAATCAGTGGTTCGCGTACGCATCGCGCCGAGTCCGACCGGATTCGCGCACCTCGGCACCGCCTCGACCGCGCTGTACAACGTCCTTTTCGCGCACCAGCGCAGCGGCACGTTTGCGCTTCGGATCGATGACACCGACCTCGAGCGGAATCGTCCGGAGTACGAGGCGCTCATATACGAATCGCTCCACTGGCTCGGCCTCGACTGGGACGAAGGGCCCGACAAAGGCGGTCCCTATGCGCCATACCGGCAGTCGGAGCGGGTCGACCTGTACCGGCAGCACGCGGCGAAGCTCCTGGCGGAGGGCAAGGCCTACAAGTGCTTCTGCACGCCGGAGGAGCTCGAGGCGGAGCGCCGCCAGGCGCAGGCGGAGAAACGGCCG
>DASVEP010000267.1:0-5803 GCA_036380475.1 Candidatus Dormiibacterota bacterium
CGGCGCTGCGCTCCTATCGGGCGTGGCCGCGCTGCACGAGGCTGGAATCGCGATGGGCGGTTTCGGCGCCGCGGCGATACGCGTGACGGGAAATGGAGAGGTTCGGCTCAGCGGCCACCCCGCGGCCGCGGTGCGCGGCGCGCCGTCGCAGAGCGACCTGCGCGCCGATGTGCGCTCGTGCGGAATGGCCATCTGCGCCGCTTTCGGAGTCGATCCTGCCGGAGCTCCTGCCCCGCCAAGCATCCCGCCAGGACTGGTCGTGACCATGCGGTCGATGGCGAGCGGCGCCATGGGCCCGGCCGCAGATCGCGCCCAGGGCGCGCTGCGCGAGATGGCCTCTGCGCTTCTTGCCCCCGACCGGGCCGTCGCCGCGCAGTCCGAGCTCGCCTTGAGGGCGGGTGGGCGCGAAATGCCGTCGATCACCCCCTTCCTGCCCAAGGAAACCTTCCCGCCCGCAACCCCTGCGGCCTCACCGCCGCCCCAAACCCAGGCTCCGGCGCCGTTCGTCCCGCGCGATGAAACCCCGATACGCGCGCCGGCGTCGTATGACCCACCACCGCGGGCGCCTGAGTCGTACCCGGTCGCGGCACCGCCGCCGGTCCCGCCGCCTTTCGTCCCACCCGCGCGACGGGATGAGTCCGCACCTCCGCCGCCTGCCTCGTACGAGGCGCCTCCGCGCGCACCGGAGACGTTCCCCACCGTTGCGCCGCCCATCGAGGCGCCACCGCCACCTGTGCCGACGTGGGACCAGAAGCCGCAAGCGGCCCAGGAAACCTGGGGCGGCGTCCCGATAGCGCCGGCGCCCGAGCCTCCAGCCGCAGCGCCCGCATCCTCCGCAGCATCCCCGGCCGACACCACGTGGGTGCCCGCGCCCGCGCCGCCGCCGGCCGAGGCGCCAGCCGAAGCGCCGCCCGAAGCCGTCGCGCCGACCCCAGAACCGGTCGTCGAGGAGCCCAGGGCCACCTGGACAGCAATTCCCGCTCCGGCGGTCGTGCCCGTCGAGCCGGAGCCTGCCCCGGTCGAGCCCTCGCCGGCCCCCACTCCCCCCGAGCCTGCCTACGTCGCGCCTTCTTACATCACGCCGGCTCCGGCCGAGACCGCCGCAAAGGTTCCCGTGCCGGTCGCGCCCTTCGAGCCGGTGCCCGCACGCAAGCCTCCGGCGCCGCGGCGCCCGGTCCGCGACCAGCAGCCGTCCCAGCGGCCGTCATGGCTCATACCCGCCGCCGTAGCCGTCGTGGTCCTGATCCTGCTTGGCGTCGCGGGCGCCGTCTTCCTGGCCGGCCGAGGTGGCAACAACGGCAATACGGCCACGACTTCCCCAGGGACATCGCCGAAGACGTCACCAAAGGCCACGCCCAAAACCACGCCTTCGGCCGGCGGCACCGCCCTCCAGGCGGTCCCCACATACGCCCCCGAAACGAGCTCTCCGTTCACCAAGGTCCAGTTCTGTCTGCCTACGGCGACCTGCCAGGGAGCCACGTCGGCGGACACGAACTGCACGCTGAACGGATCTTGTCATGTGGACATCGGGATCTACTACGACGCGGCCGTGGGCCAGCTCACCTACCTTGTGAACTTCTTCGACAGGTGTACGGGTCAGACCACGGTGGTGTTCAAGCGCACAGACACACCCAATCCCTCGTTCCGGATCTTCCTCCCCGCACCCAATGGCGGCTTCCCCGTGACACTCCCCTCTGCCAAAGCGGGTGCGATCGTGGTCGTGGCGCAATCCGGCACAGCGTCGGCCGCGTCCACGCCATACGACTTGCCGGGCAGCGCCGCGTCGTGTGCATAGGCAGCCGCACCATCAAAGTCAGGCAATAACGACCAAGAACAACCTGACCCGTGAGGAGGCGCGGACGCGCGCAACCATCGTGTCCGCGCCGCGCTACGACGTTCGGTTGGACCTGACCGCGAACGACCAGACATTCGCCTCTGACACGACCGTTTCGTTCAACTGCAAACAGCCCGGCGCCACTACGTTTATCGAGTTCATAGGACCGGCCGTCCAGCTCATCGAGCTGAATGGCAAGGCTGTTGCTCCGAGTGCGTTCGACGGCGGCCGCATCCAGGTCGGCGATCTCCAAGAGCAGAACGTGCTGCGCGTGGCCGGCGTCGCGAAGTTCATGCGCGACGGCACCGGGCTGCACCGCTTCGAGGACCCGCTCGACGGACGGATATATCTGCACACCCACTTCGAGAGCAACAACGCCCATCGCGTGTTTGCCTGCTTCGACCAGCCCGACATCAAAGGCACGTTCTCATTCGAGGTTAAAACCCCGGATGACTGGACGGTTGCATCCAACACCACACCGACCGGCAGCGATGGCGGCACGTGGCGGTTCCCAACGACCACGGTGATTTCCACGTACCTTGCCGCATTGGTTGCCGGTCACTATCACGTCGTTCGCCAGCAGTACCGGGACATCCCGCTTGGCCTCTACTGCCGGCAATCTCTCGCCGAGTACCTGGATCCGGACGAGATCGCGGAGATTACGCGCGCGGGACTCGACTATTTCGAGGCGCGCTACGGCATTCCTTACATGTTCGGCAAGTACGACCAGCTTTTCGTGCCCGAGTTCTCGGCCGGCGCGATGGAGAACCCTGGCTGCGTGACTTTCGCCGAGAAATACATCTTCCGGTCGCGCGTGACGCAGGCCGCGCGCCAGAAGCGCGCCGACACCATCCTCCACGAGATGGCGCACATGTGGTTCGGCGACCTCGTGACGATGAGGTGGTTCGACGACCTCTGGCTTAACGAGAGCTTCGCCACCTACATGGGCACCCTCGCGAGCGCTGAGGCCACACGTTTCAAAAATGCATGGACCTGGTTCGCGGCGGAGGTCAAGGTGCTGGCGCGAACGCACGATGAGCTGCCGACCACGCACCCGATCGTGTCCGACATCCCCGACGTCGATTCTGTCCACCTCAACTTCGACCCGATCACCTACAACAAGGGCGGCGCAGTCCTCAAACAGCTGGCGGCATTGCTGGGCGACGAAGTTTTCTTCAAGGGCGTCCACCTGTACCTCGAAAAGCACGCGTACGGAAATGCCACCCACGTGGATTTTTTGAAAGCGCTCGAAGATGCGTCAGGACGCGACCTCAAGCCCTGGGCGCACGTGTGGCTGCAGGAAGCAGGGTTGAACACGCTTGCCGCTGAGATTGAGGTCGACGACGGCCGGATCACATCGGCTGCGATCGTGCAATCGGCGCCCGACTCCCATCCGGTATGGCGCCCGCATCGCATCCGGCTGGGTCTGTACGACATGGACGGGATCGGCCTCCTTCGACGCCGCACCGAAGAGCTGGATATCGACGGGGCACGCACGCTTGTGTCGCACCTGCTGGGCGACATCAACCCCGACCTGTTGCTGGTCAACGACGGCGACCTCGCCTACGCGAAGGTCGTTCTCGACCACCGCTCACTCGAGGCCATGACGAAGAGCCACATGAAGGTCGAAGACCCGCTTGCGCGCGCGCTCCTGTGGGGCGACCTGTGGGACATGGTCCGCAACGCCGAGCTATCCGCCGGCGATTACGTCGAGCAGTCTCTGCGGTGGATCGACGCTGAGACAGATCCTGCGGTGGTCGAACCACTCATCAAGCGGATGTTCACCGCGATCGACAAGTACGCCGCGCTCCTGCGCAGGCAGGAGCTGCGCGAAGCGCTGGCGCGCGGCGCCGACGAGCGCCTGAAGCGGATGGCGCCAGGCAGCGACCTCCAGCTCCTGTGGACGAACGCACTGATCGACGCTGCCCGCGAGCCGGCCGACGTGGCATGGGTGGCGGGACTCCTCGACAGCACGACGCGCCTGGATGGCCTCGTCGTCGACTTCGCCGTGCGTTGGGCGGCGGTGACTGCGCTCGCCACGATCGGCGCCGCCGGACCAGAGGTCATCGCAGATGAGCTGGAGCGGGACCCCACGGACATCGGCCGGCGGGCGGCAGCAGCGGCCCGAGCGGCACGGCCGGTAACCGAGGCCAAGGCCGAGGCGTGGAACGCCGTCACCAACGAGCGCATGGCGCTGGCGACGAAGAGGGCGATCGCCGAGGGCTTCCATCGTGCCGACCAGGAGTACCTCCTTGCCGCATACGTCGACCCTTACTTCCACACCCTCCAGCCGTTCTGGGAATCGCACGAGATCGACGAGGCATTGATGTTCGTGAAGTCGATGTACCCGGCCACCATCGCGACGAACGATGTGGTCCAGCTCACCGACAAATACCTCAAGCGCGAGCTTCCCGGTCCTGCGCGGAGAGCGCTCCTCGAGGCTCAGTACGAGATCAAACGGGCGCTGCGCACCCGAGCGCTGGACTCATCTCAGCTCGACGGAAGGCTGTAGCGCAGAAACAGAAAATCCGCCTGGCGCCGCGCGCTGAGCAGGCGGCTCCAGACCGGAATCTTGGGCAGGAGCTCCGCGCCCTCGACCATCCCCAGGCGTTGTTCGCTGTCCCGCCCGGCGACCACCGGGGACAGGGTCACGAACATCTCGTTGAGCAGCCCGATCTTGATCAGCTCGCCCATCAGGTGAGGGCCGCCTTCGGTGAGCACGACGTTGAAGCCTCGCCGTGTGCACTCGTCGTGTGCCCGCCGGAGGTCGATCGTCCTGCCCCCGCTCACGGCAACCACATCGGAGGCCGCCGGCAGCCGCTTGCCGATCCGTTTCAGGCCGGCGTTGGTGGTCATCACCGTGGCCCCTTTGACAAGCGCCGGATGCTCGAAATCCAGCCGGCCGCTTGAGGTCAGGATCACAAGCCGCGGTTCTCGGCTTCGCCCGAGCGCCTGCCGTAAAGCCGCGAAGTCGGCGGCAAAATCGGGGAACACATGCGCCGGCGTCCAGAGGTGGCCCGGGGTCGCGCGCAATGTGCCCGCGCCGATGACCACCGCCTCCGAACAGGCGCGCAGCAGACCCATGAGAAACCGATCGGCGGGATTCTTGCCGCTGATGACCGAGCCCGCCGAGATTCCCGATCCCAGCGAGACCACCCCGTCGACCGATGAGACGAAGTTCGAATAGACCACGCTGTCGGCGAATCCGAGGCGACCGTAAATGTGTTCGAGCTCATCCGGCAGTGTGTACGCGGGCAGGTCCGTCTCGAACAGGACCTCAAACGGACCGAGCACCGTCAGTGCGAGTTGTTGGCCAGCGCCGTCTGCAGGAACTCCGTGCGAAGCTGCGGATCCGACTCGTAGTTGCCGCGCCAGAAGGACGTCCAGGTGCGCGAGTGCCCTTCCCGCACCCCTCGCATCTGCGTGCAGAGATGCAACGCGTTCAGATGCACGGCGACCCCATGGGGCTTCAGGACGCGGACCAGCTCGTCAGCGATCTCGACACCCACCCGCTCCTGGACGGTGAACCTACGCGCAAACACGCGGACGAGCCGGGTCAATTTAGAGATGCCGATGATCTCTTCGTGAGCGATATAGGCGATGTACGCGTGGCCGTGGAACGGAAGCGCGTGGTGCTCGCACAGCGAGAAGAATTCGATTGGGCCTTCGATCACCTGCGAGATCGTGCAGTCAGGCCCCCCGTGACATTCTGTCGGGAATGCGGCAAGCAGCTTGGGGTCGCCTTCGTAGCCTTTGGTCGACTCAAACAGAGCATTGAGAAAGCGGTTCGGTGTCTCCTTGGTGCCGGGCGTGTTCAGGTCCATCCCGAAGGCTGAGAAGATCTCGGCGGCATAACCCTCGAACTGCTTCCACTTCTCCGGCGCGATGGTGCGAGGGTGGGTCTGCTCCCAATGAGTCGTTTCCTCGGGATCGAACGAGAACGTGGACATTTGCGGACTCCTTGCTCAG
>DASVEP010000268.1:0-12875 GCA_036380475.1 Candidatus Dormiibacterota bacterium
ATCGGCCCGGCCTTCGACTGCATGGCGATGGCGATCGACCTCTGGCTGGAGGTCGAGGCCGAGGTTGCCGAGCATCCGGCGTGGGACTTCGAGGGCGAAGGCGCCGAGTACCTCGCCGCGCATGACAACCCCTTTTCGCGACTGAAGATGAAGGGCCGGGTACGCAGCGAGATACCGCTTGGTGTCGGCCTCGGGAGCAGCGCCGCCGCGCGGTTGGCGGCTTCGGCTCTCAACAGCCCGTGGGACGTGAAGAGCCACGTCATCGACGCCGGCGCCGACGAGGGGCACCTCGACAACGTCGCTGCGTCGGCAGCGGGCGGGATCCGTATCGTCACCGAGCAGTTCGACGAGAGGCTTCCCAACCCTGGTTGGGGCCTGGCCGTGTTCGTCGCCCACCAACCCGTGCCGACCGAAAAAGCACGTGCGGTGCTGCCGGAGTCGGTGCCGATGGACTCCGCCGTTTACAACGCGGCTCGCACCGGCCTGCTCGTGCGGGCGATCACCGCCAAGCGCCCGACGCTGTTGGACCAGGCTTTACGCGATCGCATCCATCAGCCACACCGCCTACATCTCTATCCATGGACGCAGGACGTCATCGACGCCGCGGACCGCTCAGGCGCATATGGCGCGGCCATCTGTGGCGCGGGGCCTAGCGTCTTCGCGTTCTGCGCGACGTCTCAAGCCGGGCGCGTCTCGAAAGCGATGGCCGCCGCGGCGCCGCACCACGGACGTGCCCTCGTCACGCGTGTCACAGACAAGGGGATGTTCAGGACTCTGTGATAGTTCAGAAGTACGGCGGTACCTCGGTGGGGACCGCCGCACGCATCCGGCGCGTCAGCCGGCGCATCGCGAACACTGTCAAACGCGGGGAGCAGGTGGTAGTCGTCGTCTCGGCGATGGGACATACGACCGACCGCTTGATCGCCCTCGCGCAGAGCGTCAACCCCGAGCCGCCTGCGCGCGAGCTCGACATGCTGGTCGCCAACGGCGAGACGATCACCGCACCGCTGGTCGCGATGTGCCTGGAGGGCATGGGGGTGCCCGCGGTGTCACTTTCGGGCCTGCAGGCCGGCGTGCGCACCAGCGCGCATCACTCGCGCGCACGCATCTATGACATCAAGCCGGACCGCATCCTCGAAAGTCTGCGTGAGGGAAAGGTCGCAGTAGTCGCGGGCTTCCAGGGAGTCACGGACGATTTCGAGGTCACTACATTAGGTCGCGGCGGCTCTGACACGACCGCGGTTGCGCTCGCCGCTGCGCTGAAGGCGGATGCGTGCGAGATCTTCACCGACGTCGATGGCATCTTCACAGCCGACCCGCGGGTCGTGAAATCGGCACGCAAGCTGAGCCACATCGGCTACGACGAGATGCTCGAGCTGGCCGCGGTCGGGGCGCGAGTCATGCACCCGCGCGCGGTCGAGATCGGCGAGCTCTACGGCGTGCCGATCCACGTGCGTTCGAGCTTTCACGATGGCGTGGGTACGATGATCGTCGCCAAAGTGCCGATGGAAGACCGACAACGCGTGCGCGGGATCGCGCAGGAATCGAATGTCGCGAAGATCACCGTGGTCGGCGTCGCCGACCGTCCGGGCGTGGCCGCTGCGATCTTCGAGCCGCTGGGCAAAGCGGGGATATCGGTCGACGTCATCGTCCAGAACATCGGCCGCTCGGGTCACACCGACCTAACCTTCTCGGTCGCCGAGTCGGATCTGAAGGCGGCCGAGAAGCTGGTGAGGATCGCGGCGAAGCAGGTCGGCGCTTCAAGGGTCTCGTCGGCCGGCGGCATCGCCAAGCTATCGATCGTCGGCACAGGCATGCTGGGAACGCCGGGGATCGCGGGCCGCATGTTTCGCGCTCTTGCGGATGCTCACATCAACATCGAGATGATCAGTACCTCGGAGATTCGCATCACTTGCCTGGTCGCGCGCGATCAGGTCGAGAAAGGCGTCCGGGTCCTACACAAGACGTTCGAACTGGACAGAGCGTAGTTGCCCGTCAACGTCGCGATCGTCGGCCCGGCCGGGTCGGGCAAGACGACGCTCTTCAAAGCTCTCACCGCGGGCCGCGGCGCGGACGGCGTGGGGATGGTCGACGTTCCGGACGAGCGGCTGCAGCGATTGGCTTCAGCGGTCAAGCCCCTGAAGGTCACGCCTGCCCAGGTACGCGTCGAGGACACACCGCCCGGCAGCCGTGCGCAGCGCGTTGCGTTTGCGCGGCAGTCTGACGTTCTCGTCAAGGTCGCGCGATGCTTCGGCCCCGACCCGCAGCCGGCCGCCGAGCTCGACGAGTTCGCCCTAGACCTTGTTCTCGCCGACCTCGCATCGGTTGAGCGTCGCCTCGAATTGGTCGCCAAAGAGGTGCGCGCCGGAAAGAAGGATGCGGTGGCCGAAAGCGAGGTGCTGCAGCTCGCCAAGGCGCACCTCGACGCCGGCCAGTCGCTGCGAACACTGGCGCTCGAGCCGGCGCAGGGTGAGCTTCTGAAAGGCGTTTTTCCGGTCACCCTCAAACCCTCCGTCTACGTAGCCAACGCTGCCGACGAGCTGCTGCCGGGCGGCGGTGGGCCGGCAGCGAAAGTCGGCGAGCTCGCCGCATCCGAGCACGCGCCGGCGATCGTGTTATCGGCGCGACTGGAAGCCGAGCTGGGTGAGCTCGAGGAGAGCGAACAGGCGGAGATGCGCGCCAGCTATGGCATCGATGAATCAGGGCTCGGCCGAATTGCGCGAGCGGTGTGGGAGTCGGGCGGCCTCATCACGTATTTCACCGCGGGCGAGCCCGAGGTGCGCGCCTGGCCGTGCGAACGCGACGCGCCAGCCCCGGTCGCGGCCGGCAAGATCCACACTGATTTCGAGAAGCATTTCATCCGCGCCGAAGTGACATCGGTCGACGAGCTGGTGGCCGCAGGATCGATGGAAGCGCTGCGGGCGGCGGGAAAGCTGCGGGTCGAAGGGCGCGACTACAGGGTCAAGGACGGCGACGTCGTGTTCTTCCGCATCGGCCGTTAGTGGTGCGTCCGGGAAAACGCTCGCTAATGCATCGGCCCATTTCCGCCGAGCGCCCTGCGGGCGCTGACGCCGGCGTTACGGGGCCCGTCGCTTCGTCGTCACGCATCGACAGATGCGCTCCTCCTCGCGCCACCCGTGCCTTGGCGTCGGCGGTCTGGGCCGCGCCTTAGCGAGCTCATTCCCAGACACACCACTAGAAGAGAGACCGCCCCCCGAAGAACGACGTCCACATCAGGTTGGCCACGACGACCAGCACCGCAAGGACCAGGATCAGCACCACCCACCGCATGACCCGTTTAACGGAGGGTTAACAGCGCGACTTGCGTCTTTTGGATCAGCCGGACAAGTGCCCCGGCTCCGTTCATCATTTATGCATGTCTCTCTCGGAGGCTTTGCTTTGAGCTCGCGCGGGCCATTGTTGTTCAGCCCGGGGCACGTGTGGGTGAGGGTCGAAGGGCGCGAAGCCGTCCTGGGCCTCAGCGACTACCTCCAGGACCAGATGGGGGAGATCACGCTGCTCGAGCTGCCCGACCTCGGAGATGTGCTGCGGGCGAGGCGTCGCATGGGCCACGTCGAGTCCGAAGAGTCGTCGTCGCCGATCGAGGCGCCAATCAGCGGCGAGGTCGTCGAGGTGAACGGTGAGGTCCTCGAGAACCCGGACATCGTCAACGGCGAGCCCTATGCGTCAGGTTGGCTGCTTCGCGTCCGCATCGAGGATGCGCGCGAGCTCGAAGACCTCATCAACGAAGAGGAATACGTCGAGCTCACGACCTAGGTTTGATCCGCGGTAAATCCGCGTAAAGGCTTGACAGTCCCTACATTCGGCGGTATAACTGCGCCCGGGACACAACATGTCGTAGCCCACGTCTTTCTCGGTTGAGTCCCACGGCCCAACAGCAGGCAGGCGGCAACACTCTATCGGTCGCACCACACGCCCCAGAACCAGCCCTCTCTGCCGCCTGCCTGTTTAAGAGAACTTCTAGACTCGTACGTCTATGAGTCGAAAGGGTCGTAAGAAGGGTCGCAGCGGCAAGTACCGTCAGCCCGTCCGGGTGACAGGCCCCGGCACGGCGACCGCAAGCGAGACGCCCACCGCGACTCGATCCGTTTCGCAAGCGCGCGTCGGCGGCGACCAGGCCACCGTGCGGGCGGTGGAGCTGTCCCTCGGAGCGCGCAACCAGGTGGTCAGGGGTCCTCGCGGCCGAACCGTCGTGCAGTCGGGTGACCCGTCGATCCCCCTCGACCGCGTCCCCTATTTCACCAAGGACCTTGTCCGGCTTTTGGTGGTGGGCGCGGCCATGGTGGTGCTTCTCGCGGTCGGATCCTTCGTCGTGCCGCAGATCATCAAGTAGCGCCAGACCTCTCGCGGCGAATCGCGCTGATCCGTGGCGCAACCGCGGTACCGGTCGCTAACCTTTCACGCGATGGCGCAGTCCTCGACACAGGCTCCCGCCCCGTTGGGAGCTGCTCACAAAGCCGCCGTCGTTCACCGCCTTCGTCGAGCTCACCGCAACCCGGACGCGGCGCACAAGCATCCAATCAATCAGGCTCATTACACCGACGCGACACTCGGCGAGCGCCTGGCTGACCGCGTGGCGGCAATCATCGGTTCGTGGCCGTTCATCATCGGCCAGAGCGTGCTCATGGTCCTGTGGGTCTATCTGAACGTATGGGCCATTTTCATCAAGCACTGGGATCCGTACCCGTTCATCCTCCTGAACCTCGTGTTGTCATTCCAGGCCACATATGCCGGACCGATCGTGCTGCTGGCGGGCAACAGGCAATCTCAGAAAGACCGAATCACGCTCGAGCACGCGGCGGACGAGTCTGACAAAGGCGAGCAGCACATCACCAAGATCCTCATCGAGATCAAGAAAAATACGGAGCTCACATTGCAGATCCTCCAAGAGCTCGAGGCAGAGCCTGTCTGATGGCGTCAGAGAAATCAGTTCCGACTGCGCGGCAGAGGGTGGCGCGCCAACACAAACATCCCGTCAACCAACTGTTCCACGACGAAGCCACGGTCGGCGAGCGCGTTGCCGACCAGGCGGCCTCGGGCATCGGCTCGTGGTGGTTCCTCGCCATCCAGAGCGTGATCATCGCGGTCTGGATTGCGATCAATTCAGTCGAGTTCTTCACCCACAAATGGGATATCTATCCGTTCATCCTGTTGAACCTGGCATTCACGATCCAGGCCGCGTTCACAGGCCCCGTTCTGCTGCTCTCTGGCAACCGGCAGGCCCAGAAAGATCGGCTTCGGCTGGAACACACCGCCGAGGTGGCTGAGGCGGCCGAGAAAGCAACGCTGCAGATCCTGGAGGAGATCGAGCGCAACACCGAGGCCACGCTGAAGGTCCTCGAGCACCTGAAAAAGCGGCGGGACGCCAAGGGCGCCGTACAGGCCTGATCCGGAAGTAAACCTTGCCGCCGGTAAACTCAGGCGGTGCGGATCATCCTGTTCACGGGCAAGGGCGGCGTGGGCAAGACATCGGTCGCGGCCGCCACCGCCGTCGAGTGCGCAAGGTTGGGTTACCGCACCGTGGTCATGAGCACAGATCCCGCCCATTCGCTGGGCGATTCATTCGACGTCGAGCTCGGCACCGACATGACCCACATCACCGAAAATCTGTGGGCGCACGAGGTCTCCTCGCTGCACGAGATGCAGCGCCACTGGGAGAAGCTGCACGAATATGCGATCGAGGTGTTCGCCGCGCAGGGTCTCGATGAGATCGTCGCCGACGAGGTCGCCAACCCGCCGGGGATGGACGAGGTCGCGTCGCTGATGTGGATCAAGCACTACGCGCAGCGCGATGAGCACGATGTCCTCATCGTCGACTGCGCGCCCACGGGGGAGACGCTCCAGCTGCTCACATTCCCGGACGCCGCCAAATGGTGGCTCGACAAGATCTACCCATGGGAGCGGCGCGCCATGAAGGTCGCGCGTCCGGTCCTGCAGCCGATGATGGGCATACCGCTTCCATCGGACGAGGTCTACGCGTCGCTCAAGGACCTTTTGCTCGACCTCGGCGGAATGCGCAAGGTGCTCACCGACCCGGCGACTACGTCAATGCGCCTGGTCCTCAACCTCGAGAAGATGGTCGTGAAAGAGGCAAAGCGGGCTTTCAGCTACCTGAGCCTGTTCGGCTACGTGACCGATGCCGTGATCGTCAACCGAATCCTTCCCGATGAGGTGCACGACGAGCTGTTCAAGAAGTGGCAGCGCATCCACAAGCGCTACGAGGTCGAGGTCGAGCAGTCGTTCGCCGGCATCCCCATCTTCAATGTGCCCCTTTTCGACCGAGAGGTGGTCGGGCTGAGGATGCTCGAGCGCATGGCGCAGGCGACCTACGGTGCCCAGGACCCGTCACAGCATTTCGCCACGACCAACACCCAGCGCATAGACAAGGACGGCAACGACTATGTCCTCAGCCTCAAGATGCCTTTCGTGGATCGCACAGCCGTCGACTTGAGCCGGCACAACGGCGAGCTCTACGTGACGATTGGCAACTACCGCCGCGAGATCTCGCTGCCGAGGGTGCTGGCAAAGCGCGATACGGGCGGCGCGACCATCAAGGACGGAGAGCTGCGCGTGCGCTTCACGCGCCCGCCGGTGGTGAAGCGCCAATGAGCCTCGATCCCCTCTCCGGACCTCCCCCCGATGGGGGGAGGGCAACATCATGAGCCGCGATGGTGAGCGCCTGATCGAGCTGGTCAACGAGCTGGCGTCGCGGGTCAGCAACCTCGTCACGGACATGGTCCCGCCCGCGGCGCAAGTGCACCTGCTCAACGCGCAGCGTGAGCTCATCACCGCGCTCATGCTCATCTACGAGCACCGCGTCACGAGCCCAACCGGCCGACGGGCCGGAGCGGCTCCGGCGCGGCGCCGCGCTTCGCAGCGCCGGCGCACGCCGGCGCGAGCCGGCAAGATCCCCATCGAGTGACGACCCCGCGATGAGCGGTTTCGTCGCCTTTGTCATCTCCGCGCTGATGTTGGTGCCTGCGATCCTGGTCGCCATCCCGGTGCACGAGATGGGGCACGCCGCCGCTGCCTACTTCCAGGGCGACCGGTCCGTCCGCTACTTCGGTTATTTCACCCTAAATCCGCGCCGCTTTCTCGACCCGATAGGCGTCATTGCGATCTTCGTCGCCCTGGTCGGATGGGGGAGGAAGGTGCCGGTGCAGCCGAACCGGATCAGCACCGTCCGCCAGCGCCTCGTGCATGCGCTTGGAGGCCCTGCTGCCAACCTTGTGGTGGGGATCGTTCTCGGCTTCGTGCTGCGCGGCTTCATCGCCGCCGGGATCCCGCCGTCGTTGACGTTCACAACCGGCCTGCTGGCGTATCTCGTTTACGCGGTCTGGTTCCTGAACCTGTCGCTCTTCGCCTTCAACCTGCTCCCGATCCCGGGCCTCGACGGCTGGGACGTCATCGAAACGATCTTTCGTTCGCGCAGCCCACGTTTTTTCTTCAACGCGTCCGTCCGCCGCAGGGAGGTCTGGGTCGGCGCCGTGATCGTTGTCTTCGTGGGCTCGCTGATCGGCTTTCCGATACTGAGCTACGTGATGACGCCTTTCTACAAGCCGGCGAGCCTAATCTCATTAGGCGCATGCGAAGGCTACGGAATCCCCGGGTTCAACGCTCTGTATCCCTGCCTGCTGTAGGCAGGCTGATCAACCAGCCGCACTACGCCGGCCTGGTGGAAGAGTTCGGCCGCGTTCAGGTCGTGGAGGCCATACGCGAACAGGTGGCGGCCGAGCGGGATCATGAGGTTCTCGATGACGTCGAACGCAGCCGGCGCGTCTCTGCTCGGCTGCGTTCGAATG
Source organism: Candidatus Dormiibacterota bacterium (assembly GCA_036380475.1). Taxonomy (GTDB): domain Bacteria; phylum Chloroflexota; class Dormibacteria; order Dormibacterales; family Dormibacteraceae; genus UBA10449. The sequence continues at coordinate 7,824 of DASVEP010000268.1, forward strand.
CCGCACCTCGACTCCGGCGGGTCATCAATGCAAGCGGAGTGATCCTGCATACGAACCTGGGGCGCGCGCCGTTGTCACGCACCTCGATCGACGCCCTCGCGGTGGCCGGCGGTTATAGCAACCTCGAGCTCGATCTCGAGACCGGCCGCCGTGGCGAACGGGCCGACTTGCTGATCGGCCTGCTGAACAGACTGTTCGATTGCGAGACGGCCCTCGTCGTGAACAACAACGCGGCCGCTGTGCTGCTCGCGCTGACCGCACTTTGCAAGGGTCGCGAGGTGATCGTGTCGCGTGGTCAGCAGGTCGAGATCGGTGGATCGTTTCGCATGCCCGATGTCATGCGCCTGTCGGGCGCGCGAATGGTCGAGGTTGGCACCACCAACCGCACACGTGCTGCCGACTACGAGGACGCAGTCACGACCAAGACTGCGGCTCTTCTGCGCGTGCACACATCCAACTATCGCGTGACTGGTTTCACGGAATCGGCGTCGCTGACGGAAATGCAGGCCGTGGCGCGCCGGCACGACACGCTCCTCATCGACGACCTGGGCAGCGGCGCGGCGGAGAGCGTGGCCGATGAGCCCACGGTCGGCGAATCGCTTGGTCTCGCCGATGTGGTCACGTTCTCCGGCGACAAGCTTCTTGGCGGCCCCCAGGCCGGGCTCATCCTCGCTCGGAGCGCCAAAGGTGTTGAGGCGGTGCGCAAGCTCGCGAGGCATCCGCTGGCCAGGGCGGTCCGCATCGACAAGCTCACCCTCGCTGCGCTCGAGGCCACCCTCCGGCAGCGGTTGGCCGGCCATCTCGACGACATTCCCGTCGAGCGGATGCTGCGGATGCCGATCGAAGAGATCCGCAGGCGAGCGGGTTTGTGGTCGGTGAAGCTCGAAGAGAGAGGAGTCGCGACCACACTCGTCGCAGGAGAGTCAGCAGCGGGCGGCGGCTCGCTGCCAGGTCACCCGCTCCCGACGATGCTCGTCGCGCTCGCCGGCCCCGCATCTCGTCTTGCGACCGCGCTGCGCCGGGGCGATCCGCCGGTGATCGCCCACATCGAAAAAGACGCTTGCTGTCTCGATGCGCGCACGGTGCTGAGGGGCGAGGACGAGCAGCTTATCGATGCCGTGGAGGCCGCGGTCAAGAGCGTCCTGAGGTGATCCTCGGTACCGCGGGCCATATCGACCACGGCAAGTCCACGTTGGTGACCGCGCTGACCGGGATCGACCCGGACCGCCTGGCAGAGGAAAAACGGCGCGGCATGACGCTCGATCTCGGCTTCGCGCACCTGCGCTTGCCGAGCGGCCGCCAGATCGGCATCGTCGACGTGCCGGGCCACGCGCGGTTCATCCGCAACATGCTCGCCGGCGCGCAGGGCATCGATGCGGCGCTGTTGGTCGTGGCCGCCGATGAAGGCGTGATGCCCCAGACCCGCGAGCACCTGGAGATCATCGACCTGCTCGATGTCCGCCACGGTGTGGTGGCGCTGACCAAGGTCGACCTCGTCGACGAGGTCTGGCGCGAGCTGGTGGAAGGCGAGGTGCAAGAAGCGCTCGCCCGCACATCCCTTGAAGGCTCCGTGATCCGCGGCGTTTCGGCGGTCACCGGGGCGGGTTTGACCGATCTCGTCACCAGCCTCGATGAAGTTTTCGCCGCCATCGAGCCAAAGGGCGACCGTGGGCGGCCGCGGCTCCCGATAGATCGGGTTTTCACGATGAGCGGCTTTGGCACGGTGGTCACCGGCACCCTCGTCGACGGCACAATCGCGATTGGGGACGAGCTGCATCTGCTGCCAGGTGGCGCCGTCGCCCGCGTACGCGGCCTTCAACAGCACAACGAGAAGGTCGAATCGGTTTCGCCTGGCAACCGAGTTGCGGTGAACCTGATCGGGGTCGAGAAGAACCAGGTCGAGCGCGGCGACGTTCTCGTCGGGCCGGGCGGGCTCGTGACGACGCGACGAATGGACGCTCGCGTGCGCGTGCTCGCCTCCGCGCCGCGCGGGCTGCGCCACGGCGCCGAGCTCTCGCTCCACACCGGCACCGTGGAGGTCGGCTGCCGGGCGATCCTGCTCGAAGGCGACGTGATCGAGCCCGGCGACGAGGGATGGATTCAGCTCTACCTCGAGCGCGCGATCGCGGCCGCCAACGGCGATCGATTCATCCTCCGCGTCCCGAGCCCGTCTTCGACGCTGGCAGGGGGCCTGATCAACGACGTCGCGCCGCGTAAGCATCCGCGCCACGACGCCGCCACCCGCGCGTCCTTGGAGCGTCGCGCGTCAGGCGACGTGCTTCAAGAGGAGCTGCGCAAGTACCCGCGGGGCGTGGCCGTGAGCGCGCTTCTTAAAGCGACCACGTCGGCTGACGTCGACGTGTCTCGGCTCGACGGGCGGCGCCTGGGCGACTGGCTGTTCGCCAACGAGGCATGGTCCGCCATCGCGGATCGCGCGGCGCGCGAGCTCGCCGAGTATCACGTTGCGCATCCGCTACGTCGCGGCATGCCGCGCGAGGAGCTGAGGAGCCGGCTCGGGATTCAGCCGGGCGCGTTTCCGTCTGTCTTGGCAGCCCTGGCCGCAGACGGGCAGCTCGAAGAGATCGACGGCGAGGTGGCTGCGCCCTCGCACAAGGTCGCGGCTGAAGCCCCCGATGGCCCGGCGGCCCGACTGCTGGGCCTACTCGCCAACAGCCCATACGCGCCGCCGTCGCTTGCGGAGGCCATGCGCGCGACCGGCGCGACCAACGAGATGGTCCGCGCGCTGGCTCAACGTGGCGATCTCGTGCGGCTCAGCGACGACGTCGCCTTCACGAAAGAGGCTTACGACCAGGCGGTCCGCGCCGTCCGCGAGCTGATCGCGACCACCGGCTCTGTGACCGTGGCGCAGCTTCGCGATCGCCTCGAGGCCAGCCGGCGCCCGATCCTCGCGCTGCTCGAGCACCTCGACTCCGCCAAAGTGACGCGTCGCGTCGGCGACGCCCGCATCCTGAGGTAGAAATATGAGAAGGAACCTGCCGGTTCCCTCTCATCGGGCGGTCGGCAAAGCCGACCCGGCCTGGCGGCCGGGCAAGCCGCCCTGCGTACCTTCCCGCGGTTGGGATTGTTATCGTTCGACCGGTGCGGATCTCCGAGATGCTGGCTCGAGGCCGGCCCACCGTCTCGTTCGAGTTCATGGCGCCGCGCGACGAGAGCGAGGTCGAGATTCTCGAAAAGACGGTCGCGGCGCTTGCGGGTCACACACCCGATTGGGTGTCGGTGACATATCGCCTGAGGACCGGCGAGAAAACCCTTGAGCTGGTCACGCGAATCAAGCGCCACTACCACATCGAGGCCATGGCGCACCTCACGTGCGCCAACTCGCGCGACGAAACACGTCGGATTCTCAACTGGATGGAGCGCGAAGGCATCGCCAACGTGCTCGCGCTGCGCGGAGACCCGCCAGGACCAGGCGAGGCATTTCAGCCGGTGGATCCGCACCTCATGCACGGCAGCGATCTGGTCGCGTTCGTGCGCGGCAACGGCTACCGGTTGGGCATCGGCGCCGCATGCAGCGCCGAAAAGCATCCAGAGAGCCCGGACCTCGAGCACGAGTTCCGCTACATGAAGTTGAAGGTCGAGGCGGGCGCTGACTTTCTCATCACGCAGCTCTTCTTCGACAACCGTTTCTACTTCGACCTGGTCGCCCGCGCGCGAGCCGCCGGGATCAAGGTGCCGATTGTTCCGGGCCTCATGCCCATCCCGAGCCGGCGCTCGCTGGCCTTTGTCACTCAGATGTCGGGCGCGACTTTGCCCGAACCGCTGCAGCGAGCCATCGACGAAGCGCCGGATGACGAAGACATTCGCAAGCTTGGTGTCGAGCACTGCATCAGGCAGTGCGCCGAGCTGCTCGAGGCGGGCGTGCCCGGCCTCCACTTCTATACCTTCAACCGAGCGAGAGCATCGACCGAGATCCTCGGCGCGCTGCGCGGCCAGCAGCTCCTCGCGTCGTAGACACCGCTCCGGCTACAGTCCACTAACAATGCTGGCTGGTATCGACCTCGGCGGCACACAGGTGCGAGTGGCGCTCGCGCGCTCAGACGGAAACCTGGTCGCGAGCGTCAAGACCAAGACACCTTTGCTCAAGACGCCTCACGGTCTTGTCGAGTGGGCGGCGGCGGAGATCGACCGACTGCGCGGCAATCAGAAGGTGACCAGCATCGCCATCGGAGCCCCTGGCCCGATCGACCTCAAGCGGGGCATCCTGGTCAATCCGCCCAACCTTCCATGGAAGAACGTGCCCTTGGCGGCGATGCTGAGCAAAGCAACGGGGGCAAAAGTGCACCTGGCCAACGACGCCGACATGGCGGGCCTGGGCGAGTTCCACAGAGGCGCCGGTCGTGGGACCCGCAACATGGTCTACATCACGTGGTCGACCGGGGTCGGCGGCGGGATCATCATCGACGGCAGGCTGCATCGCGGCGGGCATGGCACGGCCGGTGAGGTCGGGCACATGATCATCGACCCCAACGGCCCCCTCGACAACTGCGGGCAGTACGGCTGTCTCGAAGTATTCGTCGGCGGCGCCAACCTGGCCAAAGAGACCGGGCACCCAGCCGCGGAGCTGTTCGCGGCCGCGGCTCGCGGCGACAGGCACGCGCACATGGTCGTGGAGCGAAGCGCTCGATACATGGGCCTGGCCCTCATCAGCCTGACCAACGTCATCGACCCGGAGATGTTCGTGATGGGAGGCGGCGTGACGCGCTCCTGGAAGCTCGTGGCGCCGACGATGCGTGAGACCCTGCGGTCGTCGCCGTTCATCAAGCCCGCCCGGAGGCCTCTGCTGCGCCGAGCCCGTTTGGGCGACCTGGCCGGGCAGGTCGGGGCCGTGGAATGGGCGCGGATCAACCAGTAAGGCTCGGCCGGAAATCCTCGGCGAGAGATTCGGTGATCCAGGTGGCCCAGATTCGGGCGCAGGGACGAGCAGCGCAGCGAGCGCATCCCGACGATTCGTGAGCGAGCAGCGCAGGAGCTAAGCCCGAAGATGGGCCGCATGGGCGCCGAAGATCCGTCGAGGACTTTCCCGGCCGAGCC
>DASVEP010000269.1:0-8847 GCA_036380475.1 Candidatus Dormiibacterota bacterium
AGGGCTGTGCATGCCCTGTGGAAAAGAGATGCCCCAAGAGACCTTCCTGTTTACCCTGAAGTGCCCTATGCGTTTTTCGGTTTCCAGCCACGGCTTGCGCCGCACCTTCCACCTACTCGACGTTCGGTATCCTCAGGTTTACCGTACTCAGCCGCTTGGGGCGACGCGAAAGTTAACAGCAGCCTAAGGGCACGTCAACACTTAAAAAAAATCGCATGCCAGGCAAATAATTGGGGGCTTGACACCGCATCGCGTGAAGCATTAGTGGCGGGTCGTAGAATCCGGATCACCAAGGCCGCAAGGAGACAAACAACATGCGCGAAGCCGTGATCGTCGAGGCCGTGCGAACACCCATCGGGCGTCGCAACGGCAAGCTGAAGGATGTTCATCCGGTTGTTCTCGGCTCGCTGGTGTTGAAAGAAATCGTCGAGCGCGCAGGCATCAAGCCCGAGCAAGTGGATGACGTGGTGTTCGGATGCGTGAGTCAGGTCGGCGAGCAATCGCTGAACGTCGGGCGCAATGCATGGCTCACCGCAGGGTTCCCTTTCACCACACCGGCGACGACCGTCGACCGGCAGTGCGGCTCGAGCCAGCAGGCGCTGCATTTCGCCACCAACCTCATCCAGTCTGGTGTTTGCGACATCACCATCGCGGGAGGGGTGGAGTCGATGACCAGGGTGCCGATGGGATCCAGCGCGGTTTCTCCGGGGACGCCTTTTCCGCCCGAGCTGATGGAGCTGTACGACCTGGTGCCGCAGGGAATCTCCGCAGAGCTGATGGCGCGCAAGTACGGAATCTCTCGCCGGCAGATGGACGAGTTCGGCGTACGCAGTCACAGGCTGGCGCACGAGGCGACCGAGAAGGGCTACTTCACCTCGCAGATCATGCCCGTCGACGTCCCGGTGGAGGGCAACGGCCACACCGACATGTTCTCCAGGGACGAAGGCATCCGCGCGAACGCTTCCTACGAGGCGACGGCGGCCCTCCAGCCGGCGTTCAATCCCGAGCACTCGATCACAGCGGGCAACTCGAGCCAGATCTCGGATGGTGCAGCGGCGGTCCTCTTGATGTCGCTCGAGAAGGCCAAGGAGCTCGGCCTCCGCCCCCGCGCGCGAATCCGCGCGCAGGCGGTCGTCGGCACCGACCCGGTGCTGATGCTCGAAGGCCCGATCCCCGGCACCGCCGCGGTTCTGAAGCGGGCGGGCCTCGACCTGAAGAGCATCGACCTCTTCGAGGTGAACGAGGCCTTCGCGTCTGTGGTGCTCGCATGGCAGAAGGAGACCGGCGCGGACATGGACAAGACCAACGTCAACGGCGGCGCCATCGCGGTCGGGCACCCGCTGGGCGCGTCGGGAGCAATCCTCATGAACCGGCTGTTGTACGAGCTGGAGAGGCGCGATCTCCGCTACGGTCTCGAGACCATGTGCTGCGGCGGTGGGCTGGGCACCGCAACGATCATCGACCGGGTAGTCGAATGAAAACGTTCGAGGCGATCGGCGATATGCGCCCACATGTGATCCGGGAAGGGATCATCGCGCGAGCGGTGAACGGCGAGCGAATCACGATGGCAGTCGTCGACCTCGCGCCCGACGTGCAGCTGCCCGAGCACCATCACGAGAACGAGCAGCTGGGCTTCGTGATCAAGGGATCGATGGAGTTCCGTATCGGATCGGAGAAGCGCGTTATCCACGCCGGCGACACCTACGTGATCCCGAGCCACGTCCCGCACGAAGCCAAAGCGGGCCCGCAGGGCGCGACTGTGGCAGACGTCTTCGCGCCGGTGCGCGCGGACTGGGCCGACCTCAAGCGCGCGGAGCCGTCCCCCGGCGATTGGCCCTGATAGAACCCGTCTTCAACCGTCGCGACAGGTAAGGCGAGTCCAGGCAGAACCGCAGAGGGCGCCTGGCCCAATCGCCTGAATTCTCGACGCCGATGCGCGGGGTTACGTGGATGCGTCCGTGTGGCGCGTGGTCGTCGACCACGTAGAGCTGCGGCGGAATCAAAGCTATCCCGTTCAGCCGCCGATCGATGTCCAGCGCTCGGCACACGAGGCCGGGTCCTCCTGCCCGCCCAACGCCTGGCCCTGGCTCGATGGCCCGGACCAACACTGCCTGGGGTATCCCTGCCGAGCGCGTGACGAAGTTGAGGCAGTGATGCATGCCGTATGTGAGGTAGACGTATGCATGGCCGGGAGGTCCGAACATGACCTCGGTGCGCGGCGTGCGTCGCCCTCCCACCGAATGCGCCGCCAGGTCATCCGGCCCCATGTAAGCCTCGACCTCGACCAGGCGGCCCCATAACCGCACGCCGTCGAACTCCCGCACCAAAACCTTGCCGAGCAGATCGCGTGCGACGGCGACTGTGTCGCGATCGAAGAACTCGGGGCCGAGGACGTCGCCTGTCGGGTCGAGCCGCGCCGGCGCTGGCGGATCAGCCAGAAGCGCCCTGCGCCCGGCTCTCGCCAACTTTCTTTCTGTGCGCGTGCCGCCTGCGCTTGTCCACGTAGAGGGCCTTGTCGGCGGCTTGATACATCGCCTGCCAATCCATCCCCGGCCGCCAGGCGACCACGCCGATGCTGAACTCCACCGGGGCGGGAGTTTTGGCGACCCGGTTGAGCTCTTCCAATGACGCGCGGACGCGAGCGCCCACTTCGTTCGCGTGGCGCTCGTCGGCATCCGGCATCGCGACCCCAAGCTCATCGCCACCAAGCCGGCCGCATGTGTCTGTGGCACGCACCGCCCGATGCAGCTCGTGCGCGAGTACGCGGATCGCCTCGTCGCCGACATGATGTCCATGCGAGTCGTTGATCTCTTTCAGGTTGTCGAGGTCGATCATCATCAGCGCCAGCCGCCGTTTGTGACGCTGTGCGGCCGCGACCGCCCGGTCGATTGCGCGCTCGAACTCCGGCCGGTTGGCAAGTCCGGTGAGGTAGTCGGTTCGCGCTTCCTTTGTATGCTGGCGCGCACGGTCGAGCGCGACGGCAATCTGATCGGCGACGGCGGCGACAAACTCCAGGTCGCTGGGCTCGAACGTTCGCGGCAGGCGTGTCGCCACGGTCATCGCGCCCAGCAGCACTCCCTTGGTGCGAAGCTCCGCGCGGATGGCGCTCCACTCCCCCGTAATTCGGTCGACACGCGACTCGGCCGGTCCCGAGGCGATCTCGACCACGCGCACGCGCGCGCCGGAGCGGCCCGACTCGAACTCTTCCTCTTCGCCGGGCTGCAATCCCAGCGTCTTGGCGAGGAGCAGCCGCGCTCCTTCACGCGTCCAGAGCGCGCCCGCCTGCAGGCGAAGAACCTTCAGGGTCTCGCGCAGACCGACCTCAGCGATCTCGGTGACGTCGAGCGAGCGGCCGAGCGCGCTGGCGATGTGATAGAGGCCGTGGAGCTCGCTCTGCCGGGCGCGGTGTCGTGCCTCGGTGAAGTCGAGGTAGCCGCGGATGAAGCTCGAGTTGAGGTGCTCGACGACGTCGCCCAGCCGGCTTTGGGCCAGCAGGAGCACCTCGTCGGCATGCTCGTTGCCGGCCATCTCCTCGGTCACCCGCGCAAGCACGGAGCGGCGGAACACGGCGAGTCCCTCCATCACCGACTCGAGCGGGATGCCTTTTTCCGCGTATCGGCGCGAGGCTTCCCTGGCCAGGGTGTAGTACTGCTGCCAGGGCACGCGCGAGTCGGCGTGCAGGGAGCGGAACAGGATCTCGAGGAAGCCAACCGACGTGCGTACCAGCTCGTCGATCGAACCCCCTTCCTGCTGCATTCTCAACAGCTCGGGCTCCAGCGTCCGCACGGATTCGGCCACGACCTGGCCGCTGTCGCGGGAATCAGCCGAAAGGCGGTCGGCGAGCTCGCTCAGGAGGCCACTAGCTCGCTCGGTCATCGTGGTTGCACTATAGAGTGACGTACGCGGGCGTACGAACTTCTAAGGACTCCCGCGTACCGCAGTAACCAAATGTGTAAGAGGAATTGATGGCTACAGTCACCAAAGGGTCATTGGGGAAGCTGGAGGAGATCCTCGGCGCGGACGCCGGGGACCTGCTCGAGTACAAAAGTGGGACGGTACCGGCCTCGCAGCTGCACCTGCCGGGTCCGGATTTCGTCGACAGGATCTGGAAGGACAGCGACCGCCCCACTCGGGTGCTTCGCAGCCTCCAGTCGATGTTCGAGCATGGCCGTCTGGCCGGCACCGGCTATCTGTCCATCCTGCCGGTCGACCAGGGAATCGAGCACACGGCCGGCGCGTCGTTCGCGCCGAACCCGATCTATTTCGACGGGGAGAAGATTGTCGAGCTCGCGATCGAGGGCCACTGCAACGCGGTTGCCTCAACCTTCGGCGTGCTCGGGTCGGTGGCGCGCCGCTACGCCCACCGCATCCCGTTCATCTGCAAGCTGAACCACAACGAGCTGCTGACCTACCCGACGAAGTACGACCAGGTCCTTTTCGGCACCGTCAGGGAAGCGTGGGAGATGGGTGCCGTCGCGGTGGGCGCAACCGTGTACTTCGGCTCCGCCGAGTCGGACCGCCAGCTGCAGGAGATCGCTGTCGCCTTCCACGCAGCCCACGAGCTCGGCATGGCCACAGTTCTGTGGTGCTACACCCGCAACTCGGCATTCAAGAAGGATGGCGTCAACTACGAGACGGCCGCCGACCTTACCGGCCAGGCCAACCACCTCGGCGTGACCATCGAGGCCGACATCATCAAGCAAAAGTTGCCTGACACGAACCGCGGCTTCGAGGTCATCGGCTTCGGCAAGACCGCGCCCGGCATGTACGACAAGCTGGCGACGGATCACCCGATCGACCTGTGTCGGTACCAGGTCATCAACTGCTACATGGGCCGTGCGGGACTCATCAACTCCGGTGGGGAGTCGCACGGCGCAAGCGACCTCAAAGAAGCCGTCCGCACCGCTGTCATCAACAAGCGGGCGGGGGGCATGGGGCTGATCAGCGGCCGCAAATCGTTCCAGCGCCCGATGAAGGAGGGAGTCGAGTTACTACACGCAGTTCAGGACGTCTATCTGAATCAGGCAGTGACCGTCGCCTAACGCTCGCATTCCTCGGCACCGGGGCTGCCTTCTCGACCGACCGATATAACGGGGCGGTCGTTGTCAATGGCCGCCTCCTGCTGGATGGCGGCGCCCCACTTTTGCCGCACATGCGCCGCGTCGGAGTGGACCCGGGTGCGATAGATGTCGTCTTCCTCACGCACTTCCACGGCGACCACACGCTCGGCCTCCCGCCGTTCGTTCTGCATCGGGTCTTCGTCGACCAGCGCCCGCTGACCTTCGTCGGTCCCGATGGCGTGGACGAACGGCTCGAGGCGCTTTGGGAGGTGAGCTGGGGCCCGGACTGGAAAAAGGTGATGCGACCGATGTTCAACGTCGAATACATGACAGCGAAGCCGTCCGGATCGGCGGCCGGGTACAAGTACGAGACGATCAAGCTCGATCACGGCACCAGCGGCAGCAACGGCTATCGCATCCACATCAACGGTCGCATCCTTGCCTACTCCGGCGACACCGAGCCGACAGCACCGCTGGACGCGCTGGTGGAAGGAGCCGACGCCGCGATCGTCGAGGCGACCGGGCCGGGCGACGTTTTCAGCCACATGAGCTGGGAATCGGCCGCCGAGCTCAAGCGCCGGCATCCGAAAACGAGGTTCATGTTCAACCACCTTTATTCCGGGACCGTCGAAGATGCCGTAACCGACCTGCAGGTGGTCGAGGTCTGAGACCCGCGAATCTGATCGGGGCTGCGATCGGGATCATCGCCGGCGCATTCGTGTTGGCGGGGTTCATCGCTCTCGGCTTTCTGCTGACCAGCCGCGTCTCCAGCGCCATCCCCGTGATAGTCCTCGCCCTGGGAGGCGCGTACGCCGGTTGGCTTGTCGGCGTGATCGTGTATGGAGCCGTTCGAGGCCCGAGCAGTGCCGGCGAAGCGCCCGAACGCTGACCTGTATTCGACCCGGCCGCTCCTCGACAAGCTCGGCGTGAGGCCCGGCTCGAAGGTGGCGATAGTCAACCTCGACGACGGTGGGTTCATGAAACTGGTGCGCGAGCGAACACCGGAAGTCATGACCAGGAAGCCGCGCTCGAAGGTCGACCTCGTCTTCATGGGCGCCGAAAGCCCTGCTGATTTGCGCCGCCTGGACGAGGCCAAGAAATGGATCGAGCCGAACGGCGCCATCTGGGTCGTCCGCCGCAAAGGCCCGGGCAGCCCGCTGCGAGACACCGACCTCATCGACGCCGGCCTCGCAGCCGGCCTTGTCGACAACAAGATCGCGAGCTTCTCCGACACTCATGGCGCGATGCGGTTCGTCTACCGCCTGCGAGACCGGCCGAAGTGACCGTGCAGATTCGTCCCGCGACTCGCGATGACGTCTCGGCGATCGCCGAGCTGATCCGAGGGCTGGCACGCTACGAAAAGCTCGAGAACGATGTGGTGATGACAGAAGCCCTCCTCGATAAGGCGCTGTTCGGCGACCGGCAGTATGCGGAGGTCCTCCTCGCGGAAGAGGACAGCCGACCGGTTGGGTTTGCACTGTTCTTCCATAACTTCTCGACCTTCCTGGGACGGCCCGGGATCTATCTCGAGGATCTGTTCGTGTTGCCTGACCAACGGGGCAGAGGCGTCGGCAAGACGCTGCTCACGCGACTCGCGCAGATTGCGGTCGAGCGAGACTGCGGCCGGCTGGAGTGGTCGGTGCTCGACTGGAACCGCGATGCGATCGGCTTTTATGAACGGATCGGCGCACGGCCCAACTCGGAGTGGACCGTGTACAGGCTCGCCGGCGAGGCGCTCACCGGTCTTGCGGGACAATAGTCCGCGCAATGGAGGTGCTCCGCCCGAAGCCGCTCGAGACGCACCCCGGCGAGGAGCTGATCCCCTGGGCCCGCCGGCAGCTCGAGCTCGCTCGGGAGATCCTCGACAACCCTGGCGGCGGCCTCCTATTCGCGACGCAGACCATCGGACAGGTGCGGGCAGGCCTCCAGGAGCGCGACGCCGAACGATGGGAAGAGGTCGTCGCCAAGCTGGAACGTGCCGAGGATGCGGCCGTGCATCGCGAGTTCGAGCAGTCGCGCCAGCTCCTCGCTGAGGCGTTGCAGAAACTAGCCCCTAAGTGACGCTCCCGCAGGCGCTTTTCATGGGCCTGCTGCAAGGCGCCACCGAACTGTTCCCCGTGTCATCGCTCGGGCACTCGGTGATCATCCCGAGCCTCTTGCACTGGGCGTTCAAGCAATCGGATCCGACGTTCGTTCCCTTCCTCGTGCTGCTGCACCTCGGCACGGCCGGCGCGCTGCTGGTGCTCTATTGGCGGCAGTGGCTCGAGATTATTCGGGGCTTCTTCACCGCAGCCGTCCGCGGCCGTATCACGACGCCTGTCGAGCGCCTCGCCATGCTGCTGATGACCGGCACGATCCCGGCCGCAATCCTCGGGGTCTTTCTCGAATCGCGAATCAAGTCGCTGTTCGCCAGCCCATTCGTCGCCGCCGGGTTCCTTGTCATCAACGGGTTCATGTTGCTTGGCTTCGAGCTCCTCAGACGACGCGACGAGAAGAAGGCAGCGCTCGATAGCAAGCCTCGCAAGGAGCAGGAGGAGAGCTTCGCTCAGGCGGAGCGGATCAGCTTTCGCGCCGCGGCTGTGATCGGTGCCTGCCAGGCGCTGGCGTTTCTGCCCGGGATCTCGCGCTCGGGAGTCACCATCGGCGGCGGCCTCGTGGCCGGGTTGCGACACCAGGAAGCTGCGCGCTTTTCATTCCTGCTGGCGACGCCCACCATCCTTGGCGCCGGCGTAATCGAGGTGCCGCAGCTGTTCTCGAACCGCGTGCCGCTCGGGGAATACGTCGCCGCAGCGCTGCTGTCCGGTCTCGCGGCTTATGCCAGCGCACGTTTCCTCCTGCGCTACTTTCGGTCCGGCCGGCTCGACCCTTACGGTTGGTACTGCATCGCAGCTGGGGCGCTCAGCCTTGTTTTGCTAACGTTTCGAGCGTGAAATCCAACACACTTGCGATCGGTCTTGTCGTTCTGGCCGTCGTTTTCGTGATCCTCGGGGCGCTTTACTACGAAGGCGTACTCCAGATTGCGGTCAGTGACCCGCACGCGGCTCACCACACAACGCATGCGATCTTGTTTGCGGTCCTGGCCGTTGCCAGCCTGGTCGCCGCCAACTTCGCCCGAGGGAGAACCGTCTAGCGCAGGGATTCCGCCAAGCGTGCGGGAACCTGTCTTCCTGACAGGTCTTTCTCGCCGACCCGAACTTCTTCGTGGTAGACCGCGTCGCCGTTGACCATCCATGGGTCCAACGTGCCGCCGGTGGCAATATTCCGCGCCACCAGCAGGGCGGTCATCATCGAATGGTCCTGGTTGTTGTACTTGTGCATGCCGTTGCGCCCGGCCAGATGAAGGTTGGTCAGGTGCTCGCGGATGTAGTCGCGGATGACATCCACCTTGGCCTGATAGACGTCGTCGTAGACGGGATAGGCCTTGGCCTGCCTGACCACGACGCCATCGAAAACCTCGGCCGGCGAGCAGATCCCGAGCTGGGCGAGCTCCTTGCGGGCCAGGTCGACAAGCGCCTCATCGCTTGACGTCCAGAGGCCGTCGCCCTCGAAACAGAAATACTCGAGGCCGAGACACGTCTTGCTCTGGTCGGGGACCATGTCAGGGCTCCAGTTCTTGAAGTTCTGGATGCGCCCGACCTTGACCGACGGATCGTGTATGTAAATCCAGTTGTCGGGAAACACGTCGGCTCGATCGATCATCACAGCGACGGAGATGAAGTCCCGATAGGAAAGGCTGTCGGCGGCTCGGCGCACCCTTTCGGGCGCGGGAGGATCGAGGCGATTCACG
>DASVEP010000270.1:0-23869 GCA_036380475.1 Candidatus Dormiibacterota bacterium
TGCGGATTTCGGACCGAAGCCGGATGATGCCTGGTGCCCCGGGTCTCCCGGGGCACCAAGCGCATGTCGCAAGCATTCAGGGCCTCAGCCGCCGTAACCGAGGGACCTGCGAACAAGGCATCATCCGGCGCCGACCGCTCACCGGGCGGCGGGTATGCGGGCGAGGGGCAATGTGAATGTGAAGCGCGGCCCGCGCCTTCGGTTCTCCGCGAGAATCGTGCCTCCGTGTGCCTCGACGGCGCGCTTGGAGATGGCAAGTCCGAGCCCGCTGCCTCGTGCCCGCCGCGTCCAGAACGTGTCGAACACCTTCTCGAGGTCGGTGGGCGGAATCCCCGGCCCCTCGTTTTCGACCCATGCCGTGAGGCGGTCCTCGTTGGCGCTCGCGCCGACGACGATCGCGCCGTTCGCCGGCGACCACTCCAGCGCGTTCTCGATCAGGTTCGTAAGAACGCGGCCGACCTGCAGCTCGTCGACCTCCACCGGTGGAAGGTCAGCCGGCAGCTCCAGCGCGACCTCATGGCCCTTAAGGTCTGGCCGCAGCTGATGGAGCGTGGTCCCGACGAGGTCGGCAAAAGCGTGCGGCTCGCGGTTCAGCTCGACGCCGGCCTCGAGGCGGGAGAGAGCCAACATGTCGCCCACCATGCGGTCCAGACGCGTCGCCTGGCGGTCGAGGTCGCCGAGGAGGTCACGCTGTTCTGCGTCCAGGCCTGCCTGCGGAGCGATCAACGCGGTCAGACCCGCGCGCAGCGACGCGATCGGGCTCTTCAGCTCATGCGACAGCGAGGAGAGGATCGCAGTCTTCAGCCGGTCGGAGGCTTCGAAGCCGCGCGCACGCTCCGCTTCGAGGCCCGCGCGGCGGCGGTCGAGGAGAAGATCCGCGAGCCCTACCAACGCGGCCAGCATCCTGAGGACTCCAGGACCTGGGTGTCCGGCCTCTATCCTCATCGCCGCCACTCCGCTGGCCAGCGGCAGGTAAGCGAGCTTGCTCGCCTCGGGGCTTGCCCTCATCAGCCGAACAGCACCATCGGCAACCGCGACGCCGACCGGCTGCTTGTTGTCGAACGACCATTTCGCCTGCTTGAGCTCATCGGCGGTGAGCGCACCGCCCGAGACCTGGACGGCCTCGCCCGAGTCCACGGCGACGACCGCGAACTGGCTGACTCCCTCCAGCCTTGTTGCGCGCTCGCTCAACAGGGAGAGTGCGACGGAAGCCTCGGGCGCGCGGAGGGCTGCGGTCGCCAGCTCGTACATGGCGCGTTCGTCCGCAGCGAGGGCGGCGGTGACACTTTGCGTTCGGCGCAGGGATCCGGCGAGCTGGCCCGTGACGAGGGCGACGGCGAGCAGAACCACCAGCTCGAGGAGCTCGCTCTGGCCGCGAACGGCGAAGGTGCCTACCGGCGGCACAAAGAAGTAGTCGTAGAGAAGAAATGCGGCGATGCTGCCGGCGACCGCCGGCCCTCTACCCCACGTCGCCCCGAGCCACAGAACCAGCAGCAGGTAGATAGCGCTAAGACCGGGGACCTGGAACCGCGACGAGACGAGCCCGATCACGACTGTGACAGCGATTGCGCCTGCGATCGCTACACCGAAGGGCGCCAGACGCCGCGTCATGCGGCAAGAATACGAGTGAGGACCCTGTCCTCCGGCTAACGGATGCCCGCCAGCGTCAGCTCGGCCGCCCGGTTGGCGTACGCGGGATGTGAGGGGCGAGCCACGCGATACCAGGCCAACGTGTCCGCCAGCGCATCTTCCAGAGCCGATGGCTCGTACGCAAGCTCGCGGCGAGCGCGATCGAGGTCGTAGCCGGCCGAACGTCGCGGATCCGGGCCGTAGGGGCTGGCGCCCGGCGGCAGCTGCGCGAAGGGGATCGGGTGCAGCCTGACGCGTAGGCCCAGAGCGCCGGCGATGCCCTCGATGAGGTCCCGAAGGCTCACGCCTTCAAAAGCGGCGTTGAATGCCTTGCGGGTGGTGTCCTTGCGAGGATCGCAGGCCAGGGCGCACGCGAACCCGATGTCCTTCACCCACGCCAGGCCTGCTTGACGCTCATAGGATTCCGCAGGAACCAGCAGCGGGCCGCGGTCGGCCACACGCTGGATGTAGGCCGCGATTCGTAGCGTTTTGTCGCCAGGCCCGAAAATTGCAGGCGGTCGTATCACCGTCCAGGGAAAGTCGCGCGAGCGCGCGAGGACCGTCTCGCACCAGCGCTTGCCCTCCAGGTAGTCGAATGCAGAAGGCGGCTCGCCGTCGAGCGGAACGAAGTCCTCCTCTTTCGCTCTTCGTCCATTCAGGTCCGGATACACGCCTGTGGAGACGAACACGTATCGCTCGCCGGTGAAGTTCCTTATCACCGAAGACACGTCCGCGGGTTGAAAACAAGCCAGATCGAGAAGCACATCAGGCTGCACACTCGCCAGCGCGGCCTTCAGCTGCTCCTCATCGGTGCGGTCGAACGCGACGTAGCTGGTGAAGGTCCCGTAAGGCCGCTCCTTGCGACCCGCGGCAATCGTCTCGACGCCGCGCCTCATCAGCTCTTTGCATGCGGCGACGCCGACGAAGCCCGCGCCACCGAGCACCAGCGCCTTTGTCAAGCTCCTCTCCCCCTCGGGGAGAGGGTGAGGGAGTGGGGCTTGATCACGTCATAGGTCCAAGTCGCGCGCGTCGAACTCCACGTCCACGCCGTCGATTCTCTCGAGCCGCGCCGCCATCTCTTTGGCCATCACGACCGAGCGATGCCGGCCGCCTGTGCAGCCGAACGCAACTATGAGCTGCGACCGTCCGCGATCGCGATAGTGCGGTAGGGCATTCGCCAGCGTGCGCTCCAGGTTGTCGAGCAGGTCGCGCGCGGCCGGCTGGTCGAGCACGAACTCGCGCACGCGGGCATCGCGTCCATCGAGAGGGCGCAGCTCCTCCACCCAGTAAGGGTTATCGAGGAGACGGACGTCCACGACCCATGCCGCGCCATCCGGTATGCCTCGCTTGTAGCCGAACGCAAGGCACTTGACGAGCATCGTCTCGCGAGACCTGAGCTGCTGTGCGAGCTCTCGCATCTGAGCGATGTCGACCCGGTGATGAGCGCGGTCGTGGCTGCCACCGCTACGACCGTCATCCGACCCGACGTGGACGAGGATGTAGCGGATGCCTTGAGAATCGGCGTCTTTGAGAATCACGGGTCCGTCACCGCGCAGCGCCATCACGCCGTCGGCGTCGTCCCACGGCGACAGCCACCGCGCGAGCTGAAAGCCGGCGTCGACGAAAACGCCGACCGCCTCATCAAGTTCCGGTTCCGTCGCGCCGCCAACGATGACCAGAGTCACGGCCGGAAACCTCGACGAGAGATGCGGTGGCCAGGTGGTCCAGATGCTAGGCGCGGACGAGCACCCGAGCGAGCGCATCCGTTGATGCGTGAGCGAGGAGCGGAGTTCGCAACAACGCAGATGGGCCGCATGGGCGCCGAAGATCCGGCGAGGGCTTCTGGCCGCGACTCCAGGGTCATGGAGGGGACTCTAGCGTCACAGGGTCTCTTTTAGCCTCTTAGCGAGACGCTCCGGAACGCCGAGCGCGACTATCTCCTCAACCGGCGCCTCGCGAATGGCCTGCACTGACCCGAAATGCCGCAGGAGCGCACGCTTGCGGGCTGGCCCGATCCCTTCGACTGAATCGAGTGGCGAGGTCAGGGCCTTGCGCGCGCGGACCTTGCGGTGGTGCGTGATCGCGAACCGATGGGCCTCATCGCGGATGCGCTGGACCAGGAACATTCCCGGCGAGTTCCGCTCCTGAACGATGGGCTCTGAGCGGCCGGGCGCGAAGATCTCCTCGCGCTCCTTGGCCAGCGCAAAGGTCGGGATGTCCGCGTAGCCCGCCGATTCCAACACTTCCAGCGCCGCGCTGAGCTGCCCTTTCCCGCCGTCGATCAGGATCAGATCGGGGCGGCTCGTGAACGAGCGATCGCCGACCGCATCCGCATCCTCGCGGCGCTGGGCTGACTCGAGCCGCTCGAGCCGCCGCCGGAGCACCTCTTGCAGCATGGCGAAGTCGT
Organism: Candidatus Dormiibacterota bacterium; assembly: GCA_036380475.1. Taxonomy (GTDB): domain Bacteria; phylum Chloroflexota; class Dormibacteria; order Dormibacterales; family Dormibacteraceae; genus UBA10449. The sequence goes on from DASVEP010000270.1 coordinate 4,037, forward strand.
TGGGGCCCGGGACGAACTTGATCCTGAAATGGCGGTAGTGGTCGTTTCGGGGCCGGCCATCCTCGAAGACGACCATCGCGCCGACCGCTGAGTCGCCCTGGATGTTGGAGATGTCGTAGCACTCGATTCGTTTCGGTGGCGTCTCGAGGTCCAGCGCTTCCGCCAGCGCGGCGAGCATGGGCTCTGTGCGACTGCGGTCGTAGTCCGCCTGGATGCGGAGCTGTTCGAGCTCTTGCGCTGCGGTCTCGGCAAGCTGCGTCACCAGCGCGCGCTTTCGCCCACGCTGAGGCACCTCAATCGTGACGGGCCCGCCGCGCTTCTCGGAAAGCCAGTCGGTGAGCAGGTCCGGCTCTTCGACCGGCCCAGGCAGGATGACCGCGCGAGGGATGTGTGTGGCGCTCGCGTAGTACTGAAGGATGAAACCGCGCAGGAGCTCTCCTTCGACGGAATCGCCGGCGCCGTCGAGCGCGTGGCCGTCGTGGCCGACCATCTTGCCCTGCCTCACGTACGCGACCTCGACGAACACCTCCGCAGCGCTGCGGGCGTATGCGATGAGGTCCTGGTCATCCCGCCCGCGAGTGAGCACCTTCTGCCGATCGGCGATCTTTTCGATCGACTGCAGCTGGTCGCGATATCGAGCCGCGTTTTCGAAATCGAGCCGGCCTGCCGCGCCGTCCATGCGGTCCTTCAGCTCGTGGACGAGCGTGTCCGATCGTCCTTCCATGAACAGCGCCACCTCATGGATTCGCGCCTTGTAGTCCTCGGTGCTTATCCGCCGCTCGCACGGTCCCGGGCACCGCTTGATGTGGAAGTCGAGGCAAACCTTGCCCTGCTTGAAGATCTCGTCTGAGCAGGTGCGGAAGGGCAGCAGCTGCCGGATCGACTTGACCGTCCCTCGCAGCGACTGGGCGGACGTGTACGGACCGAAGTACAGGGCGCCGTCCTTCAGCACCCTTCGGGAATAGTGGACGCGCGGGAATTCCTCGGTGACCGGCAGCTTCAGATAGAGATAGTTCTTGTCGTCTTTGAGGCGGATGTTGAAGCGCGGCCGGTAGTTCTTGATGAGGTTGCACTCGAGGACGAGCGCCTCCACCTCATTGGCGGTCGTGACGAACTCGAAGTCGTAGACCTTGCGAACAAGCTCGGAGACCCGAGCGGTCTCCGCGTATCCGGGCGTGAAATAGGAGCGCAGCCGGTCGCGCAATCGAAGGGCTTTGCCGACGTAAATGACCTGTGCCTTGTTATCGCGGAACAGGTAAACGCCAGGCGCGTCCGGGACAGCCCGGAGCCTCCGTTTGACCGCATCCTCCTGTGTGATCGCCACTCATCAAGGTTAGACTTGGTCCCGATTTGAGCACGCCACCTAGCGACCTCCCGCCGCCGCCGCCACCACCCGGCGAACTTCCCCCGCCACCCCCACCGCCTCCGGCCACGCCGACACACATCGCCGGCCAGCAGGCGACGCCCTCGACACCGGTGCCTGTCGCCCCGCCCGGCTCGATGGTGGCCACAGGGACAGGTCACACGAACACGTTGGCGATCGTCAGCCTGGTCGCCGCCATCGGCTCCTTCTTCGCCCACATCATTCCCGGGATCGGCGGTGCCACCGTGGCGCTGGTCGCCGTCATCACCGGGCACATGGCCCGCGGCCAGATCAGGCGGACAGGCGAGCAGGGCATGGGCATGGCCACAGCCGGCCTGATCATCGGCTACGTCCACCTCGCCCTCATCGCCCTGGTCGTGATCGTGGCGATCATCCTGATCTTCGTCCTCGGCATCGCCATGTTCGGGGTCAGCCGGAGCCAGTCGGGCTAGAAATCCGCTTCGTTAGAAGTGGATGCCCCGCATCAGGTAGGCCATTGCGGCCGCCTCGACCGAGATCTCCTCGTCCGCCGGTTGCTCACGCGGGCCGTCCTTGCCGGCGGTCTCTGGGAAAACGTGATAGGCGCCGGTCATCACGAACTGGAGCAGACCCGGCGCCACCGTGCTCACCGTTTCGCCCAGCTTGCCGAGTCGCGTCGACACCTCGGGCTGGCGGGTGAGGATCGCCGCCGCCACCAGTTCCGCAGCCTCCTCGGGTGAGCTGGTCGGAAAGTTCTTGTACATGCCGGTCGGCGCGATCATCGGCGTGCGCACCAGCGGCATGTGGATGTTGGTGACGGCGACGCCATCATCGGCAACCTCAGGACCGATGCAGCGGCTCAATGCCGCCAGCGCCGACTTCGATGCGACGTAAGCGCCGAAGCGAGGCGGGTAGGCCTGGGTGCCAATGCTCGAGATGTTGATGATGTGCCCGCGATGGCGCTCTCGCATGCCCGGCAGCACTGCCAGGATCAGCTTCAGCGCGCCGAAGTAGTTCAGCTGCATCGTCCGCTGGAAGTCGTGAAAGCGGTCATATGAAGCTTCGATCGAGCGCCTGATCGAGCGTCCCGCGTTGTTGACCAGAATGTCGACGCGACCCTGGTCCGCCAGCACGCGCTTGATCATCGCGTCGCACTGATCGAGATCCGAGAGATCAGTCGGATACACGAAGGCATGCCCCCCTCCCGACTCGATCTCCGCCTTCAACGCCGCGAGCTTTTCCTCAGTTCGGGAAACGAGCACCACCTTGGCCCCATGCCGAGCCACCAGCTGCGCGGTCGCGCGGCCGATTCCGCTCGAGGCGCCGGTCACCAGGACAACACGGTCGTGCAGCGCGGCGCGCAGGTTGCGCTCGGTCGGCACCTCCGGGTCCAGGTGCCGCTCCCAGTAGTCCCAGATCTTCCACGCGTACGTGTGTAGGGGCGGACATTCCACGCCGGTTCCGGCCAGCGCCGCCTGCGCCCGGTCGCTCGTGAACTTGGCGCGATTGGTCACGTACTGAAGCGCAGGCTCCGGGATTCTGATGCCCTCCAGCAGACGGCGTTTCAGCGTCTGCGCCACGTGCCAGTGCTGGAGCATCCCCGTCAGCTCGCGCGGGAGCATCGTCGCCGCGCGGCTGTCGACGCGAAGCGAGAACTGTGGCGCATGCGCAGCCCGGCAGAATTCGTTCGTGACCTCGCCGAGGCTGCGCGCCGCGGGGTCTGTGAGGTGGAAGGTCTGGCCGTCTAGGTCCGGTTTGTGGCCGATCACATCCAGCGCGCGAGCGACGAAGTCGACCGGGACGATGTTTATCTCCCCGCCCTCGAGGCCTACCAACGGCACCCACGGAGGTATGGCGCTGCGAAGCCGCTGGATTAGCTTGAACGCGTAGTAGGGACCGTCGATCCGGTCGGCGGCGCCGGTCTCGGACGAGCCGATGACAAGGCCCGGCCGGTAGATGCGATAGCGAATCTTGGCAGCACGCACGATGCTCTCGGCCTCGTATTTCGTCTTGTAGTACGGGTGGTCGAGCGCCTGCCCCGCCTCGAACATGTCCTCGGTGAACTTGCCCTTCCACTTGCCGCCCGCGACGGCGATCGAGCTCATGTGGTGCAGGCGCGCGTCGAGCTGCTCGGCGAGCGCGACGACGTTGCGCGTCCCAACCACATTGGCACGCTCGTTGGCCTCGGCCGAGGCCTCGAGGTCGTAGACCGCGGCGAGGTGGTAGATGTCGCCGCCCTGCAACCTGGCATGGTCGGCCACCGGCAGGCCGAGCCCGGGCACAACGATGTCGCCGACCACCGCATGCATCCGGTTGGCGGCGCCGAGCGATGTGATGAGCCGTTCAAGCCGAGCGCGGGAAGCCTCGCGCACGAGCACGAACGTCTCGCCGTCGCGCTTTGACAGCTCGCGGACCAGGTGGCGGCCGATGAAGCCCGTGCCCCCAGTGACCAACCTCACCATTTGCGCAACTACGTTAGCTCGTCAGGAATGAGGTCACGATCCGGGCGAAGGTCATCGGCATTTCCAGATGAGGTCCGTGGCCCGCGCCATCGATCACCTCCAGCCTCGCGCCCGGCACGCCGGCGGCAACAGCACGGGCTCCGTCGACACCTGTCAGCGCGTCTTCGGACCCGACGATCACAAGTGTCGAGGCGTCGACGCTGCGCATGACCGGGTTCAGATCCAGCCTGCGATCGCATTCGATGTACCTGAGGATTGTGGCGCGGTCCATCGGATGGCGGTCCATCTCGTCGACGATCGCCCTCAGCGTCCCGTTTTCGAACGCTCCCCGGCCGAATGCGTTGAGCACCAGGCCGAGATGCAGGGCGTGATCCGGCAGCCGCGATTCGGCAAGCGCACTCCAGAGGTCGAAGACGGCGGTGAGAAAGGCGTCAGGTGCCGGCGACGCCGAGCACGCGACCAGGCGGCGAACGCGATCGGGCCGGCGCGCGGCGAGGATGACTGCAACCGATGCTCCAAGCGAGTGCCCGACCACGTGCGCCCGCTCGAACTTGGCCGCGTCCATCGCGGCGACGACATCGGCAGCGAGGTCGTCAGCAGTGAACGGGGTTCCAGGGTCAGGAGTCTCGTTGGTCCCTCGGGGGTCGAGCAGCAGGCATTGGAAGCGGGCGGAGAGCCTGCCCACGACACGCGACCAGGTCCGCCGGTCGGCGAAGGTCCCCGGGATCAGCACCATCTCGGGCCCTTTCCCGACGATCTCGTATGCGGGAGTCACATCACGACCCTGCGGTTACGATTCCGCGCATGGCCGACATACCACCGCCCCCGACTCCTCCTATCCAGCCGAGCTATTCGGATATTCCTCCCGCTTCCCAGCTGCCGCCCGGCGGCTATCCAGGTACACGACCGCCCATCAACTTCGCTGCGCAGTTCAGCGGAATGGCTTTGTGGTCCGTCATCCTCGGCGCGCTTGCGGTCGGAGTCCCGATCCTGACCAGCTTCACGTCCGGCGGCCACATTGTCTACTTCTATGTAATCCCGATCTTCGGATTCATCAGAGGGATTCAGGCCGTCACGCGCGGGCAGGTGATCGGCGGAATCGTCGGCATTGTGCTCAATGCCATCGGCGGCTTGATCAGCCTTTCCCTAATACTCGTCCGCTAGACGCGGGGGCGACGCCTTCGTCGCCGGCCGGGATCAGCAGCAGCGGAAACGCGGCGGCGACCAAGCACGCGGCCGCCGCCGCCCACAGCGCGGCGTTCAACGACCACGCGATCAACGGACCCGCCAGCGCCGACCCGATTGGATTTCCCAGCGAGTTGAGCGACATCGACACCGCGAACGCGCGACCGAACCATGCCGAGTCGGTGCGTCGCTGCCGGAGCGTGAACAGGCCGATGTCGAATGGACCTGTGGCGAGGCCGAGAAGAATGACGGCGGCGGCCACGACGACGAGGCTGTTGGCGAACGGAAGCATCGCCGTGGCCAACGAGCCGATCAGGATGGCGCCGACTATCATCTGGCGTTCCCGGCCGAGGCTGGACATGCGGCCGGCGATGAGTGCGGATGCAAGGCCGGCTCCGCCCATCGCGCCCCAAAGGAGTCCCACGGTTGCCGGGCCCGAGTGCAGACGACCCAGCACGAGCACCGGTACAGCGATCGCGATCAGTCCGTTGCCGATGTTGTAAGAGCTGAGGGTGAGGGCGAGGCCACGCAGCGTCGGATTGCGAAGCGTGTACTTCAACCCAAGCCATGCGTTGCGCAGCACCGTTCCTGTTTGTGCCGCGGCGTTCTTGGGATCCGGCAGGCGGAGCATCACGATCGCCGCAGCGAGATACACACCAGCCGATGCCGCCAGCGCCACCTCGCCGCCGAACAAGCCCACCAGCGTTCCGGCAAGAGGTGACGCGAGGAGCGTGGCGATGACGTGGCCGCTGCTGTCGAGCCCATTCGCGTGCTCCCACAGATGTCGCGGAGCGAGGATCGGAAAGAGCGAGCGGGCGCCGGCCCAGCTCAGCGGATTCGTGAGAGACGCAACGGCAACGATCGCGAGCAGCAGCGGCGGTGGCAGCAGGTGCAGCGCCGACAGGCCGGCGATGAGCCCGAGCGCTATGGTCGCGACCAGGTAGTCGAGGACGACGAGGCGCGCGCGCCCGTAGCGGTCGAGCAAAGCTCCGGCGATCGGCGAAACCACGATGCCGGGCAGCGCGGCCATGAACGCGGTCACGCCCGCGAGCTGGGGCGAGTGGTAGCGCTGGAGCACGAAGAGCACGAGTGCGACGAACAGCATCGACCCGCCCATGCGGCCCAGAAGAAGTCCCGTGTACAGGCGCGCAAAACCGGGCACACGCATGAGCCCGCCGTAGCCCTCGGGTTTGGTCGGGTCTGGTTGTTTCAGGTGTGCTTAGTTGCTCAGACGGCCACGCGGTCGGCGCGGGCTCGGGCCGGGCGCCGGGCTTTCTCTGCGGGGTGCCGGCGACCTGCCTTCTCGAGGATTCGGCGTAGGTACTGGCCGGTTGCCGACTCAGGCTGGCGCGCCAGGTCCTCCGGCGTGCCTTCCGCGATCACGAAACCGCCCTTGTCCCCGCCCTCGGGACCCAGGTCGATGAGCCAATCCGCCGTCTTCAGCACGTCGAGATTGTGCTCGATGACGACCACTGTGTTGCCGTGGTCGACCAGCCGGTGCAGCACCTGCAGCAGCCGCTCGACGTCCGCGTAGTGCAAGCCGGTCGTCGGCTCGTCCAGCAGATAAAGAGTCCGACCGGTATCTCGGCGCGAAAGCTCGGCCGAGAGTTTGACCCGCTGCGCCTCACCGCCGGAGAGCTGCGTCGCGGGCTGCCCGAGCCGGATGTAACCGAGACCGACGTCGTGCAGCGTGCGCAGCTTGACCTTGATCCTCGGCACGTTCTCGAAGACCTCGAGCGCCTCGTCGACCGTGAGCTCCAGAACGTCCGCGATCGAGTGACCGCGGAACTTGACCTCCTGCACCTCACGCGAATACCGCGTGCCGTGGCAGACCTCGCACGGGACGTACACGTCGGGCAGGAACTGCATCTCGATCTGGATGATGCCGTCGCCCTCGCACGCCTCGCAGCGCCCGCCCTTTACGTTGAAGCTGAAACGCCCGGGCTTGTACCCACGCATCTTGGCTTCCGGCAGGCTCGCGAACAGCTCGCGCATGTAGGTGAACATCCCCGTGTAAGTGGCCGGGTTCGAGCGCGGTGTGCGCCCAATCGGCGACTGGTCGATGTCGATCGCTTTGTCGAGATACTCCAGGCCTTCGACGACTCGATGCGGCCCCGGCTTGTCCTTCGCCCTGTAGAAGAACTGCGCCACCTTGCGGCTGAGAATGTCGGTCACGAGCGACGACTTCCCGGATCCGCTGACTCCCGAAACGGCCACAAACGTGCCCAGAGGAATCGCAACGTCGATGTCCTTCAGGTTGTTGGCGCGAGCGCCTCGGATGACGAGCTTTTTGCCCGTGCCCCTTCGCCGTTGCGCCGGCATGGGAATTTCGCGGTCTCCACGCAGATAGGCGCCGGTGATCGAGTTCGGATTGTTGATCACCTCCTCGACCGTCCCCGCCGCGATGATCTCTCCCCCATGCTCGCCCGCCGCTGGTCCGATGTCGACCATGTAGTCGGCCGATCGAATCGTCTCCTCGTCGTGCTCCACCACGATGAGCGTGTTGCCCAGGTCACGCAGCCGAAGCAGCGTATTGATGAGCCGGCGATTGTCACGCTGGTGCAAACCGATCGACGGCTCGTCGAGGATGTAGAGCACCCCCATCAGCTTCGATCCGATCTGCGTCGCGAGCCGGATCCGCTGCGACTCACCTCCGGAGAGGGTGTTCGCGGCGCGCTCGACCGTCAGGTAGTCGAGGCCCACATCGATCATGAACTCAAGGCGCTCCCGAATCTCTTTCAAGATCCCGCGCGCGATCAGCTGCTCGCGTTCCGTCATCGGAAGGTTGTCGAAGAAGTCGATCGTCGCTTTGATCGACAGCTCGCAAACCTCTGCGATGTTGCGGTTCGCCACCGTCACCGCCAGCGATTCCGGTTTCAGCCGGCGGCCCTTGCACGCCGGGCACGGCTTATCCGACATGTATCGCTCGAGCTCAGCCTTCAGGAAGTCTGACTGCGTTTCTTCGTACCGGCGCTGGAGGTTGGCGACGACGCCTTCGAACGGCGCCTCGTACCACCGCTCGTGTCCGTACTGGTTCTTGTAGCCAAAGCGGATCTTCTTCTCGCCGGTGCCGTTGAGCAGCACGCTCTGCTGCTGCCTGGTCAGCTTCGACCAGGGCTTGTCCATGTCGATGCCGAAGAACTTGCTGACCGTCTCCAACAACTCTGGATAGAAGAATTGCGACCGGCTCCACGCCGCGATCGCGCCGTCGCGCAGTGTCAAGGACGGGTCGGGAACGACCAGGTCTCCGTCGACCACCAGCTGCGAACCGATGCCGGTGCATACCGGGCAGGCCCCATGTGGGCTGTTGAACGAAAAGTTGCGCGGCTCGGGCTCGGACACCTGCGTCCCGTCGTAGGGACATGCATAGTCCTGGGACATCTGGATCTCATCTCCGCTGGCGGGCACGATGATCACCGAACCCCCGCCCAACCTTGCCGCCGTCTCTATCGAATCGACCAATCGCGTCCGCTGGTCGGGCCCGACCACGATCCGGTCGACGACGACCTGGACGTCGTGCTTCTTGTTCTTGTCGAGTGGGATCTGCTCGCCAAGCTCGTAAAGGCTGCCGTCGACCCGCACGCGTACGAAGCCCGACTTGCGAACGTCTTCGATCAGCGACCGATACTCGCCCTTCCGCCCCTTGACGACTGGCCCCAGGACCATGACCCGCGTCCCGTTCGGAAGCTTCTCGACATGGTCCGCCATCTGCTCGACCGTCTGGCGCCGCACCTCTCGACCGCAAACGGGGCAGTGCGGAATGCCGACGCGCGCGTAGAGCAGGCGGAGGTAGTCGTACACCTCAGTCACGGTGCCCACCGTTGAACGCGGGTTCTTAGAAGTTCCTTTCTGGTCGATCGAAATCGCCGGGGACAGGCCCTCGATGACGTCGACGTCCGGCTTCTCCATCTGCCCGAGGAACTGGCGCGCGTACGCGGACAAGGACTCGACGTACCGGCGTTGCCCTTCGGCATATATCGTGTCGAAGGCGAGCGACGACTTGCCCGACCCCGATAGACCGGTGAAGACCACCAGCTTGTCGCGTGGGATGGACAGCGTGACGTTCTTGAGGTTGTGCTCGCGCGCGCCTCGAATCGTTATCTGGTCGGTGGGCACTGGGTTTCTGCTTATTCCTTCTCTCGTGTAACCGCAAACGTGGCGCTGGCCGTGGCGACCAGCCTGCCGTCGCGGCCCTCGACGCGGCAATCGGTCACGATGGTGCGCCGTCCGGCGTGGATGACACGACCGGTCGCGCGGAGGTTTTCGCCGATCTTCGCCGCGTTGATGAAGTTGAGCTTCAGGTCGAAGCTCATCGCTCGCGCGACCCCTGGGCTAAGAGTACGCAGGGAGCGGCCCATCGCGGAGTCCGCCAGCGCGCTGATCATGCCGCCGTGGACCACACCGGAGTGGTTCGCCATGGGTTCGGTCGCGGTCATCTCCACCACGGCGCTGCCGGCTCCGGTCTCGACGAGCTTCAACCCGAGCCATTCCCACGCCGGCGACTGAATCTTGGTCAGCTCACTCACGGCCCTGTCCTTGCGGCACCGGCATGCATGTGGACGAGGCCCGCGCGACCAGGCGGTCGTGGGCATCGAGCACGTCGGCCTCGCTGAAGAGAAGGGATTGCTTCATCTCGATCACGCGACCGATAGCCCTCAGCCGCCCCTCGACGACAGGACGCAAGAAGTTGATCTTCAGCTCGATGGTCGTGTTCCACATGCGGTCTTCCTGGAGGGTCGCCAGCGACATTCCCATCGCCGCGTCAGCGATCTGGGTGATGACCCCACCCTGGACAACCCCGCCGCCGTGCCGATGCTCCGGGCCGGCTTCCAGCTCGAGCACAACGCGACCAGGCTCGGCCTCGACGATTCGGGCGCCGAGGGTGTGCATCCACCCGTCGGGCTTCGCCTTCAGAAGCGCCTGTGCACGGGACGCGTTCTTTACGGGCCCCGTCGGCTCTTCCTCCAATTCCGGACCATCGTCCGTTGTTTGGGCGCAGCCGCAATGGCCAGCGCAACGTCGGCGTCGTCCTCGGTGCCCGATTCTTCTCCCGACAGCCGCTTGCGCAGAGCGATGATGCGATCTCGCACGCGAGCCGCGTCCTCGAACTGGAGCTCTTTGGAGAGCCGGCGCATCTCCTTCTCGAGGTCGCGAACGATCGCGAGCAGATCCTCGCGCGGCACGCCTGCGCCGATCATCAACTCAACCGCGTCGGCCTGGATGTCCTTGTCCTGGATGTCGAGCGCGTAAATCGCCTTCTTGACCGACTCCGGCGTGATGCCGTTCTCGGCGTTGTAAGCGATCTGCCGGTTCCGCCTCCGATCTGTCTCATCGAGCGCTTGACGCATCGAGTCCGTGATCTGATCGGCATACATGACCACGTGGCCTTCGACGTTGCGAGCGGCGCGTCCGATGATCTGGATGAAGGAGCGATACGCGCGGAGGTAGCCCTCCTTGTCCGCATCAAGGATGCCGATGAACGCGACCTCGGGTAGGTCCAGACCTTCCCGCAACAGGTTGATGCCGACCACGACGTCGACAGCGCCAGTGCGCAGATCGCGCAGCACATCGATGCGCTCCATTGCGTCCAGCTCGGAATGGAGATAGCGGACCTTGACGCCGTACTCGCGCAAATAGTCCGCGAGGTCTTCTGCGAACCGCTTGGTCAACGTCGTGACCAGCGAGCGCTGACCTAGCTCGGCCCGCCTCTTCACCTCTGCGAGGAGGTCGTCGATCTGCCCCTCGGTCTTCCTGACCTCGACGGTCGGGTCGACGAGCCCGGTCGGTCGCACAACCATCTCCACAGTTCTTTGCGACCGCCGCATCTCGTACGGGCCGGGCGTCGCAGAGACATAGACCACGTTCTGGGCGCGTTCCTCCCACTCGTCGAAGCTCAGCGGACGGTTGTCGAACGCGCTCGGCAGCCTGAAGCCATATTCCACGAGCGCGGCCTTGCGCGACCTGTCGCCGCCGAGCATGCCACCGATCTGCGGCACGGCGACGTGCGATTCGTCGACGAAGATCACCGTGTCCTGCGGCAGAAAGTCCATCAGCGTGTACGGGGCCTCGCCAGGCTGGCGTCGAGTCAAGTGGAGCGAGTAATTTTCGATCCCGGCGCACGTCCCCGTTTCGCGCAGCATCTCGAGGTCGAAGTTGGTCCGCTGGCGAAGGCGCTGCGCCTCGAGAAGCCGGCCGTGCTCCTCGAACCACTTGCACCTCTGTTCGAGCTCGACCTCGATGTCCGCCATCGCCAGCTTGAGCTTGTCCGCGGGTGTCACATAGTGCGACGCGGGAAAAACCGTGAACTCGTTGCGGGCACCGAGGATCTCGCCTGTTGTCGCATCGAGCTCCTGAATGCGCTCGATCTCATCCCCGAAGAACTCGACCCGGTAGACCTTCTCCTCGTTGGCCGGCACAAGGTCGACGACGTCGCCGCGGACCCGAAAGCGCAGGCGTGAGAGGTCGTAGTCGTTGCGCTCGTAAAGCATCTCCGTGAGCTTGCGCAGAAACACCTCGCGCCGGATCGATTGGCCTTTCTCGATCTTCAGCGACTCGCCCATGTAGTCCTCGACCGAGCCGATGCCGTAGATGCAGCTGATGCTGGCGACGACGAGCACGTCGCGCCGGGTGATCAACGACGACGTGGCCGAGTGGCGCATGCGATCGATCTCTTCGTTGCGGCTCGAGTCTTTCTCGATATAGGTGTCGGTGCGCGCGATGTACGCCTCGGGCTGGTAGTAGTCGTAGTAGCTGACGAAGTACTCGACCGCGTTGTCGGGCAACAGGCGGCGGAACTCCGCGCAAAGCTGCGCGGCAAGCGTCTTGTTAGGGCTGAGGACCAGGACCGGCCGCTGGAGCTGCTCCACGGCCCAGGCCATCACGTTCGTCTTGCCGCTCCCGGTGACGCCGAGGAGCACCTGCTGGGACAGGCCGGACTGGACGCCTTCGACCAGCTGCTCGATGGCCTGTGGCTGGTCCCCGGCGGGCTTGAAGGGTGCGTCGACACGAAAGCGGGAGGGCATTGGGACCTCTAATTCTAAGGCGAACTAACGTTCGAAGGGACCTTGTCGAGCCCGCGCGTTACTGAAACATGAAGGATCAGATTCGAGGCAAGGCGGAAGAGTTGAAAGGCAAGGCGACGGGTGACAAGGGCGAGGAGTTGAAAGGCAAGATCCGGCAGACGGCCGGCAACGCCAAGCGCACCGTCAGGGACATCCGCGACGACGTTCGCGAGGAGGCGGACCGCCGGCGCGAGCGCCAGGCGGAATAAGACGCCGGCCGACGCCGCTACGGTAGGGCGAGGATGATCGCCTCGACGATCGTCCCCGACTTGATTCCCTCGCCGCCCGGAGCGACCCTAACCAGCGCATGCGCACCCGCCAGGGACATCAGGCGGGATGACGACTGGGAGCCGGTCGTGTGAGCCACCAGCTCCGGTCCTTCGCGCGCCAGCGTCACGCGCTGGTATTCGGTGCGATCAGCCGTCGCGCGCGCGTCATATCCAAGCCTCACGGACAGGGTCGGCCGATGCAGCCTGGCAAAGCCCTGCAGCTTGCGGAGCGCCGGCCGCACGAAGACCTCGAATGTCACAAGCGACGAGACGGGGAAACCGGGTAGGCCGAAGGCCAGCTTGGGGCCCTCTCCCCGACCCTCCCCCTGATTGGGGGAGGGAACCGTCGCGAAGGTGAACGGCTTCCCAGGCTTCAGCTTCACCCGCCCGACGTGAACGGTCCCGAGCGTCTCTAGCAGCGGTTTGACCAGGTCATGCGTGCCCACAGAGACACCGCCGGAGGTCACGATCACATCAGCCGTCTCCAGGGCGCCGACCACAAGCTCGCGCAATTCATCAGGCGCGTCCGGAGCGATGCCGAGGATGCGCACGTCTGAGCCGGCTTCACGCAGCGCCGCGAGGAGCGCCCAACGATTGCTATCCGTTATCTGGCCTTTACCCGGCTTCGTCCCCACCTCGACAAGCTCGTCCCCGGTCGACATCAACGCAACGCGTGGTCGACGGTAGACATCGAGCTCCGCGAAACCGAGGGCAGCCGCCAGCCCAATCTCCGCCGGGCCTAGCTGGGTCCCGGCCTCCAACACGAGCTCGCCCGCCTTCACGTCGGCCCCCGGACGGTGGAAGTTTGTTCCGGGCTGCAGGCCGCCGGGGACGGTCACCGTGGCACCATCCACGCGAACCTCCTCGACCATGACCACGGTGTCGGCGCCATCAGGCACGACGCCGCCGGTGAGAATTCGCGCGGCGGTGCCCGGCTCGATGGAGGTTCCAAACGGTCGCCCCGCCGCCGATTCACCGACCACGCGCAAGCTCCTGCCTGCGTCAGCCGCCCGCAGGGCATACCCATCGACGGCGCTCGCGGGAAACGCGGGCAGTTGGGCCGGCGCCCGCATCTCGTGGGCCAGCACACGGCCCGCTGCGTCGCGTATGCCGACCGGCTCGACGGGAAGGACATGCGTGCGCTCCAGCACCAGCGCAGCGGCCTCGTCAGCGTCGACGAGGGGATACAGAGACGCTCTCATTCGTGGCGGAGGGCACGGCTTGGATCGAGACGAGCGGCGCGCACAGCGGGCAGCAGGCCGCTCACGGTGCTGAGCACGACCGCCAGCAGAAGAGCGGCGGCAGCGATCCCGGCGTCGGTCCGGAACACGTCGATGCCGGCGCCGGCGACGCTCTGAGCCAGGCGGTCGACAGCGGTGTTGCCGGCCTGCGCGAGCGCCACCGCAGCTACGGTGCCGATGATCCCGCCGACCAGGCCGATGAGCGCCGCCTCCGCCACGAAGAGCAGGAGCACATCGTGCGATCGCGCCCCGAGCGCCTTGAGCACCCCGATCTCCCTCGTGCGCTCGAGCACCGCGCTGTACATCGTGTTCGCGATCCCGAGGCAGGCCAGCAGCAGCGCGACCACCGCCAGCGCCAGGAGGGCGATCCGGAGGCGGCTCAGCAGATCCTCGAACCCGCGGAACAGGTCGCCGAAGGTCTGGGCCTGGAAACCCAGAGACTCGACCCGGTTATGAAGCGCGGGCACCGCGCCGCCGGAGTCTGCGAGCAGCGTGATGGTGGCGTACTCGCCGCCGGTCCAGCCGTTGAGCTGCGCCAGCCGCGCCCACTGGCCTTTGGCCACGGCGTACGGCACCAAACCCCCTGGCGCCCCGGCGGGCATGAACTGGCTCGACACGACACCGACCACCTGGAGCGGAAGGACCCACGGATGGGCCACCGCATTGGCCGGTGATCCGGAGACGGTAAGGCTGCCTGAGGTGGCGTTGAAATCGACGGTTGACCCGATCGCTGCGGCTGGGGACTTGAATCCCAGAGCGAGAGCGGTCCGGTCCGTCAGCAACAGCTCGACTGCCGTATCCGAACTGGGCAGCCGCCCCGCGATGACGGTCATCGGCTGAGACGAGCTGCGAGGCGGCAGCGATACGAGCGCGCCTGACGGCGGCGCCACCTGCACCGTGGAAGGTCCTTCGACGCTGTACGTCCCGCTCATGGCGACTTGGCCCCACGCCGCGCGGACGTGCTGCAGCTTGCCGAGCGTCGCAAGCGTGCCCGAGCTGAATCCGATCGCGCTGACATCGCCGGCCGGATAAACAGCGACCTGGTGGAGCTGGCTCTGCGCGAGAGCAGGCGAGGCGAGGGCCGCCTGCAGGCCGCCTGCCAGGGCGGCGATCAGCGTCATCGCGGCGATCCCGATCGCCACGCCCGTCGTGGTCAGCGATGTTCGCAGCGGCCTGCGCACGATTCCGCGCAGCCCCACCTTGAGCGTGTCACGCCAGTTGAGCCGTGTCGGCGGGGTGACCGGGTCCTGGTTGCGGATCGTGTCCTTGCCCTGCTCCAGCTCGATAGCGCGACCGTCGATCATCCGGATCACCCGATGCGCGCGCCGCGCCACCTGCGGGTCGTGGGTGACGAGGACGACAGTGGCTCCGCGCCGGTTGAGGTCTCCGAGCAATTCGAGGATGACCTCGCCTGCAGCAGAATCCAGGCTGCCGGTCGGTTCGTCCGCGAGGATCAGGCCCGGCCGATTGGCGAGGGCACGCGCCACCGCAACCTTCTGCTGCTCCCCGCCTGACAAACGATTCACGCGCGTCTCTGCGCGGTTTTCGAGTCCGACCAGGTCGAGCAGGTGCCGGGCTCGCGTGCTGCGCTCCTCCAGCTCGATCCCGGCAAGGGTGAGCGGCAGCGCCACGTTCTCCTCGGCCGTCATCGACGGGATGAGGTTGAAGTTCTGGAAGATCGTGCTGACGCGCTGCAGCCGGTAATCGGCCAGGTCCCCGTCGGACAGCTGGTCGACTGGAAGCCCGGCGGCGTAGACGTGGCCCGCTGTGGGCTTGTCGAGGCCACCCATGAGTGAGAGCAGCGTCGTCTTGCCGCAGCCGGACGGGCCCACGATCGAGACGAACTCGCATGGACCGACCTGCATCGAGATGTCCTTCAGCGCGGTCACGTGCATCTCGTCGCCGCGGCCGTACTCGCGAGACACGTTGTCAAGACGGATCCCGACCGCCTGGCCCAGAAGATCCGGAAACTCCTCCACCACGAGAGCCGCCTCTGTGGTGGGCAGCATGACCGCGGTGGCCGCCGCGGCCTCGTGACCGTTCCCGTCCTGGCGGGAAGGCGCCTCCACAGGAGTGGCGGCCATCATGGCGACCCTCATCGCCAGGACATGGAGATCGTCGATTTCAGCAGGGTCGGAGGCCTGGGCAAGGGCGATCTGCGCCGCCTCAGCGGCGCGTTTGCGTTGACGGCGTCTGCCGCCCGAACGACGCCCCCCACGCTCGTCAGCCACGGTCGCCAACCAGGTCAGTCTAGTTGTTCACTTAATGATTGGGTTTCGCTATCGAGGGCGCTCCGAGACCTGCTCGGCGAGCCATTGCAGGTACCTCGGCAAGCCGTCCTCGATGGCCACCTGGATGATCTCCGGCAGCTCGTAGGAATGGTTCTTGCGCACGTATTCCTGGACCGCCTGGGCGCGCGATTCGACCGTCTTGACCAGGAGCAGCGATTCGTGCTCGCGCTTGAGCTGGCCCTCCCAGTAATAGAAGGAATGGACCATCGGGATCACGGTGCAGCACCCGGCCAGGTGCTCCACGACCAGGCCTTCGCCCAGGCGCTCGGCGTCGTTGCGGCCGCCGGTCGTGACCAGGATCATCACGGGCCGATCGCTGCTCGGGGTCACGCGCTAATTCTCGCTGTCCACGGGTCTGTCCAGCCAGATCGTTCCCGCCAATAAGGCAATCGCACCTAAAAGCAGGCCGCCGATCACGTCCGATTCCCAGTGCACGTCCAGGTAAAGCCGGTCAAAAGCGACAAGGAGGATCAGCACGATGGCGATCGGGACTGCGATCCTGCGCGCAATCGGACGCGTCGAGAGGCGCTGGACGACGAATGCAAGCAGGCCGTAAACGACCACGGCACGCACGACGTGCCCGCTCGGAAAGCTGTTGGCAAGAGGTCCGGATCCGGTGAAGAGCTGCGTGATGCTCGGGCCATCGGTGTGAGAAACGGTGAGCGGCGGGCCAAGGTGCTGCAGGTTCGCCTTGTAGAGAAGCTCGAGCACCTGGGCGACGACAAACGCAAGCACGACCCAAGCATCGGCGCCGAATCCTCGACGCAACAGGTAGACCGCGAGGCCGATCGTCAGCAGCGTCGTGAGCTCCAGGCCGCCCAGCTCGGCGATGGCCTGAAACAGCGGATGCAGCTGTTCGCTCCAAAGGCTCGACATTCCCTGCAGCACCTGCCGGTCGAGCGTGTTGAACATGCCCGCTGCGATCGCCATCGTCAGCGCGACGTAAACGACAGCAAGCGCGGCGGCGGCGATCAGCCGCGGTCGGATTAGAGGCACGGACGGAGACCTCGGCGAGAGATTCGGTGACCAGGTGGTCCAGATGCTAGGCGCGGACGAGCACCGGAGCGAGCGCATCCGTTGATGCGTGAGCGAGGAGCGGAGGTCGCAACGACGCAGATGGGCCGCATGGGCGCCGAAGATCCGTCGAGGGGCTCCGGCCGCGCCTCTACCAACGGTTCAGCGCTGGCAATGGCGGCAGAAAACGGTGCTGCGGCCGGCGATGCGGACCAGTGAAAGCGGGCGACCGCACGTGAAGCACGGTTGGCCTGCGCGGCCGTAGACGAGAAGCGACTCCTGCTGGTTGCCGACTTCCCCCCACGCGTCCCGATAGGTGTCGACCGAGCTTCCTCGATTGCGAATCGCGGTGACGAGCGATTCGCGCAACGACTCGTGAAGCCGCGTCACCGATTTGCGCCTGAGGCTTCCCGCGGCGCGATCCGGGCGGAGCCGTGCGCGGTGCAGCGACTCGTCCGCGTAGATATTGCCGACGCCCGCGACCGTGGCCTGGTCGAGCAGCACCGCCTTCAGCGGCGCACGGCGACTGCGAAGACGCTTGAAGAGCTCCTCGGCATCGAACGCGGGGTCGATTGGTTCCGGCCCGAGCTTCGGCAGCGTGCCTGACAGAAGCAGTTCTTTCTCGGTGCCAAGCAACAGACGCCCAA
Organism: Candidatus Dormiibacterota bacterium; assembly: GCA_036380475.1. Taxonomy (GTDB): domain Bacteria; phylum Chloroflexota; class Dormibacteria; order Dormibacterales; family Dormibacteraceae; genus UBA10449. The sequence goes on from DASVEP010000270.1 coordinate 21,549, forward strand.
ACCTGCGCGGGTCTCGATAACGCAACTGACGTCCATCGTCCAGATCGAAGATCGCGTGCGTGTGATTGGCGATCTCGGCGCCGGCATCGACGAGGCGCAGCTGGCCGCTCATACCGAGGTGAACGACGAGCAGGCGATCGGTACCGAGCGCGATCAGGATGAACTTTCCCCTCCGCCCGACCGCCTCGATCGTCAAGCCGGTGATGGAGTCGATGAACACCTCCGGTTCCGGGTGCCGGACGATCGATGGGAATCGCAGCTCGCAGTGAACTATCGTCCGGCCGACGAGGTGCGGCCGGAGATCGCCGACGATGGTTTCAACTTCGGGAAGTTCCGGCATCGACTAAACGCGAACCACTGCGAGCTTTCGCATGTCCGCCCAGTTGGGACCGACCTTGGCTTCGACCTCGATGCCCGTCTCGAGCTCATACGCGCCGGTCATGATCCGCGGGACGGTCTCCGCAAACCGATCGACCTCGCTCTCGGGAACTTCGAACAGCAGCTCGTCATGGACCTGGAGGAGCATGCGGCCCTCGATGTGGTCCGCCTCGATCTCGCGCTGCAGACGCACCATCGCGATCTTGATGATGTCGGCGGCCAGCGACTGCATCGGGAAGTTGATTGCCATTCGCTCGGCCGCGCTGCGCAGCTGGAAGTTAGGCGACCGCAGGTCGGGGATCGCGCGCCGCCGGCCGGTCGCGCTGACGACGAAACCCTCCTCGCGCGCCTTGCGCCTCACCTCGTCGAGATACTCCTTGAGGCGTGAGTAAGTCGACCAGTACTCCTTCAGAAAATCGCGCGCCACGTCGCCGGTGATGCCGAGCTGCTGCGAGAGGCCGAATTCGCCTTGACCATAGATGGATCCGAAGTTCGCAACCTTGGCGAGGCGTCTCTGGTTGGGGTCGACCGAATCGATTGGAATCTTGAACACCGCGGCCGCGGTCGCGGTGTGGATGTCCTGTCCCGCCGCGAAAGCCTCGCGCAACTTTGGATCGCCGCTCAGGTGTGCGGCGATGCGCAGCTCGATCTGCGCATAGTCTGCCGAAACCATGACGTGGCCCGGCCGGCTCGCTTTGAACGCGCGGCGGATGCGCTGGCCGAGCTCGGTGCGAATCGGGATGTTCATGAGGTTGGGGTTCGATGACGAGAGGCGGCCCGTCGCCGTGCTGGCCTGGCCAAACGACGTGTGCACGCGACCGGTGAGCGGATCGACGAGCTGCGGCAGCGCGTCGACGTAGGTGGATTTGAGCTTGGACAGCTGGCGGTGCTCGAGGATCAGACCGATGATCGGGTGCTTTTCACGCAGCGACTCGAGAGTATCGGCATCGGTCGAATAACCCGTCTTCGTCCGCCTGCCGACCGGCAATCTCAGGTCCTCGAAGAGAACCTTCGCCAGCTGCTGCGGCGCGCCCAGGTTGAACCTCAGGCCGGCCACCTGCTCGACCTCGGATTCGAGCGCGGCCATCTGAGCGCCAAGCTCTTCCTGCATCTCCTTGAGATACGGCACGTCGATGGCGACACCTTCCGACTCCATGTCGGCGAGCACGCCCGCGAGCGGAAGCTCGATCTCGTGAAACAGATAGTCGACGCCGAGGTTGCGCATCTCCGCCTCGAGCCGCGGCCGCAAGTTCAAGATGGCCTCGGCTCGACGAGCCGCGAACTCCGCGGCCTCGTCGACCGCGACAGCAGCCGGCTTGCGCGCCGCGCGCCCGGTGCCGAGCAGCTGCTCGGTGCTCATCAGGGTTACGTCGAGAAACTCTCGCGCGAGATCCTCGAGTCGAGGGTCGCGCGAGCCCGCGCCGAGGAGGTACGCGGCGAGGAACGTGCTGAACGCCCATTCGCGCCTGCCCCCACCGAGGGCGCGGAGCGCGAGCTCTGTCTCCTTGGCGTCGTGGCCGCTCAACGGCTTGCCCTCCGAGAGCTCGCTGGCGAGTGCGTCCATCGCGTCGGTATTCGCGACATAGAAAGTGTCTTGCGCTGTGGCCACACCCAGGCCATGCGTGCGCGCCCCGCGCCCGGCCGTTTCCGTAAACGCGAACACCCCGACCTCGGCCGCGCCTGCGACTAGGCTGGCGGCCTCGACCGCATCCTCGACGATCTTCAAACCGCTGGTGCGCGGCGCGGGCTCGAACGCGAGCGTCGGCTGCACAGGGACCTGGTCTGGAGGCGGGAACCTGCTGAGCAGCTGGCGGAACTCGAACCGGTCGAAGACGGTGCGGACCTTGTCGTAGTCGTAGCGCGTCCAGCGCGAGCGCTCGAGGTCGAGCTCGACCGGGACGTCGCGGACGATGGTGACCATCCGCTTGCCGAGGCGGATTTTC
>DASVEP010000271.1:0-4008 GCA_036380475.1 Candidatus Dormiibacterota bacterium
CAGGTCAAGGAGTGGGAGGCGGCCTTCGTCCGTTTTATGCGGAGTGACAGGCCCAGCGTGCTCGAGGCGATCGAGGTGCAGAAAGCCCTGGACGACAGCCTGTTCGAGCGGCTGAAGGCGGCGACGTCGACCTTCAATCACCAGTTCGGCGTCGAGGGCTATAGCGAGGTGGCCGACCAAGGTGCCAAATCGGATCTCCCCACCCCCGCAGCGCTCTCCGAGCGCGGCGGGGCCTCCCCACAGGGCGGGGAGGTAAAGGCGAAACCCAAAGCCGCACCTGGAAAGAAGGCTGCGAAGTAGTTGCCCGCATACAGGGACATCGTCCGCCGGATCGACAGCATCAAGAACACGCAGAAGATCACCAAGGCCATGCAGGTGGTCGCCGCGACGCGGCTGCGGCGCGCGCAGGCCGCGGTCCAAGAGACGCGGCCGTACGCCGAGAAGATGCTCGAGGTCCTGCAGACGGCCGGCGAACGCGCCACCGAGTACCGCCATCCGTTCCTCGTGAGGCGTGAGGGAAAGCGAGCCGTGATGATCCTCGTCACGACCGACAAAGGGTTGTGCGGCGCGATCAATGTCAACAACATCCGCGCCGCCACGCGGTACATGACCGAGCACTATCCCGAGCAGCAGAAGTACGTGACGCTCGGGCGCAAGGGCCGTGATTTCCTGGTCCGGTTCCGCAGGAATGTCATCGCGGAAACGAGCGGCCTGCCGGATCGGCCCTCCATCGCCAGCATCCTCGCCGACGTAGCCGTCGCCCTCGAGGAGTACACGAAGGGCGACGTCGATGCCGTGCTCCTGTGCTACGCGAAGTGGATCTCGACCCTGAAGCAGGAACCCGTCGTGCGAACGCTCATTCCGGCGGAGATTCCCGAGCGCGAGAAGGACGCCGGGCCGCGCGCGGACTACATCTACGAACCCGACCCGGAATCGGTGCTGGACGCCCTGCTCCCGCGGTATGTGGAGACGCAGGTTTACCAAGCTGTCCTCGAGAACAAGGCCAGCGAGTACTCGGCAAAGATGATCGCAATGCAGAACGCCACCAAGGCGGCCGGCGACTTCATCGACTCCCTGACGCTGTTCGCCAACAAGGTCCGCCAGGCCGGCATCACAACGGAGCTGATGGAGATCGTCGGCGGGGCAGAAGCGCTTCGCAGCGCCGGCTGACGCATTAATAAAGGAGACACATGGCTGACACGAAGAAGAAGACCAGGGAAGGAAAGGTGAGCCAGGTGATCGGCGCTGTGGTCGATGTCGCCTTTGCCGCCGGGGACCAACCCGAGCTGTTCGAGGCGCTGGAGGTTCACACGGCGCAGGACAAGGTGGTCGTGCTCGAGGTCGCGAGCGCGATCGGCAACAACATCGTGCGCTGCATCGCCATGGACTCCACGGACGGATTCAGGCGCGGCGACAAGGTCATCGCCACAGGCGCATCGATCTCGGTGCCGGTCGGAGTCGAGACTCTCGGCCGATTGTTCAACGTGATCGGCAAGCCAATCGACGACGAGCCGGCTCCGGAAGGCGTCTTGCGCTGGCCGATCCACCGAGAGGCGCCGCCCGTGTCAGAACAGCAGGCGAAGGTCGAGATCCTCGAGACCGGGATCAAGGTCATCGACCTCATCTGCACGTTCGCCAAAGGCTCGAAGATCGGGTTGTTCGGCGGCGCCGGCACCGGGAAGACGGTCATCGTGCAGGAGCTCATCCGGAACATCGCGTATCACCACAAAGGTCGCTCTGTTTTTGCCGGCGTGGGGGAGAGGACCCGCGAGGGGAACGACATGTACCGCGAGATGGAGGATGCAGGGGTGCTTCCTCAAACGGCGCTCGTGTTCGGCCAGATGAACGAGCCACCCGGCGCTCGGGCGCGAGTTGGGCTCACAGGCCTGACGATGGCCGAATACTTCCGTGACGAAGAAGGGGCGGATGTCCTTCTCTTCGTGGACAACATCTTCCGTTACCTCCTGGCGGGGTCCGAGGTGTCCGCTTTGCTCGGGCGCATGCCGTCCGCGGTTGGTTACCAGCCCACGCTCGCAACCGAGATGGGCGAGCTCCAGGAGCGGATCACGTCGACCAGCAAAGGTTCGATCACATCGGTCCAAGCGGTCTACGTGCCGGCCGACGACTACACAGACCCGGCCATACAGACGGTTTTCGCCCATCTTGGCGCCACGGTTCGGCTGGAGCGGTCGCTTGTCGAGATCGGGATCTACCCGGCCATCGACCCACTCGGTTCATCGAGCCGCTATGTGGAGCCTTCGGTTGTCGGCCAGGAGCATTACGACGCTGCCCAGGGCGTGAAGAAAACCATGCAGAGGTATAAGGACCTGCAGGACATCATCGCCATCCTTGGCATGGAAGAGCTGTCCGAGGATGACAAGCAGGCCGTGTCGCGAGCTCGGAAGATCCAGCGATTCCTCTCCCAGCCTTTCAGCGTTGCGCAGCGTTTCACGGGACGCGAGGGCAAGTACGTGAAGGTCAGCGAGACCGTCAGAGGCTTCAGCGAGATACTCGAGGGGAAGCATGATGATCTTCCCGAGCAGGCCTTCTACATGGTGGGCACCATCGACGAGGCGCGGGAACAGGGCGAAACGATGATGAAGGCGACGAAGACTTAGTGTCCCGAACCGGAAGTTCCTTGCATCTTCGCGCCGTAGGCGGCCGGGCGCCTGCGGCGCTGAAGCCTACGTCGCCTTCTGCGCGCGCTCGGTCACGCATCTACGCGATGCGCTCCCTCGCGTGCTCGTCGGCTCCTTGGCTCCGGCCGCCGATGTCGCGAATCTGCGGCGGACCTCCGGTCCAGGACACTTAAATGAAATATCCGCTTCGGGTGGTGAGCGTCGAGCGAAGCCTCTTCGAGGGCGAGGTCGAGTTCATGATCGCCAACGGGGCTGACGGAGAGCTGGGCGTGATGGCCCGCCACGCGCCCCTGATGACGGTGCTCAAACCCGGACCCCTCCGCATCCAGGAGGTGATGGGTGGCCCAGAGGAGCTGCTTTTCGTTGGCGGCGGCTTCCTCGAGGTGCTGCCCGATCGTGTCACTGTGCTCGCCGACGTCGCCGAGCACGCCGATGAGATCTCCGTCGAGCGGGCCGAAGAGGCGAGACGGCGCGCGCAAGAGATGCTGGCCGGAGCAAAGGCCCTCACGCCCGCGGAGGAGATCGAGTTCCAGACCGCCCTTGCAGTCGCCGAGGCGCGGCTACGCCTCGCCCGCCTGCGCCGGAGCTGAACCGGCCTCCCCGCATCCAGCCGGTGCCCAGATCTGTACCGTAACGGGCTATGAAGTCACCCGCGCCGCAAGGCGACTTCGCGCTTCGCATCACCGGCGGTTCGCAGCTTGCCGGCGACCTGTGCGTGAGCGGATCCAAGAACGCAGCGCTCCCGGAGATGGCCGCGGCGCTGCTGACCTCCGAACCCCTGCGGCTGCACAACGTTCCGCGGGTCAGCGACACGGCGGTGATGGCGCAGATCCTCGCCCGATTGGGCGGCCGCACAGAGGGCGAAGGATCGATGGTCCTTCGGATGGGCCACGCGAACGACTTCAGGGTCCCCGATGAGCTCGGCCGCCGGATGCGGGCGACGATCGTGCTTCTGGGAGCGCTGCTGGGCCGGTTCGGTCAGGCGCGATTACCGCGGCCGGGTGGTGACGATATCGGCGCCAGGCGGGTCGAGCAGCACCTCCGCGGACTGCGCCAGATGGGCGCTCACGTAGAGGAGACCGCAACCGAGATCGTCGCTCACGCCGACCGCCTTCGTGGGGTGAGGATCGTCTTCGACCTGCCGACGGTTACAGGCACCGAGAACATCCTCCTTGCGGCGGTGCTCGCCGAAGGCCGCACAGAGATCTTCAACGCCGCGCGCGAGCCCCACGTCCAGGACCTCTGCCGGCTGCTCGGGAAGATGGGCGCGCGCATCGAAGGCATCGGCAGCGAGCGCCTGGTGGTCGACGGGGTGCGGGAGCTGGGTGGAGCGGAGCACACCGTCATCGCCGACTACCTCGAGGCGGGC
>DASVEP010000272.1:0-16197 GCA_036380475.1 Candidatus Dormiibacterota bacterium
GGTCAACCTCCAGGTAGTGGTCGCGGAACGTGTTGTTCTGCGCCGGGTCCAGCACCTCGAGCAGCGCCGCCGAAGGGTCGCCCCTCCAGTCGCTGCCGACCTTGTCGATCTCGTCCAGCATGATCACCGGGTTCTTCGTGCCGGCGTCCTTCAACGCGCGCACGATCCGGCCGGGAAGCGCCCCGACGTACGTGCGCCGGTGGCCGCGGATGTCCGCCTCGTCGCGGATGCCGCCGAGCGACACGCGCGTGAACTTGCGCCCGAGAGAACGGGCGACCGACTCGCCCAGCGAGGTCTTGCCGACGCCGGGAGGGCCGACCAGGGTGATGATCGCGCCCGAGCCGCGCCCGCCGAGGACTTCGAGGCCGCGCTCCTTGCGCAGCTTGCGGACCGCGAGGAACTCGATGATCCGCTCCTTCACGTCGGCCAGGCCGGTGTGGTCCTGGTCGAGGATTCGGCGCGCTTCGCCGAGGTCGTAGTTGTCGTCGGAGCGCACGTTCCAGGGGATGTCCAGCATCCAGTCGAGGTACGTGCGGATCCAGCCGTACTCTGGGTTCTGCTCGCTCGTGCGCTCCAGGCGGTCGAGCTCGCGCTCCACCTCCACGCGCACGTTGTCCGGCATCTCCGCCTTCACGACCCGGTCGCGGTAGGTGGAGACGACGTCAGTGCTGCCCTCGTTGAGCTGCTTCTTGATCGCTTCCAGCTGCTGCCGCAGCAAGAACTCGCGCTGAGTCTTCTCCATGCCTTCCGCCACGTCGCTGCGGATCTTTTCCTTCAGCGATGCGTCGGCAAGGACCTGCTTCGTCCAGCTGATGAGCTTGGCGAGTCGCTCCTCCAGATCGACGGTCTCGAGGATCTCGAGCTTCTGCGCGGTCGTCAGGTCGGGTGAATAGCCCGCGAGGTCGGCCAGATGTCCAGGGGTCTTAGCGGCGCGCAGGAACTGCACGACCTGCGGCACTCCCCGCGACTCGACGAGGTTCTCCAGCATGGCGCGGTACTCTCGCGACAGCTCGGTGGCCCGCTCCGACGGCGGCTCGGGGTCCGGGATAGGCTCAGCCTTGACCCACAGCGCTCCGCCGATGTCGGCCTGGCCGCTGCCCAGCCGGGCGCGGTACTCGCCGCGGAGCATGAAGGCTTCGGCGCCGGTTGGGAGCTCGGCGGAGTCGCCCAGGCGTGCGACGGTTCCGATCGAGCCGAAGTGGCCATCGATCCGGGGCACGAGCAAGACCAGGCGGCTGCCCTGGCGGGCGGCCTCGATGGCGGCCTTGGCCGCGTCGCCTTCGACCGCCAGCGTGACGGTCATGTGCGGGAGGACGACGACGTCGTCCATTGGCATGACGGGTAGAAGTTCAGACTTGGGCATCTCTTTCTGGTCTCCTGGGTTCATAACTACCTAACGTTTTTCCCCTGTGGGGTCATTCCCAATCAGGCCAACTGCCTTGTGGGAGAAGGCTTAGTTGCCCGAAACCAGGACGGCCGAAACCTGGGGGGAGCCTAGACCCGGGTGACGCTTCCCGAGGACGCCCCGCGCCGAGAGACCGCGTCGATGATGACCGCAGCCAGCAGCACCAGGCCCGTAACGATGTACTGCCACTCCACCGAGGAGATGCCCTGCAGGTACAGGCCGTTGTAGATGGCCGCGATGACCAGCCCACCGAGGACGCCGTGGAGCGGCTTGCCCCTACCGCCGAACAGGCTGGTGCCGCCGATGACCGCCGCGGCGACGGCGTAGAGGACGTACTGCCCGCCCTGCACGTTGTTGGACATGCCGCCGAGGAGGGACGCGTAGAGGATCATCGCGACGCCGGCCGTGAACGAGCAGAGGCCAAAGGCCAGCGTACGAACGAGCGCGACGTTGATGCCGGCCCGGCGCGCTGCCTCTGCATTGCCGCCGATCGCGAAGATGTATCGCCCGAACTTCGTGCGCTCGAGGAGGATGGTCCACGCCCCAAGCACGACAAGAACGATCGGTATGAACCAGGGCACGCCTTCCAGGGTGCCGAGGTTGGCGCGGTTGGAGTTGCAGATGGCCACCACGATGACCGCGACCACGGCGATCAGCCCGATCTTGATGAGGGACAGAGATGCGGGAGGAGCGACGAGTCCGCTCCGGCGCCGCCGCGAGTCGCTGAACCATATGACCAGGCCGAGTCCGAGGACCACGACCCCGGCGCCGATCCAGGAGACGGTCGGGTCGATCGTGCCCCACATCAGGTCGTAGACGACCTGCAGGTTCTGGCCCTGGCCGGCGAGGTTCGGGTAGCCGGAGAACGGCCCAAGCAGGAGGATGGCCAGGAAAAGGCCGTTGGCGATCAGGAAGCCGGCAAGTGTGACGATGAAGGAGGGGAGCCGCAGCCGCGTGGTGAGCGTGCCCTGGATCAGGCCGAACACCGTACAGACGATGAGACCTGCGAGGATGGCGGGAATCCAGTGCCAGTTGGTAGTGCTGGGCTGTACGAGCTGCACCGTGATCGCACCGCCGATCGCGCCGACGTACCCGACCGAGAGATCGATCTCGCCAAGCACCAGGGCGAAACCCTCAGCCATGGCGAGCACCATGATCACCGCGGCCTGCTGCAAGAGGTTGACCAGGTTGACGGGCGAGAGAAAGACATGGTTCGGGCTGATCGCCGTGAACACCACCATGATCGCCACCATCGCGGCGATGACGGGGAGTACGCCGCTTTCGCCGGCTCGGATGCGCGCAAGGTAGGCGCGCACGAATTCGCCGAGTGTTTGCGCTACGACCCCAGGCGGCAGCTCCGCCTCGGCGGCCTCGGGTGCGGCTGTGAGGTCGGCGGTCTGGTCGGGCGCAACCTCTTTAGCCACTTCAGCTCTCCCTGGGGCGAGCGCCGTCGGTGCGGCTCGAGCTGCCTGTCGTCATGAACTCGACAACCCTCTGCAGGTCGAAGTTCGAGGATTTGTCCTGCACGACCAGCCGGCCTAGATAAAGGACCGCGATCCGGTCGGCAACCTGGAACACGTCGGTCAGGTTGTGCGAGATGACCATCACGGCCAGCCCGCGGTCGCGCAGGCGCTTGATCAGCTCGAGCACCTGCTTCGTCTGCACGACCCCGAGTGCAGCGGTCGGCTCGTCCATGATCACCAGCTTCGAGTTCCACATCACCGCCTTGGCCACGGCCACCGACTGCCGCTGGCCGCCGGAGAGCGAGGCCACCGGCTGGCGGATCGACCTCACCGTCGTGACCCGGAGGCTCGCCAGCGTTTCGGCGGCGGCGCGCTCCATGCTGTCTTCGTCTAGGAGCCCACGCTGCACGCGCTCGCGGCCCAGGAACATGTTCTGCACGATGTCGAGGTTGTCGGCCAGAGCAAGGTCCTGGTAGACGGTCTCGATGCCGAGCCGGGAGGAATCTCGCGCGCTCCGGATGTGGACAGGGTGGCCTTCCCAGATGATCTGGCCCTGGTCTGGCGTATAGATGCCGGCGATGCACTTCGTCAGCACCGACTTGCCGGCTCCGTTGTCACCGCACAGTGCTGTGACCTGGCCGGCGGGAAGGTCGAGATCCACGTGGTATAGCGCCTGAACCGGCCCGAAGTGCTTGTCCAGCCCCCGCACCTGGAGCAGCGGTTCGCCGCCTGGATGCTGATCCGCGACGGCAGCCGTCATCTCACCTTGCATTATCGGCGTCTCCAAGGAAAGGGTTTGACGCCGCCGCGAGGTGCGGCGGCGTCACAGGTCAGCTTGTTGTTACGAGATGCCGGCGGCGGTGCAGGCGGCGGCGCCCGCCTTGCTGCACAGCGTTGCGCTGTCGACGAACTTGTCTGCGATGACGGTCGACTTCATGTTGGAAGTGTCGACCCAGATCGGGGTCAGCAGTGAAGCGGGCTGCTGGTTGCCGGTGACCCCAGACGGCGGTGAGGTGGTTCCGTTCACCAGCGCGGCTGGCGGCGTGAGACCCGCGCGGAGCACGGTCGCCAAAGCAACCGCGTCCTGAGCCTCGAGGTAGACGGCCTTGTAGACCGATCCGCACTGGTAGCCGGTCAGCACGTTGACCATGCCGTCCAGGGTTGCGTCCTGGCCGGTCGTCGGGATCGTCTTGGCCTTGACGTTCTTGTTCTTGAGGACCTGGATTACGGCGTTGCCCAGACCATCATTGGCCTCCACGGTGGCGTTGATTCCGGAGTTGGCTGTGAACGCCTGCTGGAAGATCGTGCCGCCCACGTCATTCTTCCAGTCGGTCGCGACCTGGTCGCCGACCAGCTTGTAGCCGTCGCTGTTGGTCTTGCCTACGGTCTCCTGCGCGACCGAGTCGCCCCAGATGACCGAGTTGTAACCCTTGGCGAAGTCGACCGCGTTCGGGTCAGAGTTCTGGCCGCCGTCGAGCTGGAATACCTGCGGGTTCTTCACGGCCCAGTCGGAGACGCACTTCTTGAAGCCGGTGCCGATGAGCTTGCCCACCTGTACGTTGTCGAAGCTCACGTAGTAGGTGTTCGTGCCGACGAATGTGGCGCGGTCGTAGCTGACGATCTTGACGCCGTGCGACGACGCGTACGACTGGATCTGGGAACCGACGCTGCTGTTCAGCGGGTCCATGATCAGGACTGTCGCGCCGGCCGTGATGTCGGCCTGTGCGATCGCGAGCTCCTGTGCCTCGACGCCCTGCGCGTTGTCGATCTTGAACTGCGACGAGCTATACCCGGCTTTCGTGAACGCTGTCGTCAGGTACGGCTGGTCAAAAGCGACGTAGCGCGTAGACGAGGTCGTGTCGGGAAGGATCACTCCGACCATCCCATGTCCAGCCGATACCAGGCTCGACAGCTTGCTCATGTACGAGAAGTCCTGCGTGAATGAGCTGACGCTGAGGTCTGACGGTATCGTGGCGGTAGGCGAAGTCGTTGCCGTGTTGTTCCCCCCACATGCCATCGCGACGAGCCCAGCGAGCATTACCGCCGGGACGAGTTTGGCGAACCTCAATATGGTTCTCTCCTCTTAAAAGCGATCCCTGTTGCCTTCTTCCCGGGCGATCCCGGGGCGAGAGTGCGCCGGCAGGCAGGTATCTACTCAGGGGCTTGGCGGAGACGCCGCCGCCCAGAGCATCGCGCAGGCCCGGCAGTTTGTCAAGAGATCGATATGGCCGGCCCGGATCTCGTCCGCACTCTTGACAAACCCCCGGCTGAGGCCATGATGTCCGTGCTGGTGGCGGGCAAGACCACGAACAAGAAAGGAGATGGCACGCTCGGATGGCTGCGGGAGCGCAATCGCGAGCGGGTGGTCGGCGTCCTCCGCATGCTTGGCGCCACGAGCCAGGCGGACATCGCCCGGGCGACGGGGCTGTCCAGGACGACGGTTTCCACGCTGGTCGCCAGCCTCAAGGACTCGGGCCTCGTTTTCGAGATCGATCCCAAGGCGTCGGACGCCCGCGGCGGGCGGCCTGGCATACAGCTCGTGCTGCGGGAGTCGTCCCGGGCCGTCATCGGGATCGACTTCGGGCATAGCCACGTCCGGGTAGCGGTTGCGGACCTCGCGCACAACGTGCTCGCGGAGCGCATGCGCGAGCTCGACGTGAACCATCGCGCCTTCGACGCCCTCGACGCGTCGGCAAGGATGGTCGACGAGGTGCTGGCCGAGTCGGGCCTGTCGCGAAACGTGGTCGTCTGCGCGGGGATCGGCATCCCCGGCCCGGTGGACAGGGCGCGTGGGACGGTGGGTTCGGCGACGATTCTGCCGGGCTGGCTGGGGCTGCGCATCGCGAGCGAGATGGAGCAGCGGCTAGGTGTGCCGGTCGAGATCGAGAACGATGCCAACTGTGGCGCCCTGGCGGAGCTGACCTGGGGCGCGGGGCGCGATTGCACGAACTTCGCCTACATCAAGGCCGCCACCGGAATCGGCGCCGGGCTTGTCGTCGATGGAAGGCTTCTGCGAGGAGCGTCAGGAACGGCCGGCGAGATCGGTCACACGACGCTCGATGAGAGCGGGCCGCTGTGTTACTGCGGCAATCGCGGTTGCCTCGAGACGGTGGCGTCGGCACAGGCCATCCTCCAGCTCGTCGGCAACGGCCATCCCGAGACCCTGACGCTCGGGCGCGTCATCGAGCTCGCGGGCCAGGGCGATGTCCGCTGCCGGCGCGCGATCTCCGATGCGGGCAGGGAGATGGGCGTTGCGGTTGCCGGCCTTTGCAACCTCATCAACCCGGAGCGCGTGATCGTCGGCGGACTTTTGAGTCGGGCCGGAGACCTGCTGCTCCAGCCAATCCGCGATTCGATCCGGCGGCACGCGGTCCTGGCCGCGGCGGAGCGGGTCGATGTCGTACCTGCGGTCTTCGTGGAACGGGCCGAGCTGCTCGGCTCTCTCGCGCTGGCGCTCAGGGCGTGGAATCCGGCCCTCGGCGCCCAAGCCTGACACGGAAATTTCCAAAGCCCTGTCAGAGTTGACCTGACAATGCACCTGGGCGTCTGCCTCGTCGGGCTTCTCCTCGTTTTCATCGTCCTGCGTGACGCCTTTGAAACGATCATCCTGCCCCGGCGCGTATCGGGCCGGGTCCGCGTGTCCAAGGTTTTCTATCAGCTCAGCTGGAAGCCATGGGCGGCGCTCGGCCGCCGCATGCGCATCGGGGAGCGGCGCGAGAGCTACCTGAGCACGTACGGTCCCATTTCACTGCTCGTCCTCATCGGCCTCTGGGGATCCATCCTCATCACCGGCTTTGCAGCTGTGCTCTGGGCGGCGGGATTCGATTTCAGCAGCCCGATCACCGCGCTTTACGTGAGCGGTTGGACCTTCACGACGCTGGGCATCGGCGATTTCGCGCCGAAGACAGACCTCGCGCGCCTGGTGACCGTGGCCGAGGCGGGCGTGGGCTTCGGGTTCCTGGCGGTCGTCATCTCGTACCTGCCAGTGCTGTATCAGGGTTTCTCGCGGCGAGAGACCACCATCTCGATGCTCGACGAGTGGGCCGGCTCACCGCCGAGCGCCGGCGATCTCCTGCGCCGCGCGATCGAAAATGACGAGATGAAGAACCTCGTGCCCTTGATGGGCACGTGGGAGCTGTGGACTGCGGAGCTGCTGGAGAGCCACCTCTCCTACCAGGTACTGTGCTACTTCAGGTCCCAGCACGAGAACCAGTCGTGGGTGGCCGCATTGACGGCGATCCTCGACTTCTCAGCGTTGTGGCAGGCGAGCAAGACGACGGGTCATGTGTGGCAGGCGCGACGCGTCTACGCGATGGGCCGCCACGCGTTGGGCGACCTGAGCCAGGTGCTGCGTGCGGCGCCAAAGTTCGACGTGCCCGACCGGTTGAGCGAAGCCGAGCTCAGCGCAATGGTCGAGCTCCTATCAAGAGCCGGCATGGCGGTGAACCCCGCCGAGTTTCGTGACCGGCTCAAGAAGCTGCGCAAGGGTTACGAGCCATATGCCGCGGCTTTGAGCGAGGAGCTGCTGATGGACCTCCCGCCCTGGATGCCGCTGACCACACGCCAGGACAACTGGGAGACCACCGCGTGGGAGGGCGCCGCGCCGGGCGAGTCGCTCCACTAACGTCGGCTTATGGGTCGCTTATTTCCGGCGCTTATGATCGTGTGGAATGACGCTTAGGCGAATGGTCCTCGCGGTTTTTGGGCTCGGGTTGCTCGCCTCACAGGCCGGCCACCTGCTCGCCTACCAGATCCGCTTTGGGGCGGCCGCTCAACAGATCCAGAGCTCGGGTGCCCACACCTATTTCCCGCTGGTGGCCAAGACCGCGCTGGGTGCCGTCGCCGCCGCGCTGATTGCCGGCCTCTTATTGGTCGGCCTCGCGCGGATACTCAGCGGCCGGCGGGAACAGTCGGTTACAGGACCGTCTTACGTAAGCCTGCTCGCTTTCTTGTTCAGCATCCAGCTGACCGTTTTCGCGGCCCAGGAGGTTGCTGAGGGGGTGATCGCACATTCAGCAATCGGTACCGCGCCTCAGCTGCTTCTCTGGGGCACGCTCGGCCAGCTCCCGATCGCGGTTCTGGCCGCGCTCGCTTTGCGCTGGCTCGCGGCGCGCGTCGAGTCGGCAGTCGGAGCTATCAGAGAGATCGCTCGCGCATCCATACCAGTGCCTCTGGCGGCGCCGGTGGGCGTTGCAGTTTACGTCGCGCCCGACCGGGCGCTGCTCAGGGCTTTTGTCGCGGGCTCGCCGACCAAGCGCGGCCCGCCGTCCTCCCTGCGGATCAGCTCGTTCTGATCCGCGCGCGCATGTGCGCGCGCGCCCAACTTTGGCAAGGAGGAGATTCTTATGAATCGCTACCGTGTACCCATCGTCATCGCCGTCGTTGCGATCTTCGTCGTCGTCGGTGGGATCCTGATATTCGTCAACCAGAACCCGGGCGGAAAGGACGTCACGTTCAACGTAACCGTGACCGGCGCCAAGTCGATGTCGCCCGACACGCTCACGGCCCACCATAACGACACCATCACCATCAACGTCACCAGCGATACAGACGGCGAGGTCCATCTGCACGGCTACGACATCCACTTCGACACCAAGGCCGGCCAGGTCGTCTCGCACACGTTCAAAGCCGATAAGACAGGCGACTTCGAGATGGAGTGGGAATCGACGAGCACCCATCTCGGTCATCTTGTGGTGAGCTGATGCTGGGCGCCTCGATACTCCTTCACGGGTTCGGTACCCGCTACGACCTGCCGGCGTCGCTGTGGCTCTACCTGTTCGCAGCCGGTGGAGTTGTGATCATCTCGTTCGTTCTCGTCGTGCTTTTCGCGGGCGAGCAGGTTGGGGAAAGAGCGGTCAAATACCCGCGCCGCGCGCTCGCGTTTCTTCTTCCGATCGCCCGCTCGCGATGGCCACGTCTCATCGGCGGCCTGATTGGCGTGCTGGGGCTGGCGACGGTCATCGTGACCGGGTGGTTCGGCTCCAGCAAGCCGGAGCTCAACCCGGCCGAATACCTGATCTGGATCTACTTCTGGGCGGCCACGGTGATTCTGTCGGGGCTGGTTGGCAACCTCTGGTACCTCGTCAACCCTTATGCCGCGATCTACGACGCGGTCACCAGGCTCGTCCCGCTCCGGCCGGTCTGGAAGCTGCCCAACGTCGGCGTTTGGCCGGCCGCGGCGGCGTACTTCGCGTTCGCCTGCCTGGAGCTCACGAGCGGCATGGCGAACCGGCCGGCGATCGCCGCGTCCGCTGCCGCCGTCTACTCGGTGCTCACCCTCGTAGGAATGGTGCTGTTCGGGCGAGACGCGTGGCTGCAGCACTGCGAGGCTTTCACCGTCCTGTTCGAGATCGTCGGGCGATTCGGACCGCTGGAGGCCGAGCGTGACGAAAGCCGCCGCATCACAGCCGTCTATCTGCGCCCATGGGGAGTGGGCCTGCTCAAGGCCGGACCGAGCGGATGGGATCGAGTCGTGTTTGTGATCCTTATGCTCAGCACGCTCGCGTTCGACGGCATCGAGGGGACACGTTCCTGGCAGGACTTCACGCTATCTCTCGAGCCGTATTGGCTGCCTTACGGCGCGTTTGGCTTCTTCGTCCTTAAGACGTTGGGCCTGACGCTGCTGACGGGCGCGTTCCTCTTGATCTTCATCGCGTTCATGGAGATGGTCATCTACTTCGGCAAGCGCAGGGTCGACTTGATGACGACCGTTTCAGGATTTGCACTGACCCTCGTACCGATCGCGCTCGTCTACAACGCGGCCCACAACTACTACTACGTCGTTGTTACCGCGCAGGGCTTGATCCCACTTCTTAGCGATCCGCTCGCCAAGGGATGGCACCTGCTGCCGGCGCTTGAGGGCATCAAGCCCAGCTTCGCCCTCGCGCAGGCTTCGACAGTTTGGTTTGCGCAGATCGTGCTCATCGTGGTTGGACATGTGATCGCGGTCTATCTGTCGCACCTCAGGGCCGGGGAGAGGTTCCGCACCGCGCAGAACGCGCTGCTGAGCCAGTACCCGATGCTGCTGCTTATGGTGATGTACACGATGACGAGCTTGTGGATCCTTGCCCAACCGATTACCGCTGGTGGCTGAGCCTTTCACCTCCCCGCCACGGGGGAGGTCGGCCGTTGGTAGACGTAGTCTCTTGAGGTGAGCTGGCCGCTCGACCCGACCGTCTACGCCGGGCTCGTAGTGGCGTTCCTCGGGCACGCCTGGCTGGCCCGTCAGGTCGACGACGCCGAGGCCAAACACACCTTCTACTTCGGGCTGGGGCTGGTCACCCTGTGGGTCGCGCTCGAAACACCCATCGACATCATCAGCGACCACTCCCTCGACAGCGTTCACATGGTGCAGCACGTCCTGCTCGGCTTCATCGCGCCGCCCCTGATGCTGCTAGGACTCTCGCCGAGGATGGCCGCGCTGGTCGCGCGCGTCCCTCTTATGAGGGCGATCACCGAACCCATCCCTGCGCAGGTCATCGCCGCGGCCGTGATGATCGGCTGGCACCTGCCCGCGCTGTATGACGCAACCCTTCGTTCGGAGTCCCTCCACGTCGTCGAGCACCTCATGTTCATCGGCTCCGGGCTGCTGCTCTACTGGCCAATGCTTGAGGCAACATCGGCTCAGTCGCGCTGGCAGCTTTCGCCGGTCAACAAGCTCCTCTACATGCTCGTGGCCTCGCTGCCGCAGGACGGGGTCGCCCTCGTCCTGCTGTTCTCGCGCGTGCCCTTCTATGACTTCTACGTCCACGTGCCAAGGCTGGTCCCCTCGCTGACCCCGCTGATCGACCAGACCCTGGCCGGCGCCGCGCTGATGGTCCTCGGCAAGGCGACCCTTGCGGTCGCAGCTTTGGCGGTGTTCTTCCGTTGGTTTGGCGGCGAGCACGCGGCCGACCGTCGTCCTTCCGCCGCCCGGTCTAACGGCCGGGCGGCTGGCCTACGCTGAGCACGGTCACTCCGAGCGAACGTAGCGCCACCGCATCGAGCGTGCCGCGGCCGTCGAGGACGACTCGAAGCCCGCTGAACCGGCTCCAGTCGAGCTCCCTGTACTCGCGGTGATAGGCCTGGATGATCACCGCGTCGACCGCAAGCGGATGGCTCAGGTCGACGACCTCCACCTCGAGACCCGCCAGCTCCGCCGCCGTGTAATGCGGATCGTTGGCGAGCACCGTGGCCCCTGCTTTGTGAAGGAGAGCGATCACAGCAAGCGCGGTCGAGAAGGAGAGCTCCTTGACGTCTTCCCGATAAGAAAGGCCAAGCACCAGGACTCGCTTGCCTTCGAGTCCGCCTAGCGCCTCGTCCAGCCATCGCAGGCTGCGGGCCGCCATCCCGTCGTTTACGTCACGAGCGACGCGTACGAGGTCGAGCTCTCCGTTCGCGCTGTTGGCGAGGAGAAAGTGCGGGTAGACGGGAATGCAGTGGCCGCCCACGCCGATGCCCGGGCGATGGATGTGCGAGAAGGGTTGGCTGTTCGCGGCGTCGAACGCTTCCTTTAGATCCGCGCCGCGCGCGCCGCCGTAAACAGCGAGCTGATTGGCCAACGCGATGTTGACGTCGCGATACGTGGTCTCGGCCAGCTTCGCGAACTCGGCTGTTTCTGAGTTGGCAACGGCGCGGACCTCCGCATCGAGCGAGGCCGAGTAGAAGTCCACCGCGCGGCGTGTGCTCTCTGCGTCGAGGCCGCCGACGATCTTCGGGTAGCGAGCCAGGTCCTGGAATATGCGGCCCGAGTAGAGGCGCTCGGGGCTGAACGCGAGGTGAAAATCGTTGCCGCAGGTCAGGCCCGACTCGGATTCCAAGATCGGCGCGACATGCTCACGCGTCGCGCCGACCGGCAGCGTCGTCTCCACGATGACGAGTGAGCCGGGCTGCAATCCTTTCCCGACGGCGCGAAGCGCGTCGTCGAGCATTCTGTAGTCGGGCCTCTTATCGGCATCGACGACCAGGGGGACGATCACGACAGTGACCTCCGACGAGCGCGTGGCGCTCGTGGTGTCGGTCGTGGCGGTCAACCGGCCGGCTGCAACCGCCGTGCTCACCGCCTCGGACAATCCCGGTTCGTCCTCGACATGGCTCATCCCGGCATTGACCGTGGCCACCGCAGCGGCATTGACGTCGGCGCCGATGACCGTATGACCCTTGCCCGCGAGTTGCGCAGCCAGCGGCAGGCCGATCTTGCCGAGACCCACCACGGCAACTCGATAGACGCGGCTCACGGCGCGGCTCGTCGCGCCAGGTCCAGCACCCTGCCCTCGTTCGCGGACCGGATCAGGTCGAGCGCCAGCGACAAGGCTTTCAGGCCGTCTTCGCTGCCGACCTCGGGAGGCGTCTTGCTCGCGACCGACGCCAGAAAAGACTCGAGCTCGACTCGCAGCGGCTCGGCGCGGTCGACGATGTGCCGCAGCAGCGTGCCTTCGCTGACGCCGGTCAGCAGAGACAGCGGGAGGTCCGAGCCCGTGGCGATGCTGTTCTCGTAGAAGGTGAGGTCCTGTGTGAGGTAGTTGAGGTGGAGCATGCCGCGTTCCCCCAGCACCGACAGCTCGCGGATCTTGGTCGGGGTGAGCCAGTTGACCTGCATGACCCCGACCGCGCCGTTGTCGAACCTCAAAAGCGCGTTGAGCATGTCTTCGTGCTCGGTGTGGATGCGCCGCTCGGTCTCGGCGTAGAGCCGCACGACGTCGACACCAAGCAGGTAGCGCATGACGTCCAGGTCGTGGGTTGCGAGGTCGATGACGGCGCCAACGTCTCTGATGCGCGACGGAAAAGGGCCCTGCCGTCGGGAATGGACCTGGAAGATTCGGCCAACCTCGCCGCCGTCGAGGCGTTTCTTCAGCTCGCGGACGGCTGGGTTGAAACGCTCGACGTGGCCGATCGCGAGCATGGTGCCGCGCTTCTTCGCCGCCGCGACCAGCTGCTGGGCTTCGTCCAGGTCGGTGGCGATCGGTTTCTCCATCAGCACATCGAGGCCGCGCTCGATGGCGGCCAGGCCGACCTCGAGATGGAACCTCGTCGGCACCGCGATGGTCACAGCGTCCAGCTTTTCGCGTTCGAACAGCTCCTCGAAAGAGCGATAGCCGACAAGGCGGCGCTTCTTCGCCCAGGCCATGGCGTCCTCTGTGGGATCGCACACCGCCACCAGGTCGGCCTGGTCGACGTCATCAAGGACGCGCGCGTGGCTGCGGCCCATCACACCGAGGCCGACTACGCCAATCCGGATCATTCCGCGAGCACCTCCCGCACAGTCCCGGCGATGCGCTCCAGGTCGGCGTCGCTGAGAGCGGGATGAACGGGCAGGCTCAACACCTCGTGCGCCAGCCGCTCTGAGGTTGGAAACGACTGGCCGCCATACCCGCGGTCGGCATAGACCGGCTGCTTGTGGACGGGGACGGGGTAGTAAACGCCGCTCGCGATGCCGCGATCGGCCAGCCCCTCGCGGAGCCGGTCGCGGCCTTCGTCGATCCGCACGGTGTACTGGTGGTAGACGTGCCCGTAGCCGGGCGCCACGGTGGGGATGGCGAGGCCGCGAATCCCTTCCAGCCCGTCGTCGAGCAACTGGGCGTTGCGCCGGCGCGCAGCGTTGAAACCTTGGAGCCGCGCGAGCTGCGCCAGCCCGATGGCCGCGGCGAGGTCGGTCATGCGGAAGTTGTAACCGAGCACGCGGTGGTGGTACCGCTCGCTCTCCCCGTGCTGCCGCAGAGTGCGGATCGCCGCGGCGATGGCCGGGTCGTCCGTCGTCACAAACCCACCTTCGCCGGAGGTCATGTTCTTGGTGGGGTACAACGAGAAGACCGCCGTGTGCCCGAGCGTGCCGACCTTGTGGCCGTGCACGGTCGCACCGTGCGCCTGGCACGCGTCCTCGATCAGGAGCAGGCCGTGCCGGCGGGCGATTTCGCCCAGCTCCGGCATCGGCGCGGGGTGGCCATATAAATGGACGGGAAGGATCGCGCGCGTGCGCGAGGTGATCGCGGCCTCGACAAGCGCCGGCACTACGCAGAAAGTGTCTTCTTCGACATCCGCGAAAACCGGCCTTGCTCCCGTGAACAAGACCGCATTCGCCGAGGCGATGAACGTGAACGGCGTCGTGATGACCTCGTCGCCGTCTCCGATCCCGTGGGCGAGCAGCGCCAGATGCAAGCCGGCCGTGCCCGATGACACGGCCACGGCATGCTTGACGCCGAGCCATCGGGCGAACGCATCCTCGAACTCTGCCACCACCGGCCCCTGCGCCAGCTGACCGCTTTCGAGCACCTTCAATACGGCGTGTTTCTCTTCGTCACCGATCATCGGATGCGCCAGTGCGATTCGCGTTTGGCTGGACACGGGTCGGGCTTGCTTCATGCCGGCCGCACCGAACCGTCCGGATCGCCGCGGTACTCACGACCACATTGGTCACAGAGGAGCGCCCCTTCGCCCATTTCGCGAAGGCGCCGCGCGCATACGCAAACGCTGCCGATAAGCCTGGCCGGATTGCCCGCCACGAGGCCGTGGTCGGGGATGTCGCGCACAACCACCGCACCCGCTGCGACCATCGCCCACCGACCCACGGTCACACCGGCGATCAGCACGGATGAGGCGCCGAGCGAGGCGCCTTCACGGACCAGGATCTTGCCGAGCTCCCAGTCATCGTCCTTCTTCAACGATCCGTCGGCGTTGATCGCGCGTGGATGGCGGTCGTTGGTGAAGCACACGTGCGGGCCCACGAAAACGCCATCCTCGACCGTGGCGCCTGGGTAGATCGAGGCGCCGTTCTGGATTTTGACGCGGTCACCGATGGTGACGTGCTCACCCACATAGGCGCCCTTGCCGAGGATGCATTCCGAACCGATGCGCGCTCCCTCGCGGACCTGCGCCAGGTGCCAGACCTTGGTTCCAGGCCCGAGCGTCGCGTCCTCAGCGACGAAGGCGGAGGGATGAATGTAGGCGGGGTCCCGGGTCATATTGGGTTTTCAGGTTAGCGTCGTGGCCCCGAGATCGAGCCGATTGCATCAGATCAGGGCAGGCCCACCAGGCTGACCCTCTGCGCCGAATGTCGCTTGCGGAACCATTCCCACGTCTGTTTCAAGCCCGAGTTGATCGAAACCTTTGCCTTCCAGCGCAGGTAGCGATGAGCTCTGGTCGAGTTGAGAGAGACGCGGCGGACCTCGAACTCCCGCGCGGGTAGGAATTCGCTTTTGGTGCGGCGATCGGCTTCGGTGAGCAATCGCTTGACGACAGCGTTGACGCTTGTCTCTCTGCCCGTGCCGATATTCACCTCGCCGGTTAGGTGACCGAACACGGCGGCGACGTTGGCGGCCGCGACGTCGCTGACATAGACGAAATCGCGGGTCTGCCCTCCGTCGCCGTAGATGCGTGGAGCGGCCCGTTCCAGCAATCGGTAGCAGGTGACGGCGATGACGCCCGCCTCGCCGGTGCCGTCCTGGCGCGGCCCGTAGACGTTGCCGTACCGCAGAGCAAGCGTCGAGATCCCGTGCCTGAGACCCAGCGCTGCCATGAAGACCTCCTCGGATCGTTTGGCCGCTCCGTAGGCGGACAGCGGCGCCGGCTTGTAGATCTCACGAGCCGGAAGCTTGGCTCCCTCGCCGTAGATCGAGCCGCCCGATGACGCGATCACGATGCGACCCGCGCCGGCTTTGATCGCCGCGTCGAGCAGTCCAACCGTGCTGGCAACGCTCATCTTCACGTGCTCGCCGGGATCGATGGCAGCCTTGTGGGTACTGCCCTTTGACGCGAGATGAAGGACGACTGCAGGCTTGAACGTCGCAAGGGCCTTCGCTGCGGCTTCGGAACCGCAATCTGCGGCAAGGACCTCGACCTCCCGTGGCAGGGGCTCGCCGCACGGGTGGCTGTGGTCATCGATGACCAGGACCTTGGCGTTGGCGGCGACAAGCATCTCGACGGTGTGCGTCCCGATGAAGCCCGCCCCGCCGGTGACGGCGACGCGGAGCTCTTGGGTCGGGGTCTTTTGCGCCTTGGGCACTAATCAGCCTCCCGCTTTGGTGAAACTCCGGCGACGGCGGAGAGAAAGCGATCGACGACTGTCTCCGGATCGAACATTCGCAGCAGCTCCGGGCGCGCGGCAGAGAACCGTCGCTTGAATTCGGCGGTGTCGCCCGCAAACGCACGCATCGCTGTCGCAAGGGCATCGATGTCTTCGGGTGGAACTGGATCCATCAAACCGTGCTCGCGAGCCAGCGTGCCCATGTCCCCGGTGTCGGTGACGAGCATCGGGATTCCCATCTGGATTGCCTCGGAGAAGACGACGGGGATGCTCTCTTTGCGCGATGGGATGACCAGGCAATCGCACGCCTTCATGTAGGCGGCGAGGTGGCT
>DASVEP010000273.1:0-5282 GCA_036380475.1 Candidatus Dormiibacterota bacterium
GTTCGGGTTCACGGGTGGGTCGGAGGTCGAGGCTGCGGTCGGCGCGCTGTACAAAGGCACGCCGGGCATCTACGGCGCGCTGTTCGACACCGCCATCGCCACCGCGAACGACACCATCACCACGTTGCGCACGTCGGCGACAAGCTACCAGCCGATGGCGAATTACACCGACACGGTCAAGCTCGTCTACTCGTCCAAGAACCAGCTCGCTGCTGCCCTCCAGCTGGCGGCGGAGCTGATCGTCACCGGCACCGGGGTCAAGCTGCTGCACGTCACACTCGGCGGCTTCGACACGCACTACACCGAGCTCAACCGCCACGACGATCTAATGGGCTACCTCGACTCGGCCGTGAGCGCGTTCTATCAGGACCTCGCGGCTCATGGAAAGGCGGACAAAGTTCTCATCGCGACATGGTCAGAGTTCGGCCGGCGCCCGAAGGAAAACGCGAGCGGCGGCACGGACCACGGCGCGGCCGCGCCCCTGCTGCTGATCGGAGACCCGGTGAAGGGCGGGCTGTACGGCTCCGAGCCTAGCCTCACGAGCCTGGACAACACCGGCAACCTCAAGTTCGCCGTTGACTTCCGCTCGGTGTACCAGGAGATCCTCGGCGGTCACTTGGGCGCGGATTCGAACGAGATCCTGGGCGCGTCGTTCGATCGCGTTCCATTCCTGGGCGCGCCGGTCGCGGCGCTGTAACGGTTCCATGCGGGCGTTTCTTTTGAAGTTGGGGGCAACGGTGCTCACGTTGGGCACGACCGTCGCCTCGGCCGCGTACGTGACAGCCCACCTCAAGAACGCGTCGGCGCCGCTCCAGCCCACTGTGCTCGCCTCACAGCAGGTCGGCCCGGTTGGAGGTCTGACAATGACGCCGGGCGTCCGGCAGGGCGACGTGCCGCCGGTGACATCGACCTATGCGTCTTAGTCCCGCGCCGGTCGAGTTCCATCATTTCGAGGCGCTCGGCACGAGTTGCAGCCTGTTCGGCGTGGGCGTATCGCGCACGCAGCTGCTGCAGGGAGAGTTCTGGGTTCGCGAGCTGGGCACGCGAATCACGCGCTTCTCCGAAGGCAGCGAGCTCGTCGCGCTCAATCGTGCAAAAGGAAAGTGGATCGCTGTCAGCGCGGAGATGGAGGCGCTGCTGCGGGAAGCAATGCGCGCCTTCGAGCTCAGCGCCGGCCTCGTCAACGCCGCCGTGCTGCCATCGATGATCGCGATCGGCTACACCCGACCGCTTGTTGAAGGGGTGACGACCGCGGCGACGAAAGAGGCGCGCCCTGCGCCGTCGCTAGCGGACGTGCTCCAGATCGAGACGGGACGCGCAAAGCTCGAGTCCGGGTGCGGGCTCGACCTTGGCGGCATTGCCAAGGGTTGGATGGCGGACCGTTTGGCCGCGCAGCTGGGTCCGAACGCGCTGGCGAACCTCGGCGGCGACCTGCGGGCCGTCGGGCCGGGTCCAAGCAGTGAAGGATGGCCAGTCGGTTTTGGTGGCGCCACTGTGATGTTGCGCGACCAGGGCGCCGCCACGAGCAGCGTCCGCCGGAGACGGTGGGGTGAGCTGCACCACCTGATCGATCCGCGGACCGGTCTACCTTCCGACAGCGGCCTGCAAGAGGTGTCGGTTGTG
This sequence comes from Candidatus Dormiibacterota bacterium, assembly GCA_036380475.1. Lineage (GTDB taxonomy): Bacteria > Chloroflexota > Dormibacteria > Dormibacterales > Dormibacteraceae > UBA10449. The sequence continues at coordinate 1,624 of DASVEP010000273.1, forward strand.
GCGGCCACTGGTTGTGACGCGGAGGTCGTGGCCAAGACCGCGCTCCTGCTTGGGCCGGGCCTTGCCACGGCTTACTGCGCTGCACACGCCGCGGCCTGGTGGTTGAGCTGATGACGGTCGATCAACTCCTGTGGGTGCTGGCGCGGGTTGCGGGCCTCGGGTCCTACGCGGCGTTGGCGGTGGCGCTGGTGACTGGCATCGCGCTTCGCACGGCCGTGCTCGACTGGCTCGGCAGCAACCGCGCGCTCCGCTCGTTGCACGAGTTCACGACTGTGCTTTGGATTCCGCTGGCGGTTCTACACCTCGTTGCGTTGGTCCTCGACAAGACGTCGCGAATCGCGCTGATCGACCTTGTGGTTCCGTTTCGCTCCAGCTACGGCACGCTCGCCATCGGCCTCGGCACGCTCGCGGTCGATCTGCTTCTGGTCGTGACGGTGACTGCGTATCTCAAGCGGCGCATGCCGGGCGGGCTTTGGAAGTGGCTGCACCGACTCTCGTACGTCGCCTTTGCCCTGACTTTCCTGCACGCAGTTCTGAGCGGGACGGATTTCAGCGATCCCGTCGTTTCTGCTATCACGTGGTCCGCGGGCGCGATGCTGTTGGTGCTTGCGCTCACGCGCGTCGTCTGGGGCCGGCTGCCGGCCCGATGACGCTCTAGGCGGGCTGCTGCCGCAGCGCAAGGACCCGGCGTCGGAGCTCCTCCTCCGCATCGAGGGGCGTTTCGACCTCCTGGCGTTCGCGGTGCCATCGCTCCATCGCGAGATCGATCTGCGCGGTTTGGAGCCGCGCCAGGGCGAAATACGCGCGTAGGCCGCCGCGCCGCAAAGCCCGAAGACGCTGCCGGAACCGCTGCCACGGATTCATGAGGATCGACACCTCTTCCGGAGTGATGGAGCCCATGCCCGTCGCGGCCTCCTTGCGGAACTGCTCGGCCAAAGCGCGGCTCTCGATGTGCAAGCCGAGGAACAGAAGCGCCAGCACGGCGGCCGTGAATGGCCCGGTCATGATCAGGGTGCGGAGGTGGATCTCGATGATGCCGACCGCAGACTTCTCGATGGGGAAGAGGGTCAGCCATGCGTCCCAGGCAAAGTGAGCGGCGATGGCGACCAGGAATCCTGCCGCGATGGCGATGATCTTCCTGCGCGCGTCGGGCAGCTGGCGCGCAATCCCAACACCTGCGCCGACAAACGCTGTGTAGGTCGCGTGCCCGAAAAACAGTCCGAGCACCTGCCGCGCATACCACTGGAAGCCGGCCGCGTATGAGCCAACGCCCTCTGGCGCAAAGATCGCGTAGAGATTGGTCATGTACGACACCGACTCCATGAAGTTGAAGCCAAGGCCAACTGCGGCGCCGTAGATGATTCCGTCGACAACGTCGTCGAACTCGTTTCGCATCACGAGGAACAGCAACACCACCGCCGAGCCCTTGGCCAGCTCCTCGAGGATGCCGGCCGAGAATGCGGTGGACACGTCGAGGCCGGGGCCGGGCACTAGGGTGCGGATCGCGATGGTTTGCCACAGGCTCTCCGCCCAAATGACGAGGCTGGTGGCTACGACTGCGCCCCATGCCGCGGCGACAAGGACGAGGCGCCATGGCTCTTTTTCGTTCCGGTCGATCGCGCGCAGGGCCAGGAGGCCGAATGCAGTGGTGGGCAGACATGCGACGGCGCAGACGGCGGCGACTTGCGGTCCCGCGGCGTCGGTGAAAACGAAAACGTCGATCACGAGCAGCCACATGAGCGCGGCCAGGCCGAGAAGAACCGCCGCGCGGATCACCTGCTTTCGCTGCTCGACGGGATCCCTCCGCACAGCACGCACGCCGATGAACGTGCCGAGTGCGACCAGGCCGACCGCTAGCAAGCCGTACAGCGACGCGCGGCCGGCGACCGTGTCCAGGTAGATGTAGTTGAGGATCGAGCTGGCGACGAGGACGAGAACCAGCAAGACGGCAATCACGAGCGCAACCGCGTAGCGCGCGGGACGTCGCGGGCGAGGATTCGCTTGACGTGCGGTGACGGCCGTGTCCACTACCGCTCCACGAGGACCACGCGCCGCGCGATCACTTCGACAGGAACGCCGCCCGAATATCTCTCGACTACGAAGATGTAGTGGCCCGGAAGGTTGTGATGGAAGCCCGGCGGAACGCGTACCGGGACTGTCGTGTGGCTCGCCAGCTCCTGCGGTGTGCCGGGACCGGCGCTGCCGACTACGTTTCCGAATCCGTCGTACCAGCGCGCATCGAGGACCATGTCCTTGGGCAGCGACGACCAGTCGACCTCGGCCGCGAATTGCACCGTGCGGGGGAACGCGTTCTTGTCGGACCCGATCAGCTTGTTGTGATCGGGGTCGTACTCGAAGACTCCAACGATGGTGGCCTTGAGGCCGGAGTGCTGACCAGGAGGCTCGAAGTAGACGAACTCGACGAGGCCGATGACCAGGATGAGAATTGAAGCGGCTGCGTAGACGAGCAGGGTTCGATAGAGCGTGCGAACCTGGTCGAGGGGGGCCGCAACCACCGACGAAAGTGTATCGAGGGCTAAGCTCGGGTTATCTAAATCGAAACTGTGGGTCGATAGAAACGGATGCCGTCGCGGAGGTCTTCGCACTTGGTGCCAGGCGGCTCACGGAGTACTCGCATGAAGGCGAACGCGTCGCCCACGCATCCTCCGAGGTGTATCGCGAGCGGAAGGACGAGGTAGCCGATCCAGGGTCCGAAGCAGGCCCAAAAACCCAGCGCCGAGATGACGACCGCTGGACCAGCGGCGACGATCAAATACTGCCCGCGAGTGAAGCGGTGGTTTTCCGATGTGGCGTACAACGCCGGCATCGATCCGGCGACCAGGGTCGCGCCGAAACGTGGTCGCGCACCAAACAGGAGCATGACCAAACCGTGAACGCCTTCGTGGGCGACCAGCAGCACCGCCGTCAGCACCACGACCACGAGAATTTCCACGAGCCCGATCTGGATCGACAAGCCGGCTGAGCTCGCATGAAGAATCGACGGAAGGGCGAAGAGAGGGAGCCCGAGCACGATCAGGATTAGACCGACCACGCTCCAGACAACCGTGTCCGACGCGGTGGGTCGCCATTCGACCACTTGCTCGTGGTCAGTCACGGCGCGCAAGGACCAAGCGATTGGTCAATTGCTGGTGCGGCGGAGAGGAGTTGAACCTCCACGTCCTTGCGGACACTAGCTCCTGAAACTAGCGCGTCTGCCATTCCGCCACCGCCGCGTAGGCCGAGCGAGAAGTATACCGAGGGCCAAATCAACCGACGCCGCGGGTCCGCCACCCGAAGTTGGTGGGCGGAATGGTCAGGATCTCTCCGTCATCCCCGCGCACTATCTGCCATTCGCCCTCATGCGCCATCCAGTGATGGCGATAACAAAGTAGGACCAGGTTCGGCATATCGGTCGGGCCGTTATGAATCCAGTGGACGAGATGGTGGCCCGAGGTCCAGGTCGCCGGCCGGTCGCAACCAGGCCACACGCAGCCGCGATCGCGAACCGCGAGCGCCTTGCGCTGCGGACCGGAGATGACCCGCTTGGCCCGGCCGACGTCGATGACCATGGAGTCGGCGTCGAGCAGGATTCGGGTGACGCTGCAGTCGCAGGCCAACCGCTCGACCGCCTTGGCCGAGATCGGCAGCGAGAACTCCAT